>NZ_RZRT01000100.1:0-11281 GCF_003998295.1 Mesorhizobium sp. M7A.F.Ca.US.011.01.1.1
TCTGTGAGTGTACAGAGGTCAGCGCCAACGGAAGTCTCCCTCCCCCTTGTGGGGAGGGGTTAGGGGTGGGGGTATTCGTAGAGCGCAAGCCTACGCTGGCCATATGCGATTGCCCTACCCTTGACGGGGTGGGGGTGGCGACATCTCCACGCACCAGGACCTTGATATGCTAGACAACCCCCACCCCGCTCACGTCGTTCGCGGCCCTCCCCACAAGGGGGAGGCGGCTCCACGCCTGACACTGTCCGGCATCTCAAAAAGCTTTCCCGGCGTGCGCGCGCTGCACAATGTCAGCCTGTCGCTCTATCCGGGCCAGGTGACCGCGCTGATCGGCGAGAACGGCGCCGGCAAGTCGACGCTGGTCAAGATCATGACTGGCATCTACCAGCCCGACGAAGGAGCCATCAGCATCGACGGCCAGGCCGTCACCCTGCCCAGCGCGCACGCAGCTTTCGGACACGGCGTCACCGCCATCCACCAGGAAACCGTGCTGTTCGACGATTTGACGGTTGCCGAGAACATCTTTCTCGGTCACGCGCCACGCACGCGTTTGCGCACCATCGACTGGCGCACGATGCGCAAAAATGCGCGCGAAGTGCTCGACACCATGCATGCCGGCCATATCGACGCCGATGCGCGCCTGAAGGACCTCGGCATCGCCAACAAGCATCTGGTCGCCGTCGCGCGCGCCATGTCGATCGACGCGCAGATCGTCATCATGGACGAGCCGACCGCCGCCCTTTCGATGAAGGAGATCGAGGAGCTCTTTTTGCTGATCGAGTTCCTCAAGAGCGACGGCAAGGCGATCCTGTTCATCAGCCACAAGTTCGACGAGATCTACCGTATCGCCGACCGCTACACGGTGTTCCGCGATGGCGAGATGGTCGGCGAAGGCCTGATCAAGGATGCCGGCCAGAGCCAGATCGTGCGCCTGATGGTCGGCCGTGCGGTCGACCATATCTTTCCGCAGCGCAAGGCCGAGATCGGCGCGCCCGTGCTCTCCGTTTCCGGCCTGTCGCATCCGACCGAATTCAACGATATCGGCTTCGAATTGCACAAGGGCGAGATCCTCGGCTTCTACGGCCTGGTCGGCGCCGGACGCAGCGAGGTCATGCAGGCGATTTCGGGCATCACCCGCACCTCAGGCGGCACGATCACGCTCGAAGGCAAGACGATCGCGCCGAGATCGGCGGCGGATTCGATCGATGCCGGCATCGTCTACGTGCCCGAGGAACGCGGCAAGCAAGGCGTGGTGATCGGCCTGCCGATCTTCCAGAACGTCTCGCTGCCTTCGCTCAAGCGCACGTCGAAGTCCGGCCTGCTGCGGTTGTCGGAGGAGTTCGATCTGGCCCGCTCATACACCGAGCGGCTCGACCTCAGGGCCTCCTCGCTGAGCCAGGACGTCGGCACGCTGTCGGGTGGCAACCAGCAGAAGATCGTCATCGCCAAATGGCTGGCGACCGCGCCCAAGGTGATCATCCTGGACGAACCGACCAAGGGCATCGACATCGGCTCGAAGGCCGCCGTGCACGGCTTCATGGCCGAGTTGGTGGCGCAAGGCCTGTCGGTGATCATGGTGTCCTCCGAGCTGCCCGAAATCCTCGGCATGTCCGATCGCGTCGTCGTCATGCGGGAAGGTCTCATCGCTGCGGTCTACGACAACAAGGGGCTGGACGCCGAGACGCTGGTCAGGACGGCAGCAGGGATCGCGGCATGAAGGCCTTTTTCAAATACCGTGAAATCTGGCTGCTCGCGGCCATCGTCGTGCTGATCGGGCTGATATCGACGCGCTTCCCGGCCTTTGCCGACCCCGGCAATCTGCGCCAGGTGTTCAACGACACCTCGATCCTGATGATCCTGGCGCTTGGCCAAATGGTGGTCATCCTGACCCGGTCGATCGATCTGTCGATGGCGTCCAATCTCTGCTTCACCGGCATGGTGGTGGCGATGCTGAACGCCGCGCATCCGGCAATCCCGATCCCGTTGCTGATCGTCATTGCGCTGGCCGTCGGCCTGGTGCTCGGCGCCATCAACGGCCTGTTGGTCTGGCGGCTGAACATCCCCTCGATCGTGGTGACGTTGGGCACGCTGACAATCTATCGCGGCGCCACCTTCGTCCTGTCCGGCGGCGCCTGGGTCAATGCCGACAAGATGAGCCCGGACTTCATCGGCTTCCAGCGCGCGGCGTTCCTCGGCATCCCGGTGCTGTCCTGGATCGCCATCCTGGTTATCGCGCTGTTCTTCGTCCTGATGACACGTACCGCGCTCGGCCGCTCGATCTATGCCATCGGCGTCAACCCGACGGCCTCGGTCTATGCCGGCATCGATGTCGGCCGAACGAAGTTCATCGTCTTCTGCATCTCCGGCATGATCGGCGGGCTTTCCGGCTACCTCTGGATCTCGCGCTATGTGATCGCCTCGGTCGAGGTCGCCAACGGCTATGAACTCAACATCATCGCCGCCTGCGTCATCGGCGGCATCTCGATCGCCGGCGGCATCGGCTCGGTCGGCGGCGCGGTGCTCGGCGCACTGTTCCTCGGCATCATCTCCAACGCCTTGCCGGTCATCAACATCTCGCCCTTCTGGCAGATGGCGATTTCGGGCAGCGCCATCATTCTGGCCGTCGTGCTCAATGCGCGCGGCGAACGCCAGCAAGGCCGCATCATCCTCAGAAAGGTGGAGGCGTGACCGACATCCCTGCCCCGCGCCATATTCCCGACCGGCTCGACAAGCCGCTGCGTTCGGCGATCTTTTCCTGGGAAGCGCTGCTGGTCGTGGTGGCAGTCGCCATCTTCGCCATCAACAGCTTTGCCTCGCCCTATTTTCTCGATCCCTACTCGCTGTCCGATCTCACCTTCAATTTCACCGAGAAGGGCCTGATTGCCTTCGCCATGGCGCTGCTGATCATCTCGGGCGAGATCGACCTGTCGGTGGCCGCCATCATTGCGCTGGCGTCGACGATGATGGGCATGGCGGTGCAGGCCGGCGCCGGCACGCCGGTGCTGGTGGCTATCGGCATCGTCGTCGGGCTCGGCTGCGGCGCCTTCAACGGTCTGCTGGTGACAAGGCTCGGCCTGCCGTCGATCGTCGTCACCATCGGCACGATGAGCCTGTTTCGCGGCATCGCCTTCATCATCCTCGGCGACCAGGCCTACAAGGGCTATCCCTCAAGCTTCGCCTTTTTCGGCCAGGGCTATGTCTGGTGGGTGGTGTCGTTCGAACTGGTGCTCTTCCTGATCGCGGCCGTCGTCTATTGGTTCCTTCTGCACCGCACGAGTTTCGGCCGTCGTGTCTTCGCCATCGGCAACAACCCGATAGCTGCACAGTTTTCCGGCGTGCGCGTCGGCCGCACCAAGTTCATCCTGTTCTGCCTGACCGGGCTGATGTCGGGCATCGCCTCGGTGCTGATCACCTCGCGGCTCGGCTCGACGCGGCCCTCGATCGCACAGGGCTACGAGCTGGAAGTCATCACCATGGTGGTGCTCGGCGGCGTCAGCATCCTCGGTGGCGCCGGCAGCATTCTTGGGGTCGTGCTTGCAGCCTTCATCATGGGACTGGTGACCTTCGGCCTTGGCCTGCTCAACGTGCCCGGAATCGTCATGTCGATCTTCATCGGCCTGCTGCTGATCATCGTCATTGCCTTGCCGATCGTCTGGCGGCGGCTCCGCGGAGGGCGTTGATGGCCGAGAAATACGCATTCAAGATGCAGCTAAAGCCCGGCATGAAGGCCGAGTACAAGAAGCGCCATGACGAGATCTGGCCGTCACTGGTCGCGCTGCTGAAGCAGGCAGGCGTCTCGGATTACTCCATCCATCTCGACGAGGAGACCAATATCCTGTTCGGCGTGTTGTGGCGGCGAGACGACCACGACATGGACGAATTGCCCGGATATCCGGTGATGCAGCGCTGGTGGGCTGAAATGGCCGACATCATGGAAACCAGACCGGACAACGAGCCGGTGGCCGTGCCGCTGGAAACAATGTTCCACATGGCATGAGTGCTATGCGCCACATCGCCGTCATCGACATCGGAAAGACCAACGCCAAGGTGGCGCTGGTCGACCTCGCGACGTTGAGCGAGGTGGCGCTGCGCCGCATGGCGAATGCGCCGGTGCGACAGGCGCCCTACCCGCACCACGATGTCGAGGCGCTGTGGACGTTCATCCTCGAAAGCCTTGCCGGCCTCAACCACGAACAGCGCATCGACGCCATTTCGATCACCACCCACGGCGCGACGGGCGTGCTGGTCGACGCGGCGAGTGAACTGGTGCTGCCGGTGCTCGACTATGAGTTCGATGGCCCCGACAGGCTGGCAGCGGATTATGACGCGATCCGCCCGCCTTTCGCCGAGACCGGCACGCCGCGCCTGCCGCTCGGCCTCAATCTCGGTGCGCAATTCTTTTGGCAGCAGGAAAGCTTCCCGGCCGAATTCGCCAGGGCCGCCGCGATGCTGATGTACCCGCAATACTGGGCGCTGCGCCTGACCGGCATCGCCGCCAACGAGGTCACCTCGCTCGGCTGCCACACCGACCTGTGGAACCCGTGGACAGCGGATTTTTCATCGTTGGTCGACAGGCTGGAGTGGCGGAGCCTGATGGCGCCGGTGCGGCCAGCCAGCGACCGCCTCGGCCCGATCCTGCCCATCGTTGCGATGCGAACCGGACTGGATCCGCAAACGCCGGTGTTCTGCGGCCTGCATGATTCCAACGCCTCGCTGCTGCCGCATCTGCTGTCCGACAAACCACCTTTCTCCGTGGTCTCGACCGGCACCTGGGTGGTGTCGATGGCGGTCGTCGGCAAACAGATTGCGCTGGATGCCGCGCGCGACACGCTGGTCAATGTCAACGCACTCGGCAATCCCGTTCCCTCGGCGCGCTTTATGGGCGGCCGCGAGTTTTCCGTGCTGACCAAGGACCGACCGGAGCAGTGGACCGAGAATGATGTCGGCGCCGTGCTGGCGCGAAAGATGCTGCTGCTGCCGTCGACCCAGCAAGGGTCTGGACAGTTCCCGCATCAGACCGCGGCATGGCTCAACGCTGACGGCATGAACAGCGGCCAGCGCTTTGCCGCCATCTCGTTCTATCTGGCGTTGATGACGGCGACCTGCCTCGACCTGATCGGCGCGGACGGTCCGACCACGGTCGAAGGCCCCTTTGCCCGTAACCGGCTGTTTGTCGGCATGCTGGCGGCAGCCACGGCGCGCGCCGTGGTTGCGTCCGAGGCCGCCACCGGCACCAGCATCGGCGCGGCGCTGCTGGCATCCGATCAGCCGGCGACGCACGGCAAGGGCGAAAGAATAGAACCGCCTGTAGACCCGGCCTGGGTTGATTATGCCAGCGCATGGCGCGCGGCAGTGGACGTGCAGGGCTGATCAGAGAATCCGCTTGCCGAAAGCAGACATGACGAAGTTGACCGCGTCGGTGCCGATCCGCGGCTCCAGATCAGCGGTCAGCCCCGACACATCCATAGACAGCAAGCCGCCGGAGAGCGCGATCGCCTCCATCGCCTGATGCGTCTCGCGCACGGTCAGCCCGCCGGAGCCCGCAGTCCAGCCGGCGAATTCGGTCGCGGTCGGCGAATAGCTGACGTGAAAGCCTTGCGTGCCTGAGGTGGCGATGCGTATCGCCTCATGCATCAGGTCGCGCATGCCCATGGCGTCGATATCGGTCATGGTGAAGGCCGACACGCGCGAATCCTTCAGCACCCGCGCTTCGGCCGGATCGGCGTGACGCAAGCCGACGATGACGACATTTTCCGGCGACAGCTGCGGCTGCAGCGCACCCGCCTTGTGGTCGAGGCCGAGAGTGCGCGCCAGCACCGAGCCTTCCGGCAGGTCGATGCCGTCCTCGTCCTCGGGCATCAGGGCGGCGATGGAATCGATCCAGATCAGGCCGAAGGAATGTGTCGCGCGCGCCGTCGCGGTCAGCGCCTTGTGGGCGATGCGCCGGTCGGCGCCTGCGATGAGGCGGACCAGCCCCGATGGCGGCCTCTCGACATCGGCGAGTTCCACCACGTCGAAGTTCATCGCTTCCAGGCGCGCGCCGGTGCCTTCCCGGGCCAGGATGCCGGCAGCTCCCTGCCCGGCCGTGATCTGCACCATCTTGCGACCGGAAAAATCCTCGACGTCGTGCATTGGGGCCTTCTCGACATATTCCGAGGTCATTGCCAAAAGCATGGCGCCATAGCTCATGCGGAAGGCGACGCGGTCGCCGACGGAGGGCCTCGGGTCGGCATCGGCGACATCCAAAAGCAGATGGTCGCTGGAGGCGCCGAGCACCCGTATCCCCTTGGCGATCGGCGTCAGCCCCTCGACCAGCACGTCCTCGCGGCCGATATTGGCGATGGCGCGCAGCCTGTCGCCTTCGTCGGGGAAGACCGGCTGGTTGCCGAAGGCGTCGTAGCCCGATTGGCCGATCGGCCGTGACGGCTTGAGCTTGACCTCGATGATGTCGCTGGTCAGCCGGCAGGCATCGGGTTCGAGCTCCGCCCACGGCGTGTCGCGGAAGGTCTCGACACCGCCCTGCAGGATTGCTTCGCCGACCCGCAGATTGTTGATGCCGGCCGGCAGTCTGCCTTCGAGCAGCAGCGGCAGCGACGACGAGGCACCGCCGGAGATCACGTCGAGGCTTCTGCCGGACAGGCGCTCGGTCTTGTAGGCATGGGCGACGAGCTGGCCGAGATTTTCCGGCGTCGGCATGATGGCGCCGAAACAGCCGAGATTGGTGCCGATGCCGGCAATGCGAACGCCCTTGAACTGCAGTATCTGCTCGACCGTCGGGATCAGGTCGTTCGGCCAGATGCCCTCTCGGAGATCTCCGAGATCGATCATCAGCATGATGTCGTGGACGCGGCCCATGCGTTCGGCGATGCGCGAAATCTCGCGGATGGTGGCGAGTTCCGACTGCAGGCTGATGTCGACGGTGCGTACCACCTCCTCAACCCGCGCCATCGGCGGGCTGCGCAACAGCATGATCGGCGCGTTGATGCCGCTGTCGCGCAGCCGGCGGATGTTCTCGAAGCGCGATTCGGCGATGCCGGCGACACCGCCGCGCAGCATGGCGCGCGCCACTTGCGGCATGCCGCACGTGCCCTTGGTGACGCCGAACACCTTGATGCCCGAGAGCGCGCAGCGCTCGACGATGGTGCGCGCGTTGCGCTCGATGCGGCCAAGGTCGATAGCGACTTGCGGTCCCGACATCACTAGCCCCCGTAGACCAGTCCCTGCGGGTCGATCTCCGGCTTGCGGCCGGAAACGAGGTCGGCAAGGAATTTGCCGGAGCCGCAGGCCATGGTCCAGCCGACATGACCGTGGCCGGTGTCGAGATAGAGGTTCTTGTAGCGCGCCTGGCCGATGACCGGCACCGAGTTGGGCATCATCGGCCGCAGGCCCGCCCAGAACACAGCCTTCTTCTCGTCGAAGGCACCCGGGAAAAGATCCTTGCCGGTGCTGATGATCGTCTTGAAATCGGCGGGCTTGAAAGTTCGGTCGAAGCCGGTGAATTCAGCCGTCGAGGACATCCGCAAGCGGTTGCCCAGCCTGGAATAGCCGATCAGCCGGTCCTCGTCGGCGCCGCCCATGGTCGGTCCCTTGCTTTCGTCCTCCAAGGGAATCGTCGCGGTATAGCCTTTTACCGGATAGACAGGCAGGTCGATGCCATAGCGGCGCCCGAGCAGGCCGCTCTCCGGTCCCATCGAGATGACCACGGCATCGCCGGCGACCGGGCCGGCCGACGTCATCACCGCGCGCACATGATCGCCCTCGATGTCGAGGCCTTCGACTGTGGTTGCGAACAGGAATTTGACGCCAAGCTTCTCGGCAGCATAGGCGGCCAGCCTGTCGACAAATTGCTTGGAATCTCCGGTCTGGTCGGTTGGCGAATAGACGCCACCGGCAATCTTGTCCTTGACGCCGGCAAGGCCTGGTTCCAGCTCGACCAGCCGGTTGCGGCCGACGATTTCGATCGGCAGGCCGTGCTTGGCAAGATAACGGTAATTGTCGGTACCGGTGTCGAGGCTCTTTTGCGAGCGGAAGAAATAGAGAATGCCCTTCTTGCGCTCGTCGTAGTGGATGCCGGTGGCTTCCGAAAGCGCATTGATGCAGTCGCGCGAATAGAGCGCGAGCCTGAGCTTGATGTCGGTGTTGGCGCGCAGGCGCGCCACCGTGCACTGGCGCAGGAAACGCAGACTCCAGGCGAGGAAGTAGGGATCGAGGCGCAGCCTGACCTTGATGCCGAGATCATGGTTGTAGAGCCCGCGCAGGAAGGTCTTCAAAGCCGCCGGCGAGGCCCAGGCGGTGGCGTCACCCGGTGACACCAGGCCGGCATTGGACTGGCTGGTGCCTTGTGCCGCCGCCGGATGGCGCTCGATCACTGTCACCTCATGGCCTTCGCTGGCCAGATAATAGGCGGCCGCCGTACCGACGACACCGGCCCCGAGCACCGTTATTTTCATGCCATCCCCCAAGAGCTCCTCGCGGCGCGGCGCCTCCGCGCCTTGCCGCGAATGCCTTCAATAGCGCTTCACTGCCCGCCTTGCGAGCCCTTGGGAGAACCCGGCTCAGCCGCGCGCGGAGTTCTTGCCGGTCAGGATGCGCTCCCAGGCGAGCGCGTCGGCGACGATCTGGTCGAGATCGTCGCGTTGCGGGGTCCAGCCGAACTCGGCGCGGGCGAGATCCGAATTGGCAACCACCGCCGCGGCATCTCCGGGGCGACGGTCGCCCATCTTCACCTCGAAATCATGACCAAAGGCGCGGCGCACGCTGTCGATGACCTCGAGCACCGAGTAGCCATGGCTGTAGCCGCAATTGGCGACGAGGCTGGTGCCCCCGGCACGCAGCCGCTGCAGGGCCAGGCGATGCGCCGCCGCCAGGTCGCTGACATGGATGTAGTCGCGCATGCAGGTGCCGTCCGGCGTCGGATAATCGGTGCCGAACACCTGCATGAACGGCCGCTTGCCGAGTGCCGTCTCGCAGGCAACCTTGATCAGATGGGTGGCGCCCGGCGTCGACTGGCCGGTGCGGCCCTTCGGGTCGGCGCCGGCGACGTTGAAGTAGCGCAGCGCGGTATAGCGCAGGCCATGCGCGATCGATGCGTCGCGCAGCATCCACTCACTCATCAGCTTGGACAGGCCATAGGGCGATTCCGGCGCCAGGCGGGCGTCCTCGCGCACCGGCTCCAGCCCGGCTCCGCCATAGACGGCGGCGGTCGAGGAAAAGATGAAATTGGGCACGCCTTCGCGCACCGCGGTTTCGATCAGCGTGCGCGTCTTCGAGGTGTTGTTCTCATAGTAGCTGAGCGGGTCGGCGACCGATTCCGGAACCACGATCGAGCCGGCGAAATGAATGATCGCGTCGACCTTGTTCTCCCTGATGACCCCGCCGACCAATTCCCTGTCGGCAACATCGCCGACAACCAGCCTTGCCTCGGGCGCCACCGCCCATTCGAAACCGGTGGAAAGACGGTCGAGAACGACCACGCTTTCGCCGGCATCCAGCAGCTCCCAGACCATATGGCTGCCGATGTAACCGGCGCCGCCTGTAACCAAAACCGTCATCCGCGTCCTCGCTTATCCAAGATTTATCGGAAACTGTCTCAACCCCCGCTCTACTGGAAAGCCCGCCGCATGACCATTGGAACCCGTGGTAACCGGCCTCGCCGGCCAGTGGCATTGTCCTGAAACAAAGTTGATCCACATCAAGGGAATAGGCCACGATCCGTGGTCGTTAGGAACAGGTCCGGGGCGTGGCATTTTGACCAAAAAGGCCAGGTGGACGACCAACAGGCCAATGATTATGATCCCGCGCAAAAATTGGGAAGTCGACATGAACTATCAGCGGTTCTTCGAGGAAGCGATCGACCAGCTCCATGCCGAGCGTCGCTACCGCGTTTTCGCCGACCTGGAGCGCATCGCGGGCAAGTTCCCGCGCGCCATCTGGCGTTCCAATGGCCGCGCCGAGGAAATCACCGTCTGGTGCTCCAACGACTATCTCGGCATGGGCCAGCATCCCGACGTCATCGCCGCGTTCCAGAACACGGCAGGCAAAATGGGTTCGGGCGCCGGCGGCACCCGCAACATTTCCGGCACCTCGAACCCGCTGGTCGAGCTCGAGGTGGAGCTTGCCGACCTGCACGACAAGGAAGCGGCACTGGTCTTCACCTCCGGTTTCGTCTCCAACGAAGCCTCGATCTCGACCATCGCGAAGCTTTTGCCCAACTGCCTGATCATCTCGGACGAATTGAACCACGCCTCGATGATCGAAGGCGTGCGGCGTTCCGGCGCCGAGAAGAAGATCTTCCGCCACAACGACGTGGCGCATCTGGAAAGCCTTTTGCAGGCGGCGGGGCGCGAACGCGCCAAGCTGATCGTCTTCGAAAGCGTCTATTCGATGGATGGCGACATCGCGCCGATCAGAGAGATCGTCGAACTCGCCGAGCGCTACAACGCCATGACCTATATCGACGAGGTCCATGCCGTCGGCATGTACGGGCCGCGCGGCGGCGGCATCACCGAGCGCGAAGGCCTGGCCGACCGCATCGACATCATCGAAGGCACGCTCGCCAAGGCATTCGGCACGCTGGGCGGCTATATCACAGGCACCAGCGCCGTGATCGACGCCGTGCGTTCCTATGCGCCGGGCTTCATCTTCACCACGGCACTGCCGCCGGCGATCGCGGCTGCCGCGACCGCGTCGATCCGCCATCTCAAGCGCTCGCAGGCCGAGCGCGACGCCCAGCAGCAGCAGGCGAGCCGAACCAAGCAGATCCTGTCGGCCGCCGGCCTGCCGGTGATGGACTCGCCGACCCACATCGTGCCGCTGCTGGTCGGCGATCCCGAGGCCTGCAAGATGGCCAGCGACCGCCTGCTCGGCGTGCACGGCATCTACATCCAGCCGATCAACTACCCGACCGTGCCGCGCGGCACCGAGCGGCTGCGCATCACGCCGACGCCGTTCCATTCCGATGCGCTGATCGCCGAATTGCAGGATGCGCTGGTCGAGACCTGGGATGCGCTCGGCATCCCCTATGGCTCCGCCGGGCGGCCTTCGGTGGCCAAGAGCGACCGCATCATTCCCCTGCTGGTGCCCAAATCAGGCGGCTGAAGCCCGTTGCTGGTTGCGCCTGTCGATTGCTTCCAACGCCGCGACGCTCCGACGTCACGGCATGGCAACTGTGTTCATGCGAAAGCTTTTTTATCACGGATGATGGCGTTTAGGACGACGAGGAGCTTCCTTGCGACGGCGATGATAGCCTTCTTCTTTGACGCTGAGCGAGCTGCGATGGCGC
>NZ_RZRT01000101.1:0-11208 GCF_003998295.1 Mesorhizobium sp. M7A.F.Ca.US.011.01.1.1
TGCCAAGCGAACAGTCGAAACCGTCTGTGACGCCATCGGCCAAATCCTCGGCACCGTCACGTCAACCGAATGCCGAAATTACTTCACAGAGGCAGGCTATGCCCAACCTAAATTCATCCCGCTCTAGAGCGGACAGTTGGTTTTCGGATCGCTCTATCTTCGCAGGGGTGTCACGAACCCACGGTACGTCGATTTGGTTGCGGCCCGGTCAAATGTCGGCCAGAGGAGGCCTCGTGGCGCATGAGAAAACGCTCTATGGCGCGGATGATCGCGATCAGCAGCAGATTGATCACGAGGTAGAGCACGCCGGCAATGGCAAAGATTTCGAAGATCGCGAAGGTTTGGCTCATCAGCCGCTTGGCGTAGCCGGTGATCTCGAGCACCGTGATCGTCGAGGCAAGGCTGGTCCCCTTGACGACGAGGATGAGCTCATTGCCATAGGCTGGCAGCGCCTGGCGGATGGCGAGCGGAAACTCGATGCGCCGGAACCGCAGCATGCGCGACATGCCGCACGCCTGGGCAGCTTCGACGAGGCCAATCGGAACCGACATCAATCCGCCGCGCAGGATCTCGGACGTGTAGGCTGCGGTGTTCAGCGCAAGCGCCAGCACGGCGCAGCGCGCGCCGTCACTAATCAACCACCACAAAACCGCGTTGTCCTTGATCAGGGAAAGCTGGCCGAGCCCGTAATAGAAGAGAAAAATCTGCACCAGTAGCGGCGTCCCACGAAAGACATTGGAGTAATATTTGGCGAAGCCCGACAGGAAGCGGTTCGACGATAGCCGCATCAGCGCCAATCCCAGACCAAGATTGAAGCCGATCAGCACCGAAACGGCCGTCAATATCGCCGTCATCCCCAGGCCTTTGAGCAAAACCGGAACCGCGAGTTGGATGAGTTCCATCGTGCTACTTTCTTGTCCGGAGCCTGAGCAGGCGCTCGATTCCATCGAAACCGGCCTGGCTTACAAGCGTGATGACCAGATAAACGGCAGCCGCAATCAGGTAGAAGATGAACGGGTGGCGGGTGGAATTGGCGCCAATGAATGAAATGCGCATCAATTCCTGAAGGCCCACCACCGAGACCAGGGCCGTGTCCTTGATCGTGGTCTGCCAGACATTGTTGATGCCGGGAACCGCGATGCGCAGCATCTGCGGCGCGATGATGCGGCGAAAGATCCGCCCGCCCGATAGACCGAGCGCGCGCGCGGCCTCGATATGCCCATCGGGGATCGCGCCCAGGGCCCCGCGCACAACCTCGGTCGAATAGGCGCCGGAGATCGCGCCGATGGCGATGACCGCGATGACGAACGCATAGCCGCTCTCCGCGACACCGGCATAGCCGAAGGCGGTCACGACCTTGGTCACGAATTCAACCGAACTGAAAAACAACAGGTAGATGATGAGCAGTTCGGGCACGCCACGCACGAGCGAAGTATAGGCATCAACGAGCAGCGAGAGCGGAAATATCCGGGCCCATTTGATCAGGCCGCAGACAATGCCGATCACCAACCCGGCGGCCATGCTGACAAGACCCACAAGGATCGTTATCGACGCGCCACGCAGGATGGCGGTCACCCAACCCGCTTCCCAAACCTGCCAGAGACCGAATTCCATCTGCGTTGCCCTAGTCTGTCGTGCCAATGAAGCGCATGCGCCCGGCGGTCCGGGCGCATGCGAGGTTTCCAACGCGTTATTTGCAGGACCGGGAAATGTCCGTCTTGAACCATTTTTGGCTTGCCTTGCCGACCGAGCCGTCCGCGATCAGCTCGCAAAGCGCCTTGTCGATCTTGGCCTTGAGGTCGGTGTTTTCCTGCGCGATGCCGACGCCGATGCCTTCACCAAGCGTCGGGTCGAAGGTGCTCTTGATCTCAACGCCGACCAACTGGAAGTTCTTGCCATCGGGCTTGTCCAGAAAATCCTGCAAGGCGGACTGATCGGCGAAAGCCGTGTCGATACGGCCGCTCGCCAGGTCGATCTGCATCTGGTCGAGCGTGTCGTAGGTTTTCAGGTCGGCATTGGGCGCACGCTTCTCGAGGAAATGCGCGTGGGTGGTGCCAGCCTGCACGCCGACCTTCTTGCCGTCGAGCGACTTCAGCAGCGTGTCGACGTCGGTGATGGCGGCCAGATCAGAACCCTTGGCCGCGACGAACATGTTGGCCAGTTCGGCATAGCCGACGCTGAAATTGATCTCCTTCTTGCGATCGGCGGTGATCGACATGCCCGAGATGATGACGTCGAAGCGCTTGGCCTTCAGCGCCGGGATCAACCCGTCGAACGCCTGCACGACGAAATGGCAGGTCACCGCGACTTTGGTGCACAGCAACGCGCCGACATCGGCGTCGAAACCGGTGACGTTGCCATTGGCGTCGGACATGCTCCATGGCGGGTAGGCGCCTTCCGTTCCGATGGACAACTCGCCTTCGGCCGCCAATGCGCTTCCCATGCTTCCCGCGAGACATGCGAGCAGCGTCAAGAATTTCAGTTTCATGTCAGTTCCCCTTGTTGATCTTCATTGCGGTTGTCCGGTGCGAACCGGACGCTTCGAGGATGCGGGCTTCCCTCACAGTGTCCGTGCCAGGAATTGGCGCAGACGCTCCGAGCGCGGGCTGCCGAACAGCTCCGCGGGCGCACCCTCTTCCTCCACCTTTCCCTGGTGGAGAAACAGAACCTTGTGGGAGACCTCGCGCGCGAACTGCATCTCATGTGTCACGAGGATCATGGTGTTGCCTTCCTCCGCCAGTTGACGGATCACCCGCAGCACCTCGCCGACCAGTTCGGGATCGAGCGCCGAAGTCGGTTCGTCGAAGAGGATGACTTTGGGACGCATCGCGAGCGTGCGCGCGATCGCGGCGCGTTGCTGTTGGCCGCCTGATAACTGGCCCGGATAGTGGGCGTGCTTGTCGGCGAGCCCGACTTTCTTCAACAAGGCGTGCGCATGTTCGACGGCCTTGTCGCGGGGCTCCTTCAGCACGTGCCGGGGCGCCTCGATGATGTTCTCCACCACCGTCATGTGCGGCCACAGATTGAAGTTCTGGAAAACCATGCCGACGCGCGCACGGATGCGTTCGACCTGCGCCATGTCGGCAGGCCCAAGACGGCCGTTCGACAGCGGCTTCATCTTGATGACTTCACCGTCGATGGCGACCTTGCCGCCATCAGGCTGCTCCAGAAGATTGATGCAGCGCAGGAACGTGCTCTTGCCCGAGCCCGACGAGCCGATCATGGAAATGACTTCGCCGGCATGGGCGGTGAGGTTGACGCCCTTCAACACCAGAAGCGAGCCGAAGCTCTTGTGAAGCTCGTCGATCTGCACGGCCGGCGTGGCGATGTTCGCTTCGTCGGCGGGCGCCGTGTCGGCCGCCACGGCGGGAATTGTTGGCGGCGTCTGTTCCCTGCTGAGGGCCGCGTCCTGGGTTACCTCGACAGTCCGCAGGTCCGCCAGCGCCCGGTCGAAATAGCGCAGGCTGCTGGACAGGCAGGTGCGCCGCCAATCCGGATCATCGGGAATGAAGGCAGCGCGCAGCGTGTCCCGGATCCGCTTGCCCAGGGGCGAATCGAGTTTCCCGAACTGATGCAGCCAGTTGTCGGCCTGCACCGCTTCCATGACGGCCGGGCCGTCCAGCGTGCCGCATTCGACGACAAGTGGCAGCACACGCGCATTCGGCATTGCCTTGCGCACGGCGTCGGAAACATAGCCGGTCGCCGTTGCTGCGATGCCGGTGTCGGTTTTGGCACCCTGGCCTGTCAGGACTGTCGCCAGCGTCGGCCCGAAGATGGATTTGCCCCAGGCAAGGCCGTCATGCTCGGAATTCGCCACAGAAAGCAGAGCCGGATAAGCGTAAGGCCCGGCGCCGGTATGCAGGTCGAAGACGATGACCTGGCGTGCTGCGCCGGCGAAGGTCTTCAGGATTTCGTTCAAGGTGCGGTTCGACCAGGCCGGGCCGCCACCGCCGTAGAACATGCCGTCGGCGAACTCATACTGGCCGGCCTCGACGATCGCCGCCAGCCCGGCATGCCCAAGCCTCTTGCGCGCCACGGCGAGCTTCTCGTCGGCCGCTACGCGATCCGGCCCTTCCCATTCGCGATAGGCCACGGCGTCGTGCAGGCCGGCATAACCGTTGTTGACCGGAGTGCTCGAAGACCAGTCGACGAAGTTGCGGTTGAGGTCGACATTGTCTTCGTTGACGCGCCGCGACCAAGCTGTGCCCCAGGGATTGATGAGGTGGATGGCAAGGATCGCCGTATCGTTGGGTAAGCGCCGCAGGTTCTTCTGGCCGAGCCAGGCGGTCTGGCAGGTCGAGCCGAACGGCCCCTCGACACCATGCGTGCCGGAGATGAGCACGATCAGCTTGCGCGCATCGCGGCGGCCAAGCAGCGCCACATCCGTCGCCAGCGTCTCGCCATCCGGGCCGTTCAGCGGATGGACATAGTCAGACAGTTCCGCGCCCGCCCGCTCAGCGGCTTCGCGAAATCCCTGACGCAGGGTGGCGAAATCAAAGGCATAGGCTGGTGCCGGCTCATCATGGCGCATGGTTGATCCCACGGGACGGCTGGCGGTTGCGGTCAATCCGTTCATTCCCTGTCGTTCCACCGTGGGCCTATTCATCGTTGTGATCGCTCGCGTTGTGAGGTGGCAATCGGCGCTCCTTGCCGGAAAGGAATGGCCTGGAGGACCGGACGAACCAGGCGTCGGAGGGAAGCACCTTGTCGGGGTTCATGATCGATCGATCGTCCAGGGCTCGTTTCACCCGCTCCATCGCGAAGAGCTTCGTCGGATCAGCCGTCGCCAACAAGGAATGGATGCGTTTCGACCCAACACCGTGCTCGGCCGAAAAGGAACCGCCAATCTCTTGCAGTTGTTGATACAGGACGCCCTCGACAGCTTCCGCCATGTCAGGCGCCAGCGGCCCCTGGCGGTTGAGGATGATATGCAGGTTCCCATCGGCCAGATGCCCGAAGATATAGGGCGCCAGACCCGGTTCGATCGCGGCGAGCCCGGGCAGGATTCTTCCGAGATAGGCCGGAATTTCCGACAACGGCACCGACACGTCGAAGGACGGCGCATCGGGATGGGCGCGATAAAGCACACTGGTGTCCTCGCGCAGCCGCCACAGGTCGTCTTCCTGCCGCCGCGAACCGGCAATGATGCCGGTTGCTTCGGGATAGCGTTCCATCACTTCCGAATAGATGCGCTCGAAATCCTCGCGCAACGCCTCTTCGCGCGCGCCGCCAAGCGACAGCAGCAGGAACAGCGGCTGGTCGAGCGGCACGCTCGGTTCGGACCATTCATGCGCGGCGGCGGCCAGGCTGAAATACGAGGTCCACATCGCTTCCGCCGCGCGCAGATGCCCAGCATCCGATTCAAGCGCCAGGCGAATGGTCTGCAGAGCCGCTTCAACCGACGGCAGGCCGAAAAGGGTGGTGGCGGTGGCTCGCGGCGAAGGGTCGAGCTTGACGACCACGCGGGTCACAATGCCAAGCGTGCCCTCGGCACCGATGAAAAGATGCTTCAGATCGTAACCGGCGGAATTCTTCACCACCCGGGTCAGATCGGAATAGACCGATCCGTCGGCCAGCACGGCCTCCAGGCCAAGGACGCGGTGACGCATGACCCCGTTGCGAAAGGCCATCACGCCACCCGCATTGGTGGACACCATGCCGCCGATCGTCGCCGAGCCGCGCGCGGCAAGATCGATACCGGGCTCCAGCCGGTGCTCAAATGCGGTAGACTGCAAAGCTTCGAGGGTAACACCGGCACCGACGACCGCCACGCGTTCGACGGGATCGAGCCGCTCGATCCGGTTCATGCGTGCTAGGGAAAGAACGATCTCGCCCGGCCGCGAAACGCTGCCGCCGACCAGGCCGGTCCGCCCGCCCTGCGGCACCATGGGAATCTCGTTCTGGCGGCAAATGCGCACCACCGCCGCGACCTCGCCGGTCGATGAAGGCGCAACGACGATGCCGGCGCCGCAATCAGTCCCGTTCGAACCAAGCTCGATCGCCCCGATATCATCACCGGTCCGCACATTGGAGGCGCCAACGACATCGCGGATCGCGGCGACAACCGACAACGGCACCGCTTGCTCGATGCAGGTCGTTTGGCTGGGAGACGCGAGGCTGCTCATCGCGCCGCCAATCCCTGAAGTCCTGTGATCAGCCGGTCGTTGTCGGCCGGCAAGCCGATGGTGGCGCGCAGATAGTGCTCGTAGCCGGCTTCGCGCCACGCCTTGACGATGATCCCCTGCTTCAGGAGACCCGCCGCAAGGCTCGAACTGTCGCTCCTGCAGTCGAAAAAAAGGAAGTTTGTCTGCGACTGCGCAACCCCGAAGCCAAGGCCGGCAAGTGCGGCGGCGGTGCGTGCGCGCTCGGCCCTGACGCGGCCCGCCGACGCCTTCATCCAGCTTTCGTCGGCGAGTGCCGCGATGGCGGCGGTCTGCGCCGCCGCATTGACGTTGAACGGCGTCTTGGCGGCTGCGATCACTCTTGCCAGTTCGAGGCCGGAACAGACAGCATAGCCAACGCGCAGCCCCGCCAGCCCATAAGCTTTCGAAAATGTCCGCAGCACCACATAATCGATGCTGGTGTCGCGCAGGACCTCGATCCCGTCGGGCGCGCCGGGATCGGCGAATTCGAAATAGGCTTCGTCCAGGACAAGAAGCGTGCCGGGCCGCACGGTGGCGATCAGCCGCTGCAGGCTGGGGTGGTCCAGACCCGGCCCGACTGGGTTCCAAGGCGAGGATATGAAAACGATCCGAGGCTGGGCGGCGATCGCCGTCTCAAGCGCGGCAAGATCGAACCCCATTTCGGGTGTCATCGCAATCTTGACGACATCGGCACCGGCCGCCAGCGGCTCTATCTCATGCAGTCCGAAGCTCGGCACCGTCGTGACGACCGAGGCGCCCGGCACCAGGACGGCGCGCGAGATGGCGGCGATCATCTCCTCGGAACCGTTGCCGGCAACGATCAGGCCGGGATCGATCGCCAGTTTTTCGCCAAGCGCCGACCGCAGCGCCGTGCAGGCCGGATCAGCATAGCGCCATGGCTCGAAAGCTGACGAAGCCAATGCGGCCATGACGGCGGGAGAACACCCATGCGGATTCTCGTTGCTGGCCAGCCGGGCGATATCGTGGCGGCCACTCAGCGCCCGCGCCATCGCGATGTTCATGCCGGCATTGTAGGGCGGCAAGGCGGCAACATATGGATTGAGCGGCAGGCTCGACGCTGGTTTGACCGACTGTTCCAAATCCCAATTTCCGTTTCCCCGCACCCGCACGCGGCATTATGACTTGTCAAATATCCAGAACGACTGATCCGCGCGGCTTCGAGCAGCACAGCAGCACTTCGCCGGTCCCAAGCTCGTCCAGCGGTTCTTCGAAATAGGCGACGTCGCCCGAGACCAGCCGCGACTTGCATGTGCCGCAGATCCCGGCCCGACAGCTGAATTCCAGCAACAGACCCTGGTCCTCGGCGAAGTCGAGCAACGATGCGGCCGAGCTATCCCAGACGGCCGTCAGCCCCGACTTCCGGAATTCCACGGTTGTCGCTTCCCCGGCCGGCTCGACCCTTGCCGGCTGCGCCGGAACCGCGGGAGCTCGCACGACATCGGGCTCAAGCACCGTCGCCGGGCCGAAGAATTCGTAGGCAATGCGATGCTTCGCCACGCCAAGCTCGCGCAGCATGGCGTAGATCGCCTGCATGAACGGCGGTGGACCACAGAGATAGAAATCATAGTCATCGATCGGCAGCAGGCGCTGCAGCACGTCCCGCGAAATCACACCTTCGCTGTGGAAGCGTTGCTCGGCCTTGTCGCGCTCGGAAGGGGACCGGTAGCAGTAGTGCGCGCTCAGGCTAGGCCGTGTGGCTACAAGGCCGGTCACCTCGTCACGCAGGGCATGCACACCGCCGTTTTCGCAAGCGTGGATGAAGACGGCGCGGCGGTCCGGCATCGAAGCCAGCGCATGCAGCATCGACACCATCGGCGTCAGCCCGACACCACCGCTGAGCAGCACGACCGGTCGGTTGCTGCCCTTGTCAAGCACGAAATCGCCGCGCGGCCCTTCGGCCTGAAGCACATCGCCGACCTCGATCCGGTCATGCAGGAAGCACGAGCTTACCCCGTCGGGCAGCCCTGGCGCGGGTGCTGCCTCACGCTTCACGCTGATCCGGTAGCGGGTGCTGTCGGGGGAACAGGAGACGCTGTAGTTGCGCAGCACATATCCCCTTTCGCCGGCTGCCTCCCGCGTTACCGGAATCCGGAACACCAGGAACTGGCCCGGCTCGAAGTCGCGCCAGTCCTGTGGATTGACCGGTTCGATATGGAACGACGTGATGATGGCGCTTTCGCGCACCTTCGCGACCACTTTCAGGTCGCGAAACCCGCTCGTTGCGATGGTGTCGCGAGCGGTGAATGCGTTCATTCGGCAGCCGCCAATTGCTGGCTCTCGCTGGCGATCAGCTTGGCCAGGTTGCGGCGAAAGCGCAGCGGTCCGACATCGATCTTGAGATCGAGATTGGGCGTGCGCTTGTTGGCCATGCCTTTATGCACGGCATTGAGCACGGTGCGGTCCTCGTCAAAGGCGCCGCGCACGGAGGTGGCGAACTGGCGCGAAACCTCCAGATCGTCGGGGGCGAAATTGCGCATCTGGAACCAGTAGTATTTCGTCTGGTTTTCATCGACCGGCGTCATGAAATTGTAGCTGTCCATGAGGAACACGTCCTCGTGCAGCGGCTTGTCCTCGCCGCCGGTGCGGGCCGGCACGAAGATCGCCTTGATGATGGCGTTGGAGGGGTAGCGCACCTCGTAGTGCTGCTTGCGGTCGCAATTGCCGGAGAATTTGAGGAAGGGTGCATAGAAGGGAGCCGGCGCGGCATCGACTACCCAGCGCCACACCGTCACGCCATCAGCGCCCACGGTGGTTTCGAGCGGCGCATCCTCCATGGCCTGGACACCGCCGAAGGAGGATTGATGGACCCACGATACATGCGAGGGGTCGAGCAGGTTGTCGGTCATGTAGAGGTAGTTGCAATCGAGCGCCATGGACTCGCCGCGATTGACGCCCCACGCCGGATCGCCCCAGTGGTCGACCGCGAAAATCAGCGCGGGATCGGCCTTTGCCGCCTCGCCCATCCAGACCCAGAGCAAGCCGTAGCGCTCAGCGATCGGATAGGAGCGGACGCAGGCAACATGTGGTATTTTTTCCGCGCCTGGCACCCGTGTGCAGGTTCCCGTGCTGTCGAAGGTCAGGCCGTGATAGCCGCATTCGACAGTGTCGCCTTTGATGCGGCCCATGGACAGCGGCAGCTTGCGGTGAGGGCATGCATCTTCAAGCGCCGCCACCACGCCATCGGTCCGGCGGTAGAGTACAATATCCTCGCCAAGTATCCGGGTTGGCACCAGCCTGTCGGCGACCTCATGGTCCCATGCGGCAACGTACCAGCAGTTTCGAAGAAACATAGCGTCCTCCCGAGCTTGTGAACGTTTAAACCAATATCTTGCGGGCCTGGGACGACATAGGGCTTGCATCTGCGTTCTATTTTAGAAAAACTAAATCAAGCTGACCCCAGGATCGTTGCCCAGGTGAAGAAGACGCCCCCACTTCGTGCGATACAGGCCTTCGAGGCTTTCGGAAGGCGTGGCAGCGTGACGGCAGCGGCCAACGAGCTCGGCGTCTCCGTCGGCGCGGTCAGCCAGCAGATCCGCAAGGCCGAAGAGGCCCTGGAGGCGCGGCTTTTGGAACGGCGCGGCAGGAGTGTCGCTCTTACCGCGCTGGGCCGCGTTTACCACGCAGCGGTTTCCGTTGGCTTAGAACACATTCGCGAAGCCCAGGATCTCATCGAACGAGCCCGGTCCGCGGACACTTTGACCATCTCCTGCCTGCCGTCCTTGGCCAGCAAATGGATCGGACCGCAATTGCTGGATTGGCAGGTTGCCCACCCAGGCGCGACCGTGCGGCTGGTCGGCGCCGAGACGGAGCCAAGGCTGGGCGCCGAACAAGTCGACTTCCGTATTTCGTACGGCACGAAATATCGTGATTTCGAGCACTACACCGAATTGTTCACAGACTGGGTGGTACCGGCCTGCTCGCCAACGCTGCTGGCGAAACATCCGGTCGGCAAGCCCGCCGATATTCTCGATCTGCCGCTTCTCAGCATCGAATGGGCCCGCGATCACCGCTCGCCGCCGACATGGGCGGAATGGGCCGCAACCATCGGCGAGGTGCACCGCAGAACATCCGGCGAAGTGGCCTTTTCCCTGTCGAGCGCGGCGATTGATGCGGCGGCCAACGGAAGGGGCTTTGTGCTGGCGCAACTGTCGATGGCCGGCGACGATATCGCGTCGGGCAGGCTCGTCGCTCCGTTCGACAAGCGGATCAGACTGCCGGAACCCTATTTTTTGGCTTGGGATCGGGCTATACTGGAGAAGTCCTTTGGTCCTGAGTTGCGAGCCTGGATTGTTTCGATTTCCAGGCAACTGGGTGCAACCTTAGCAGGATAGTCGAACACTGATCTGGAGATGCTGCGGCGATAGAGCCGAAAAATGAAACATGGAAGGCACGAGTGTTTCGCGCTTCCGATTGGGACCAGTCTTTTGATCGCCAGCGCAATTTGGTGAGCCAGTCAGATAGCGACGCTGGTAGACCGAAGGACCACCCCATGAGCTTTGGGGCTGTCGCGTGCGGGTTGATAGCGGCGAAGGCAGGGATGATGTCCTGCCAAGGAAGATGAATGGCGAGCCGACAGCCACGTCGCCCACTTGCCAGGGCGTGCAACCATTTTCTTCGCGGTGTTGGGCCGATCATTGGACGAGAGAGCGCGCGCTGGACCGAGCTCTCCACCGGGCCAGCCGGCATCTATTCGCGGTCGGGCCGGCGTGACCGGTGGAAGCTCGGGAATTGGCGGGCAAGGCTGCCGTGCGTTGGATTCGCTGGTCACGGCATACTGGACCGACATTTGGCGTCTGTTGTGCAGTGGCGGGGCACGCCACCGTTCAGCGCCTGTCGAATGCAAAACGACCTCCGGCGGGCGTGCCAGACGTCAATTGTGCGGACCGTTGGCTAGGAGCGAAACGGCAGGTTCCCCGCATTAGAGCGGGATGAATTTAGGTTGGGCATAGCCTGCCTCTGTGAAGTAATTTCGGCATTCGGTTGACGTGACGGTGCCGAGGATTTGGCCGATGGCGTCACAGACGGTTTCGACTGTTCGCTTGGC
>NZ_RZRT01000102.1:0-10927 GCF_003998295.1 Mesorhizobium sp. M7A.F.Ca.US.011.01.1.1
AAACTCGGAGGCTGGGATGGCTATCCCAAGTCCAAGCCACCAGGCCCAATCACCTTCCGCCACGGCCTTCAGTACTTCCAATCCATAGCACACGGCTGGAGCCTGCGAGATGTGTGAATCGCCTAGCGTCAATCGGGGGAGAGGTGGCTCGGCGAAGCCGGGACGGAGTGGGGGTCGACCAGCTCGGCAGTCGCGTTTTCGCATCCGCCGGGTCGCGCCTGCCAGTCTGCGGCCGCGCGTTCGATAATCGCCGTCCCCCAATCCGTCGCTGCTTCGCAGCGCCACCTTTCCCCCCTCCGGAGGGAAAGGAAGGGAGCTTCGCTGAGAGCGCTGGCGACCAGACTTGAACGGCCTACCCACAGAAGGGGACAACAGCTCTCAGAACTCGATCCCCTGCTGGGCCTTCACGCCCGCGGAAAAATGGTGCTTGGTCACGCCCATTTCGGTGACGAGATCGGCCGCCTCGATCAGCGCCGGCTTGGCATTGCGGCCGGTGACGATGACATGCAGGTCCTCGCGTCGCGCCTTCAACGCCGCAACCACCTTGTCGAGGTCGAGATAGTCGTAGCGCAGCGCAATGTTCAGTTCGTCGAGCACCAGCAGGCTGATCGACGGGTCGGCCATCAGTTCGAGCACTTTGGCCCAGGCGGCTTCGGCGGCTGCGATGTCGCGCTTCAGGTCCTGCGTCTCCCAGGTGAACCCCTCGCCCATCGCGTGCCAGACGACGCGGTCGCCGAAGGCGGCGAAAGCATCCTTCTCGCCGGTGTGCCACTTGCCCTTGATGAACTGGACGACGCCGACGCGCTTGCCGTAGCCGAGCATGCGCAGCGCCAGGCCGAAGGCAGCTGTGGTCTTTCCCTTGCCCGGTCCGGTGTTGACGATGAGCAAGCCCTTCTCGACCGTCTTGCTCGCCACCTCGGCATCCTGCACCGCCTTGCGCTTGGCCATCTTGGCGCGGTGGCGTTCTTCGTCCTTATCGCCAATGTCGGTCATGTCATTTCACCTTGAGCGGCAGCCCCGCCACCATCAGCAGCACCGTATCGGCGACGGCGGCGACCTGCTGGTTGAGCCGGCCGGCGGCATCGCGAAACCGGCGCGCCAGTGCATTGTCCGGCACGATACCCTGGCCGACTTCATTAGACACCACGAACCATGGCCCGCGCGGCCGCGACAGCACGTCCGCCAACCGACGGCATTCAAGCTCGAAATCGTGTTCGGCCAGCATGTGGTTGGTCAGCCACAGCGTCAGGCAATCGACAAGCACCGGCCGATCGTCCGGCAAGGCGGCAAGCGTACCGGCGAGATCGAGCGGTGCGTCGATGGTCGTCCAGCCTTCGCCGCGCCGCGATCGGTGCAACGCGATGCGTTCATGCATCTCGTCATCATAGGCTTGCGCCGTGGCGACATAGGTCCAGGGCGGCGGCAAGGCGGTCGCTAAAATTTCGGCGTGCGCGCTCTTGCCGGAGCGCGCGCCGCCGATGAGGAAGGTCAGTGTCTTGCGATCAGGCAAAGCTGTCGCGCAGGCTGGTCGCGGTGCCGGTGAAGCGGCCGCGCACCACGCCGACAACCGCTCCGAGCACCAGCCAGAACACGAGGTTGGTCAGCGTCACGGCCACCACGAACTGGTGATGCAGGCCTTCCGGGATCGACGTCTCGAAACTGTCGGGCTGGGGTGCACCGACAACATGCGGTGCGACGATCAAAAGGACGGCAAGGATCGCCAGCGGCAGCGACTTGCGGAACGCGATCAGGCCGAGACCGGCAGCGGTTGCCGCCACCGTTGCCCACCACCAGATCTGCCGCTGGGTGAGATCGGCGGCCGGCATGGCTGGCAGTTCCGGCGGCAGGCCGAGGCCCGGTGCCAGCGTGAACACGGCAAAGCCGGCAAGGCCCCAGAACACGCCCTGGCGCCAGCCACCGATGCCGCCGGCGAATTCGGAGACCGCGACCAGGATCAAGGCGAAGCCGATGCCGGTGACGATATTGGCAAGCACGCTGAAGGCGAAACGCTCGAAACCGTCTGCCGGCGCCCAACCTTCGTCTGCCGGAGCGGCTTCCGCCGCAGCCGGGGCAGCAGAGCTCATCGCATCTCCCGCCGGAGCAGTTGTGCTCATGGCATTGCTATCCGTTGCGGCCGGAGCGCCATGGTCATGGTGATGCCCCCCGCCCGCCTGTTCGTAGACTTCCGCCTTCAGGATCAGCGGCACAGTGGCGTAGGCCTGCATGCAGGCGAGAACGACGCCGGCCACGAGCCCTGCGATCGCCGCGATGAACACGACGTTGCGAAACAGGTTCATGATGTCAGCCCCTCGTCAGTGGCAGGGAAACGCCATCGAATGGCGATAGTCGTGAGCCGCGTTGTGGACCGCATCGATATGCGAGAAGCCGACAAAGCCCATCACGAAAATGCCGAGCAGCCCGGCGAGCGCGAGCTGCATGAAGCGCGACTGCGAGGAGACGGAGGCGCCGAGGGAGACGGAAGCGGTAGTCATGTCTTGTCCTTTCGCCCTCCACCCGAGGGCATCGAAGTCAGTTTCCTGTCGCCGGCAGGTCTCCTGGCTCGCGGATCAGCATCCTTCCCCACCTTCCCGAAGAAAAATCTTCAGTGGCATATGGAGAGGACTACCGCACACAGTTGCGGGGGCAGCCACGGCATTGGGCGAAATTCGCCCTCACCGCATTCCCTCTTGGCTCCAAAATGGAACCGGCGACACCGGTGACTATAGGCAGAATCCTCGCCTCCGGCAAACCAAATTCCGCCGGCGACCGTTGCGAATGCGCCATGAAGGTCAAAGCGATTTCGGCAGATAGCGCCACGTCACAAAGCCGCAGACCGCCGCCAGCAGGCCGAGCGTGACGAACACCGAGCCCAGGCCGAAGAAGGCCAGCGCCACCGAATAGACCAGCGGCGGCGTCAACTCGGAAAAGTCGAGATAGGTGCGGTAGACCGCTGCCATCTGAGATCTTTCATAGGAACGCACCGAGCGCATGAAGGCGGTCGAGCCGAGGGCGTCGAGCGCAATGGTGAAGAAGGCACCGCAGAGCAGGAAGGCGCCGGTAAGCAACGGCACGGTTTCGCCGACGAAGCCCGCCGCCAGCAGCGCGGCTGACATGGCGAAATAGGCAAATGTCATGGTCCCGCGGCCACCAAAGCGCTTTCCTGCCTTCCCCCAGAAAATCGCCATGAACAACAGCGCGTTGCCGGCCGAAACAAGCAGGCCGCCGGCCAGCTTGCCCTCACCCGTGATGACCATGAACAGCGGCCCATAGACGAAGAACGTCGTCCAGAAGCAGGAGCGGCCGAAGGCAATCAGCCAAGCCAGCCTGAGCCTGGGCTGCGCGACGAAGCGGCCGATATTGGCGAGCGGATTGACGGGGCGTGTCTTGCCCGGACGGATGGACTGGTTGTCGCCGAGGCGGTAGGTCCAGAACAGCGCCAGCAGGGCAAACGCGAACACCGCGACCGCACCATGCGCGGCATAGATGCCGAAGCGCGTGTAGAGGAAGATGCCGAGCGTCGGCCCACCGGTCCAGGCCAGCATCGACCACGCCATGCGCAGCGATTCGGCCTGCATGAAGTCGGTCTTGCGGATGTGGTCCATGATGTAGAGGTTGAGCGTGATCGACAGCGCGCTGGCGCCCATCACCCGGCACAGCATGCCGGCCAGTTGCCCGGCAAGCGTGTCGGTGACGAAGAACAGCGAGCCGACGGCCAGCAGGCAGGCGCCTGATGTGTAGACCCAGCGCCGGGCAAAACGGCGGATCAGCATCGGCATGAACAATGTCACCGACAGGCCGAGCATCGCCACGACTGTGTAGAGCATCGACACGATCTGCTCGTTGTGCAGGATCTCGTAGGCCTGGATCGGGATGACGCTCGACACCGTGGCGCGGGCGAAGGATTCAACCGCATAGAGCGACGCGAAGGTGCGCGCGTCCGCGGCCTTGAGAGCCGGCAGCCAGATCGGATGGCGCACATGGGTGGACATTGCTTTCCCCGAAGCAGATTCACCGGGTCAAATCTGACGTGGCGACCCCAGTGCCAATAAGAGGAAACCGACGTGCATCCGGCAAAAGCGAAGCCGGCCAAAGGCTTCCCGGCACTGGCCCAATGCCGCGGCCGATCCGGCGTTATCGGCAGGATTGCCGGTCTTCTTTTGTGCGGGGCAACCGTGATAGTCCTCCAGAGGGGCTGAATCAGAATGCGAGACCATGAGCATCCAAACGCCGACCGCACCCGTTCAGGATCGACCAAAGCGCATCGTCGCCATCGACATCGTGCGCGGCATCGCGCTGATCGCCATGGCAAGCTACCATTTCACCTGGGACCTGGAGTTCTTCGGCTACACCGATCCCGGCCTGACCGCCTTCGGCTGGTGGAAGATCTACGCGCGCGGCATCGCTTCGACCTTCCTGTTCCTGGTCGGCGTCAGCCTGTATCTCGCCCATGGCCGACAAATCCGCTGGAACGGCTTCTGGAAGCGGTTCGCCATGGTCGCCGGAGCCGCGATCGCGATATCGGTCGTCACCCGTATCGCCACGCCGGATGGATTCATCTTCTTCGGCATTTTGCACGAGATCGCGCTGGCCAGCCTGCTCGGCCTCGCCTTTCTGCGGCTGCCGGCACTGCTGACGCTTGTCGTCGCCGCGCTCGTCATTGCGGCGCCTGTCTATCTGCGCCTCGAGGCGTTCGATCACCCATGGCTGTGGTGGGTAGGCCTGTCGGCTAACAATCCACGCTCCAACGACTACGTTCCGTTGTTTCCATGGTTCGGCGCCGTGCTTGCGGGCATCGCGGTGACGAAACTCGCCGCCGGTTCAGGCGTGCTTACCCGGCTTGCCGAATTGGCGCCCGGTCGCTGGGCCAACCCGCTGGTCTTTATCGGCCGGCACAGCCTGGCGTTCTACCTGATCCACCAGCCATTGCTGATCGGCTGCGTCTGGCTGTTCTCGCAGATCATGCCGGCGCAGGTCGAAACCCCGCAGGTGAATTTCCTCAAAACCTGCCAGCTGTCCTGCGAGCAGTCGCGCGACACCGAGTTCTGTACGAGCTACTGTGTCTGCATGCTCGATACGCTCGAGGGCGAGGCGACGCTTGATCGGCTCTACAACAACGACCAGACTGCGGAATGGAAGACGCATCTGTCCGATCTCGCCGGCATGTGTACCGCCAAGACGGACGGCAAGTTGATGGAGGAAGGGGTCAAATGACCGAGAACCAGCCGAAGCCGGGGCTCATACCGTGGCCGCCGCTGATCTACACCGCCGCCATCGCCATCAGCATCGCGCTGGGCCTGCTCTATCCCCTGCCCTGGATCGGTGACCTCCTGGGCGACATTCTTTTCGCCGCCGGCTGGGTGGTGCTGCTTGCCGTTGCAGCGCTCTGGGTCACCGCGATCCGCACCATGGTCCGCGCCAAGACCACGCTGAACCCGAACGCTGTGCCCGATCACCTGGTCACCACGGGTCCCTTCGGCATCACCCGCAATCCGATGTATCTGGCCAACACCCTGCTGTTGATCGGCGTCGCCTTTGTCTCGGGCATCGTGTGGTTCCTGCCGCTCGCGTTCATCGCCGCCTATGCCACGCAGAAGATGGCGATCGAAGGCGAGGAAAAGGTGCTGGCGGCGAAATTCGGCAAGAAATACCGCGACTACGCCAAACGCGTGCGCCGCTGGATTTGAGCTGGCGCTCCGGTTTCCATCGCGGAGAGGTTTTGACAAGTGCACACTTCGGCGATTAGCCTAAGTCTTGCGAACTTCGTCATCCTAGGGCGAAGCAGGAGCGCAGCTCCGTCGCGGAGACCCTAGGATGACGAAGAAATGGACGTTTCCGCTAATTCCGACGCTAACGCCCGATAGAATCCAGTCCGCTCAGGTATTCACGCCAAGCTCGACCAGCCGCTCCACACAAGACTCCTCGGCCTGGTCGAGTTCAGCCAGCGTCTCCTCGAGGTCGCGGCGCTTCTGCCGGAGATCCTCGCGCTTTTCCTCGATGCGCTTGATCATCAGGTTGAGCTGGCCGACTTCGCCGGGCGGCTCCTTGTACATCTGGATGATTTCGCGGATTTCGTTGATCGAGAAACCAAGCCTCTTGCCGCGCATGATCTGACGGATGAGGTGCCGGTCGGAGGGGCGAAACAGGCGCGTGCGGCCACGCCGCACCGGCTGCACCAGCCCTTCGTCCTCGTAAAAGCGCAGCGTCCGCGTCGACACGTCGAACTCGCGGGTCAACTCGGTGATCGAATAATATTCTCGCATTGCCACTCCCGCACGCCGAAACCAAGGGGCGATCGCCATGCCGGCGTCACCCTTATGTCCCGAACCAAAACCCATGCCATGCCGGAATCGACATGGCGCCCCGCACAAGCCTCGCACGGCATTTACGTAAAAGTCAATTAAGCCAAAAGGCGTGCCTTCAGGGCACACCGAACCACCACGTGGCAATGCCGAGAAATGCAAAGAAACCGACGACGTCGGTAACCGTGGTGACGAAGACCGCCGAAGCGACCGCCGGATCGATCTTGAAACGATCGAGCAGCAGCGGGATCAGGATGCCGGCCAGGGCGGCCACGAACATGTTGATGATCATCGCCGCCGCGATGATGCCGCCCAGATTGGGGTCACGGAACCAGGCTGCGGCAACGATGCCGATCAGGATGGCGAAGACGATGCCGTTGATGAAGCCGACACCCATCTCGCGGCGAATGATGCGGCCGGCATTGTAGATGTCGAGATCCCTGGTCGCCAACGCCCGCACGGTGACGGTCATGGTTTGCGAGCCGGCATTGCCGCCCATGCCGGCGACGATCGGCATCAGCACCGCCAGTGCGACGATGTGTTCGATCGTGCGGTCGAACAGGCTGATCACCGACGCCGCCAGGAACGCGGTCAGAAGGTTGATCAGCAACCACGGAACGCGTGAGCGCGAGGTCGAAAAGATGCTGTCGGAAAGCTCTTCGTCGCCGACGCCGCCCATGCGCATCAGATCTTCCTCTGCCTCCTGCTGGATGACGTCGACGACATCGTCGATGGTCAGAACGCCAACCAGCCGTTCGTTCTCGTCGACGACCGCGGCCGACAAAAGATCGTACTGCTCGAATTCCCGCGCCGCCTCTTCCTGGTCCATGGTGGCCGGAATGGCGTGCCGCGTCTCGTGCATCACTTCCTCGACCTTGACCGAACGCTTGGTCCTCAGGATCTGGTCGAGGTCGATGGCGCCGAGCAGCTTGAAGCTCGGATCGATGACGAAGATCTGGCTGAAGCGCTCGGGAAGGTTGTTGTCCTCGCGCATGTAGTCGATGGTCTGGCCGATCGTCCAGAACGGCGGAACCGCGACGAACTCGGTCTGCATGCGGCGGCCGGCCGTCTCTTCGGGATAATCAAGCGATCGGCGCAGCCTGATCCGCTCGGTGAACGGCAGTTGCGACAGGATCTCGTCCTGGTCTTCCTGGTCGAGATCCTCGAGAATGTAGACGGCGTCGTCGGAATCGAGCTCCTGCACCGCCTGCGCGATCTGCGCATTGGGCAGATTGTCGACGATCTCCATACGGATCGCCTCGTCGACCTCCGTCAGCGAGGAGAAGTCGAAATCGGCGCCTAGAAGTTCGACCAGCGCGCGGCGCTGCTCGGGATGCAGCGCCTCGAGCAGGTCGCCGAGTTCCGACTGGTGCAGGTCGTCGACTTCATGCTTGAGGGTCAGCGTGTCGCGGTCTGCGATCGCCGCGCCAATCCGCGCTAGGAAGGACGAAAGCACGGCGCCGTCCTCGCCATAGATATCGGCGTGGTTGTCCTCGGCGGCCCTGGCGCCGGTCGTCCGTTCGTGCTCGCCTTCCACCAGCGCCTCCCGCCACAAGAATCCCGGAAAAGGTGCAAATCAGGTCTAGAGCATCGGACCCAAAAGGGGAAACCGGTTTTGGGAGAATCCGACGCTCAGAAAGAAAGTGGCGTAAAGTGCGGGAATATCAAACGAAATGCGCCCGGCCCGCAGCGGGCGAGACCGGTACAAATCGGATTCTGGGAAGAGAATGGTGCGGTCGAGAAGACTCGAACTTCCACGGGTTGCCCCACAGCGACCTCAACGCTGCGCGTCTACCAATTCCGCCACGACCGCACGTGGTAGAGCCGGAACCGACCGGCTCGCGGCGTGTAGCAAATCGTTTCCGGCGAAACAAGTGCACGGCACGTAATAATCGCCAGCCATTTTGCATAACGGTCAAGAAGCTTGAAACGCCCCTCGAACTGGACGTTTTGCCCGATTGCCGCCATATGAAGGACTAGGCATGTCGTCCAAAAGGCGCCGAGCGGTTTCGGAACTACGACATGAACAAGACAAACACCCAAGGTGTGTCGCGCATTTGAAATGACGCGCCGTGGACGAGAGCCGTGATGCCCGAACGCAGCCAGATCGCCACGTCGTTCCTGCCGCTCCCCGGTTCAGCACCGGTCGAATGGCTGATCGAGCCCGGCCTTACCGCCTATCCCGAAGCACTTGCCTTCATGGAGGCGCGCGCCGAGGCGATCCGCAGCGGGGCCGCCGGCGAAATGGTCTGGCTGGTCGAACACCCGCCGCTCTACACGGCCGGCACCAGCGCCCGCGGCGAGGACCTGATCGACGCCAACCGCTTCCCGGTGTTCGCGGCCGGCCGCGGCGGCGAATACACCTATCATGGGCCGGGCCAGCGGGTCGCCTATGTCATGCTTGATCTGAAGCGGCGGCGCGAGGACGTCCGCGCCTTCGTCGCGGCGCTCGAACAGTGGATCATCGGCACGCTCGCCGCCTTCAATGTGCGGGGCGAGCGCCGCGAGGACCGGGTCGGCGTCTGGGTCGTGCGGCCGAACCGCCCTGCCCTGCCGGACGGCTCGCCGGCCGAGGACAAGATCGCGGCCATAGGCATTCGGCTGCGGCGCTGGGTGAGCTTCCACGGCATCGCCATCAATGTCGAGCCCGATCTCGACCATTTCAGCGGCATCGTGCCTTGCGGCGTGCAGGACCACGGCGTCACCAGCCTCGTCGACCTCGGCCTTCCCCTGACCATGGCCGACCTTGACCTGGCGCTGAAATCCGCCTTCGAGGATGTGTTCGGCCCCGCCAAGGCTTTGCCTGTCGAAGCGGCCCGCAAGGCCGGCTGATCCTTCCCAATCCGGTACGGCTCAAATCAGCTGGGCTGAGGCCCACAACACGCCGTAGCCATGGATGGCGAACACCGCCAGCAACGCCGCCGCCATGGCGAGCCGGTCGATGGTGCGGATCGGCTTCAGCTCGTAACGCGGCTTGACCCCGCTGCTCATCGTCAACAGGCTGAGGATCGAAAACACCGCTCCCGTCGCGAGCAGGAAATTGGAGGAAAAGCCGGCCTGCCAACCCACGGCCAGGAAAGCCGAGAGCAGGAAGAAGGAAGCCAGCGCCAGCGCGACCGGCCCCGGACAGATCTGGCGCAGCACCTGACCGCCGTCGAATTTCCACACCGGCACCAGATTGGCGATGTTGAACAGTGCGGCGAAGCCCGCCAGGGTCGCCAGCAGGGCCGCCGCCAGCCGGTGACCTTCCGCGCCGGCAAAGGTGCTGGCAGCGATCACAACCGGCACCAGGAATGCGGAGAAGCCGGCGCCCATCAGCGCCACGAAGGCGACTTCGAAACGGCTGTCATAGGGCCGCCCACCAATGGCGACGCCGCCGAGCAGCGGAATGAATATCATCCGTGCCCGGTTGTGGCCCATAAGCCGAAACGCCGCCATATGGCCAAGCTCATGCAGGGCGACCACCGATGTGAGGATCGCGGCCAGTGCCAGGCCGCCGAAGTGAAGGCCGAAGAATGGCCACAGGATCAGCGCCGAAAGCCCGGCGAAACCGACCTGGCTCAACGGATGCTCGAACCAACCGCCCTTGCGATACTCCCCGGTCCGCGCCCAGCGCTGCAGCTTGGAGAGTTCGCGGCGCAGGGCGAAATAGCGGAACACCAGGAAGGCGACGCCGCGATAGCGATCCGTCTGGCTGAGCGTCACCCGCGTGCTGGTGCCTTCGGATACAAGTTCAGCGGTTTCGGAAAAGTCCTTCCAGAACGAAGCGTCGAGCGCGGTGTCCTCGATGACACGCATCGAGAAGCGGCTGCCTTCGACGACGTCTTCGAACCGCGACTTGCGTTCGATCGGCTTGCCGTCGCGACCTTCCCACGACAGCGTGATGCGGACCACACCCTCGCCGTCCGGCGCCTCGGCGGAAAGGATCTCACCGGACCAGCCGGCATCGCTGCCGAGCGGCCACAGCGCCTGCCAGAGGCGCTGACGGTCCATTGCCACCAGACGGGTCAGCCGGACCGTGCGCAAACCAAGCGGCACGGTCATCAACAGAAAGATCAGCCCGAGATTGCTGGCCACCAGAATGGCCGTGATGATGGGCGACACCTGGACGTTGCTCCCTGTCTTGCCGGGGCACCCTAACGCCGCGACGGCAAGAAAAGCTTAACGGCGGGACGGCCTTCGACCGTGCGGGAACAGCGACGGCGAACGCCGCCAAATCACATGGCTCCGATCCAGATCGCCATGGAAACAAGGAACGTGCTCATGCAAACCAGTGAGATGACATCCTGAACCAGATCGGTCATAACTCTCTCCTGTTGTTGATATGTTCGCATTTTGTTCTAATTTTGTTTCAAAGTCAACGGGCACGATCCGCCCGCATCCGGATTTTTGCGGCGATCAGATCGGCAGGGTTAAGAAAAGGTTGATGGGCGTCGGACGGTGCTACGTGGTGAGATCGCAGCCTTTGCGATTAGCCAATACACCCATTGCTTCGTCATCCTAGAGCGGGATGAAATGAGACTGAATCGGCTTGGGATTCCCTTAGGCGTGCAAATCTGATTCAACCTTCATGCTGGGCAAGGAGGTCAGCATGGATGGGCAAGCCTTATTCGATGGATCTTCGCGAA
>NZ_RZRT01000103.1:0-9995 GCF_003998295.1 Mesorhizobium sp. M7A.F.Ca.US.011.01.1.1
CCATCGCCCGCCTGGACGCCTGCGCTGCCAAGTCCTCCTTTGACGCGAATTGCTTGTAAAAGGCGCCCTGCGTCAGGCCGGCACCCTTCATCAGATCCTTGAGGCCGATGCCGTCAAAGCCGCGCTCGCGAAAAAGCCGGCTTGCCACATTGATGACGGTCTCGCGGTTTTCCGCTGCTTGAATTCGGCTCACTCGCATGATCGTTCTCCTTTTTGATTGCGTTCGTAATCTATAATTGATATAGAGGTCGAAAGCAATCTATTTCGAGAAGAGGCGATGGGCGTGAAAAAGAGAACCGTTATCGTATTGGGATCGACCCTGACGGCGATGTCATGGGCAGCGGCATTCGCAACCCTTGCTACTCCCGCGCAGGAAGCGCCTTTGGTGACCGACCCAAGGCAGGAAGCACCATTCGTCAGACTTGTGTCGGCAGCGCCGTTCACCGATTCAGAACGTGGCTTCACCGGCATCATCGCGGCGAGGGTGCAGAGCAATCTCGGCTTCCGGGTTCCCGGCAAGATCGTCGAACGGTTGGTGGACGTCGGACAGGAGGTTAAAGCCGGTCAGCCGCTGATGCGGATTGACGATACTGATCTGCGCCTTGCGCTTTCGGCGAAACGCAATGCCGTTACGGCAGCGCGCGCGACAGTCGCTCAGACACAGCCGGATGAACGGCGATACGCCAGCTTGCTTGGCAGTGGATGGGTCACACCGCAGCGCTACGAGCAGGCGAAGGCTGCGATGGATACAGCCCAAGCGCAACTTGCCGCCGCCGAAGCCGACGCACGGGTCGCCGAGAACGAGGCGGCCTATGCGGTCCTGTTGGCGGACGCGGATGGAACGGTGGTTGAAACGCTTGGCGAGCCCGGGCAGGTCGTCGCAGCCGGCCAGCCAGTGATCCGGACCGCCAAGGCCGGCCCGCGCGAAGCAGTTGTCGCGCTTCCCGAAACGATCCGCCCGGCGATCGGCTCGGCGGCCGAGGCCAGCGTGTATGGCGGCGATGAGCGTCGTTATTCAGCGCATCTGCGGCAGTTGTCGGACTCCGCCGATGCCCAGACCCGCACGTACGAGGCCCGCTATGTGCTCGACGGCGAGGCCGCGGCGGCACCGCTTGGCGCGACGGTAACCATTCGGCTCGCAAGCCAGGTGAAACAGCCAGAGGTCCAGGTGCCACTGGGGGCCGTGCTTGATGACGGCCGCAAGACCGGCGTTTGGGTGTTGGACAGCGCCACCTCAACCGTACACTTTCAGCCCGTCCAGCTTGTTCGTGTAACCAGCGAAACCGCTGTGATCTCCGGATTGAACTCCAACGTTCCCATTGTCTCGCTCGGCGCTCACCTCTTGCAGGAAGGCGCTCTCGTCCGGACCGAGTCCGAAAGCGGGAGCGACCGATGAGCTTCAATCTTTCCGCGCTCGCCGTTCGCGAACGCGCCGTCACCCTGTTCTTCATCCTCTTGCTGGTGGCTGCCGGCGCCTACGCCTTCCTCATGCTCGGCCGGGCCGAGGACCCGAACTTCACCATCAAGACCATGACGGTCACGACGGCGTGGCCGGGCGCGACGGCGCGAGAGATGCAGGACCTCGTCGCCGAACCGTTGGAGAAGCGGCTTCAAGAGCTGACCTGGTACGACCGGGTGGAGACGACCACACGGCCAGGTTATGCGTATATGACGGTTACACTCAAGGACAGCACACCGCCATCCGTCGTGCAGGAGGAGTTCTACCAGGCTCGCAAGAAGCTCGGGGATGAAGCCCGCAACCTGCCGCCCGGCGTCTTCGGCCCCTTCGTCAACGATGAATATTCGGATGTGAGCTTCGCGCTTTATGCGCTGAAGGCCAAAGGCATGCCGATGCGAGAACTGGCGAGGCAGGCCGAGGTGATCCGTCAGGATCTCCTGCACGTGCCCGGCGTCAAGAAGATCAACATCCTTGGTGAACGTCCCGAACAGATATTCGTCGAGTTTTCCTACGCCAAATTGGCAACCCTCGGCGTGTCGGCACAAGACATCGTCGCTGCCTTGCAGCGGCAGAACACTGTCACGCCCGCGGGCTCGATCGATACCCTGGGGCCACGGCTCTTCATTCGGGTCGACGGCGCCTATGACAGCGTTCAGGCGATCGCCGACACGCCGATTGCCGCTGGGGGGCGAACGCTGAAGCTCTCCGACATTGCCGAGGTCAACCGCGGCTATGAAGACCCTCCCACATACCTCATCCGGCGTCAGGGCGAGCCCACCATCATGCTTGCAGCCGTTATGCAGGAAGGCTGGGATGGTCGCGCGCTCGGCAAGGCCCTGGAGGACAAGACTGCCACGATCGCACAGACACTGCCGCTTGGGATGACGTTGGACAAAGTGTCCGATCAGGCTGTCAACATCACTTCGGCGGTCGATGAATTCATGTTGAAGTTCGCGATGGCGCTCGGCGTCGTGCTGCTGATCAGCCTGCTCAGCATGGGCTGGCGCGTCGGGATCGTCGTGGCGGCTGCCGTCCCTCTGACGCTCGCCGTCGTGTTCCTCATCATGCTGGAAACCGGCCGGTTCTTCGATCGCATCACGCTCGGCGCCCTCATCCTGGCGCTTGGTCTTCTCGTGGACGACGCCATTATCGCCATCGAGGTGATGGTGGTGAAGATGGAAGAGGGCATGGACCGCATCAAGGCGGCGGCCTATGCATGGAGCCACACTGCGGCGCCGATGCTGTCTGGAACTCTGGTGACGATCGCCGGCTTCGTGCCGGTGGGTTTTGCGCGCTCGACGGCGGGCGAATACGCCGGCAACATCTTCTGGGTCGTGGGATTCGCCCTCATCGTCTCCTGGATCGTCGCGGTGGTCTTTACACCCTACCTCGGTGTCAAGATGCTGCCTGCGATCAAACCGGTCGAAGGCGGTCACCACGCTATTTACGACACGCGCAACTATCGACGTTTGCGGCGGGTTATCACGTTTGCCGTGCGCCATAAGTTCGTAACCTGCGGTATCGTTGGCATCGCCTTCGCGCTTTCCGTCGTCGGTATGGCCGGCGTCAAACAGCAGTTCTTCCCGACATCCGACCGCCCCGAAGTGTTGGTGGAGGTTCGCCTTCCGGAAGGCGGTAGCATCGAGACGACGACCGCCGCGGTCGAGAAGCTCGAACATTGGCTGGACAGCCAGCCCGAGGCCAAGATCGTCACGAGCTACGTCGGCCAGGGCGCTCCGCGCTTCTTCTTCGCGATGGCTCCGGAGCTTCCTGATCCCGCTTTCGCCAAGATCGTCGTGCTGACCCCCGACGCCGAGGCGCGTGAGGCGTTGAAGCAACGGCTCCGAGAGGCGGTATCGCAGGGGCTTGCGCCCGAGGCGTATGTCCGCGTTACGCAGCTCGTGTTCGGTCCCTACACGCCGTTCCCGGTCGAATTCCGGGTCATGGGCCCCGATGCCACGCAACTCTACAGCATTTCCGAAAAGGCCCTCGACATCATGCGGGGCGTCCCGGACGTGCGGCAGGCCAACCGCGACTGGGGCAATCGTACGCCCGTGCTTCGCTTCGTTCCGGATCAGGATCGACTAAACCTCATCGGTCTCTCGCCGGCGGAGGTGGCGCAGCAACTGCAATTCCTCCTCACCGGCATCCCCGTTACGCAGGTTCGCGAGGACATCCGCAATGTCCCCATCGTGGCACGCAGCGCCGGCGGCGAGCGGCTGGATCCGGCACGTCTGGCGGATTTCTCGCTGATAAGCCGGGACGGCCGCTCGATTCCGCTTGACCAGATAGGGCATTCGGAAATCCGTCAGGAGGAGCCAATCCTGAAGCGCCGTGACCGCACGCCCGTTGTCACGATCCGCGCGGACATCAATGAGGCGACCCAGCCTCCGGAGGTCTCCAAGCAGATCATGAAGGCCCTTCAGCCGCTGATTGCGTCCCTTCCGGTCGGCTATCGAATCGAAATGGGCGGATCGATCGAAGAGGCTGAAAAGGCCAACACCGCGCTGGGCAAGGTCTTCCCGGCGATGATCGCCGCCATGTTGATCGTCATCATGCTGCAGGTGCGATCCTTTTCAACGATGTTCATGGTCATGCTGACAGCACCGCTTGGCCTTGTCGGCGTCGTGCCGATGCTGCTCACCTTCCACCAACCCTTCGGATTCAACGCCATTCTGGGCATGATAGGACTGGCCGGCATCCTGATGCGCAACACGCTGATCCTGACCGAACAGATCAAGGAGAACCGTGCTGCCGGCATTGACGATTATCACGCGGTCATCGAGGCCACGGTGCAGCGCACACGGCCCGTCATCTTGACCGCACTTGCAGCCGTGCTCGCCTTCATCCCCCTCACGCACTCCGTCTTCTGGGGTTCAATGGCCTATACACTGATCGGCGGAACAGCGGCCGGCACGGTGTTGATCCTGCTCTTCCTTCCCGCGCTCTACATCGCGTGGTTCCGGATCAAGCCGACCGCGGATGAGATCCAGGAGGTTTCGACGGAGGAACCGGAATTGCAAACAGCGATGGCTGCCGAATAGGGCACTGTTGTCGCGAAAGACGGTTCAGGTTCTCTCCCGCTGGTTTTGCATGAATTTGCACGCCAGCTGCACGATCTTACCGACGATCGTCCACGGGAGCCTCAGAGGGTGGGTTCACCAGCTCTGGAGACATCAATGAATCGCCCGGTTCGAACGCGAATTGATCCCGACGAGGTGCGCCGGCGCATTCTGGAGGTGGCGGAGGAGCGCTTTCGCCGCATCGGTTACCGTAAGACGTCGGTGGCCGATATCGCCTCCGAACTCGGCATGAGCACGGCAAACGTCTACCGTTTCTTCCCCACTAGGGACGCAATCAAAGAATCCATCTGCGGCCAAGCTTTGAACGAGGTAGCTGACATCGCCCTCGCAATCGCACGCACAAACGCGCCAGCCGGGGAGAAACTCGGCCAGCTACTGACCGCCGTTCACCACCACAAGAAGATGACGCTGGTCAAGGAAAAGCGCATACACGACCTGATTGTCGCCGCCGTGCAGGAGAACTGGGCGATCATTAAGGCGTATATCGAGGACATGGTAACGACTTTAGGGATCGTCATCCGCGAGGGCATCGAATCGGGCGAATTCAACGTCGAAGATTCCGCTGCGGCGGCGCGTGCCGTCCACACCGCGTTCACGCCGTTCCTCCATCCGATTCTGATCGAGCGCTGCCTCGAACACGGCGAGGATGCCGAAGTGGGCTTGCGCGCGCAGATTGGATTTTGCCTGAAAGCTCTTGGCAAGTCGGCCTAACATGCCGGCTAGGCCAACGCCGGCTCCCCGATCGCCTGCCTGATCTGACGAACGTCGCGCGCTGGCGGTGCGCCAAACTGCCGGAGATATTCGCGGCTGAATTGCGAGGCGCTCTCGTAGCCGACCGCGAAGGCCACATCGGATGCGCTATGGTCGCCAGCGAGCAACAACTGCCGCGCTTCCTGCAACCGAAGCTGTTTCTGATACTGGAGCGGGCTGAGACCGGTCATTGCCAGAAAATGGCGATGCAGGCTGGCGCGGCTCATGCCGCTTGCATCGCATAGCGCCTCTATGCGCAAACGGGTATTCTGATTGTCCCTTATCCATCCCACCGCTCGCCGGATACGGCCCAGCGCACCCTCGGGCCGCGCGATCTGACGCAACAGGCGACCCTGCGGACCTTGCAGGAGACGATAGAGCAATTCACGTTCCGCCCTGGGGGCAAGAACGGGAATATCGGCCGGGGTGTCGAGCAACGACAGCAGGCGCAGCAAGGTGTCGCGCAGCGGCGCCGTCATCGGATTGATCGCTATGCCGATCCCTTGGGGATCAATGTCGCGCACCTGCGGCATGGTCGACGCAACATCGGCCAGAATGGCAGGGTCCAAGACCAACGACACCGCGACATAGGGTTGGCCGTCATCGGCATCCAGTATCTGGCCGATCAGCGGCAGATCGAGGGCGCTGATGAGGTAGTGCGCGGGATCGTAGCTTAAAAGATCGTCGTTGATCGCCACATGCTTCGAACCCTGCAGAATGAAGCAGATCATCGAGCGGTACAGGCACGGTGCCTTACCTGTGGTCGCCTGTCCCACGCTGATCTCCAGCCGCGGGATCGGCGTGATGTTCAAGCCGGAAAATGCGTGGCGCAGCGCGATGTCGAGATGCGGCATGAGATGGTTGGTCATCGTCAGACCATACCATCGTCAGTCCGCCAGGCAATCGAGAAGCTCCGAAAAACCTGCTCCTCGACCCGTAGCTTCCATATCCCGTTCCATCGAAAAGTAGAAAGGACATCATTATGCCCATGGGATGACGACACTGCCGTGCTTCGTCGGAGATGCCGACCCCCTACTGGTGAGGGTGCCGGGTACCGACCTGCACATGTACGGAACGGTTTGGCTTCTCACGCAGGGCGAGACACGCAAGACGAAGCGCGTGCGGCTCTTCGCCGAGTTCGTATCCCGGGGCTCGCCGCGTACGGGCCGCTTCTCGCGGGACTGTCCATATCGCGCGACTGACGCGCGGCAGGTCGCCGGCGACGCTTACCGTATTCCGGTCGGAAGCCGAGCTGCGATATCCGCGTATCGCAAGATCAATGCGCTTCGAAAGGCCAAAGGCGCCACGAGCGTCCGCGATCTTGCGCGGCGCGAACCCGTTTTCGTAATATTGAATCAGGCGATCAGCTGCATCCTCTAGTCGGCTCATATTATGACGCGATACAGCGTCAAATCTGGCGGCATTCAATGATTGGCACTCTCGCTTCCGCGTTTGAGCTCCTGCCTCTGGGACGAAACTGTATCACCCGTGCGGAGGGTGCCTCGCCACGCATCAGCGCAGCGATGTGGTCGCCCACTCCGTTCGCCGCAGCGATCAGCAAGCTATCCACGCGTTTCAGGATATAGCCGCCGGTCACCCCGCTCAGCCGATGCCCCAGCATCGCGGCAATCGTCGGAATCGTCGCCCCGAGCTGTTCCGCGACGCCCGCGAAGCTATGGCGCAAACTATGCAAAGTCACGCCGTCGAGCGGGCCGACCTCGGGAGGCTTTTCGTCACGGCACCTGGCCGCGGCGGCCTCAGCCGAAAGGCGTGCCGTTTTCTGAACCATCTCCCAGAGGCCAGGTAGCCCCTGGTAGCCCGCTTGCTCAGGCCCGGCGGCAAACACGTAGTCCGAAACAGGCTCCAACCTATCGATTATCGCAAATGCAGCCTGGCTGAGCGCTCGCAAGGATGGTCCGGTCTTGGTCTCGCCAAGGGCGAGGCAAGTTCCCAGAGCATCGACCTCGTCCCAGCGCAACTGTTGACATTCGCCACGCCGGACACCGCTCAGCGCAATGAAGCGAATGGCGGCGATTCCAATCTGGCTGTGCCTAGGTGCGCCGTGGCGATCGCGTTTCTGCTCAAGTGTATGAAGGGCTTCTGCCAGCGCGCGATACTGATCGCCGGTTAGGAGTGCCTTCTTCTGCGCATCCGCAAAACGACGCACACCGCGCACCGGATTCTGCTCGACATGCCCACTATCGATGCCCCAGGCAAAAATCGCACCAAGGAGCCCTAGTGTGCGCGTCAGCGCACCCTTGCCGCCTTTCACGATCGACCGACGCCGTGGCCCGAGCTTTTCGTCTCTGACGGTCTTTCCGGTTACGACGCCTGTCTTGAACAGCTCCATGTCCATTCGCGTAACCGCTCTGGCCTTGAGCTGTCCTAGCAGAGGCTTGATATGCGCCTCAATGCGGGATCGATCCGTTGATAGCGTGCTTTCTTTCTTGGGTAATCCCTTGCGGCCAAGAACCAGGCCGGCCGAGGCGGCCTCCATGTAGAGCTCGCACAGCTGAGAGACGGACATCGCATTTCGCAACTCGTGCCGAAGCGTCGCCGGATCCTTGCCTTCCACGACCTTGGCCAGCTCGATCTTCGCAAGGTCGCGTGCGCGCTCCGCGGTCAGTGGACCATAGGCGCCAATCTTCAGCCATCGCTGGCGTCCACTGTGGGTACGGAACTTGACCACAAATGTCTTTCGGCCGGATGGGAACACTCTGACGCCGAACCCTCTGAGCTCGGTATCCCAGTAGAGGGTTCCTGTCTTGGTGCCATCTGACCGAAGACTCTCGATTGCGCGTTTGCTAAGCTTGGGCATCTTGCCTCTGGGGTTCTCCATGTTGCAACCATAGTGCAACCAAATGGGAGCAAGCTCAAGGCAAAAAATGGATACGCCCGACGACATCACGCGTGCTATCGTATTGGTTTGTTAGGGATTTTTGATACTGTGGCGTACCATAGCGAAAGCGATAGAGCGCCCTCCGAAGGCAGAGGTCACAGGTTCGAATCCTGTCGGGTGCGCCATTTTTACCATATATAACAATGTCTTAGATGGGTGCCGGATGCCTCGTTTTGACGTCGGTCAGTTTACGCACAAGCGGCAGAACTAGGCTGAGGTTCCGGCTGGGGCGTCAAAACGACGCCAACTCGTACCAAAACAGCAACATTGGACCCGGATACCTACCAAACTGGATGTTGGAACAGGTGCGAGTTGGTTGACTGCTGCCCATGAAGGCAGCGCTTCGCCACAATCCGGTTTGGGCCGACAGCGGACCGGCGGCTCTTGGCGTCCGAAGAACGATAGGGGACGTGCAGCCCGATGGGACCAAGGCCTGAAGCTGGCCCGGAGCAGCCTTTCGGCTCCTAAGCTGAATGTCAGGAAGACACGACGGTCAGGGGCGCACCGCGACACGAGCGCGCCCTTTCGGGCGCTCGGGGTTCAGCGCAAGGCCGACGACCATTTCCACCAAATGATCTCGGAGCGAGCGCTGCCCGTCCACGGTGTAGAGCGTACTGCCAAAAATGCGCGAGAAGGTGGCCTGGTTGGAGACGTTGAAGAAGCTTGACGCGCTGATGTGCCAGTGCAGTTCGAGTGGGGACACGTCGTCACGGAAAAGGCCATCCGCGCGCCCGCGCCGGCAAATCGCCTCAAGCTTTTGAATAGCCCCCGCATTCAACAGCCTGATCAACTCAGACTGTTCGAGATACACGCCATGATGGATGTTTTCGATCATCACGATCCTGATGAAATCGGGATGGCGGCTGTGATGGTCGAAGGTGAACTCGGCGAGCCGCTTCAGTGCCTCGACCGGTGGCAGGTGGTCCAGTTCCAGCTCCTGCTCGCCCGTTCGCACCTGCCGGTAGGCTTCCTCGAGTACCCGGCCGTAGAGCCGTTCCTTGTCGCCGAAATAGTAGTAGATCATCCGCTTTGACGTATGTGTCTTTGCCGCGATCTCGTCGATGCGCGCGCCGGACAGACCGTTTGCGGCAAACTCGGTCATCGCCACCGCGAGTATGTTCTTTTGAACGCCGGCGGGATCCTGCTTCCACCCACTGCGTCCAGCCGCCGCCTTCTCGTTCAGCATATCTCATCACTCATGGTCCGTTCCTCGCAATCGTGGCATCGGCACATGAGTCTAGCAAATTAACCGAATAGTACAAAATTGTTGACGAAATTAACTGACTGGTACAAAGTTGCTCTTAGTTCGATTTGGGAGGATCGCTTGGCCTTGTTTGCCGCCACCACCGCGGAAAAATGGGAGACGTCTCCCAGGTCGCGCCGCATATTGGTCGGCTTGCTCGGGCGTGGAATTCAGCTTTCCCGGACGCCGGCGATGCACGAGGCGGAAGGCCGCGCCCAGGGGCTCTCCTGCGTTTATACGCTGCTCGATACCGAAACGATGGGCGAGACTGCCCCTCCCTTGGGCGATCTCATCACCTTTGCCGGGCATTTCGGCTTCACCGGCTTCAACGTCACGTTCCCTTACAAACAGGAAATCATCCCGCTGCTCGACGAGCTTTCCGAGGCGGCCGAGATCCTTGGCTCGGTCAACACCGTGGTATTCCGGGGCGGCCGGCGCATCGGCCACAATACCGACAAGTGGGGGTTCAAGGAGAGTTTTCGCCACGGGCTGGCCGGAGAGAAGCGTCGGGAGGTGCTGCTGCTGGGAGCCGGCGGCGCCGGCGCCGCGGTGGCCCAAGCC
>NZ_RZRT01000104.1:0-9756 GCF_003998295.1 Mesorhizobium sp. M7A.F.Ca.US.011.01.1.1
GCGCCATCGCAGCTCGCTCAGCGTCAAAGAAGAAGGCTATCATCGCCGTCGCAAGGAAGCTCCTCGTCGTCCTAAACGCCATCATCCGTGATAAAAAAGCTTTCGCATGAACACAGTTGCCATGCCGTGACCATTGCCGAAGAATGCGACGGATCAGGATGGTTGTTCGATAGGCCCTTCATCGCCGTTGGTGCATTGAAAGCCGATTCTGGTCCGCTTTCGCGTGCACGAATGGCGCGGCATGGATCCTAGGGTCTGCGCCGCGTCGCTTCGCTCCTTGCTTCGCCCTAGGATGACGAATCCATAGGACGCTCGTTGCTTGAATTGCTCGGTGCCCCGTAAACCGGCGTCTCAATCCCTTCCATCCGCGCCTTGATCTGCAGCGCCACATATTTCGAATAGAAGCGCGACAGCGCCAGATTGCCGCCGTGGAACCACAGTGCTTCCTGCGCGGTCGGCTTCCACATGTTGCGCAGCTCGCCTTGCCACGGTCCCGGGTCGCCCTTGACGCCCGAGCCAAGACCCCAGCACGGGCCGACCTTGTCGGCGACTTCGCGCGAGACGATCGCAGCGACATTCTCGTTCATCGACTGATAGCCGGTGCAGGCGATGATGGCGTCGGCGGCGAGTTCACTGCCGTCCTCGAACAGGATGCCGCTCGGGGTCAGCGATTTGATGGCGACGCCGCTGCGGATGCCGATCTTGCCGTCGATGATCAGGTCGGAAGCGCCGACATCGATGTAGTAGCCGGAGCCGGTGCGGTAGGCCTTCATCAGAAGGCCGGTCTCGTCGTCGCCGAAATCGAGGGCGAAGCCGGCGGCGCGCAAGCGGTCATAAAAGGCCGCGTCGCGCGCCTTGATCACCTCGTAGAGCGCCCGCTGGCCCTTGGGCACCAGCGCGAACGGCGTCGAGGCGACGATCATGTCGGCCTTCTCGGTGGTGATGCCGCGCGCCAGTGCGTCATCCGAGAAGATCTCGAAGCCGACTTCCATCAGCGTGCTCGATTTGACCACCGTCGTCGGTGAACGCTGGATCATGGTGACCTCGGCGCCGCTTTCCCAGAGGTCGACGCAGACATCGTGGCCGGAGCTTGCCGCGCCGATGACGGCGACACGTCTGCCCCGGAATTTCTCGCCGCTGGCATACTGGCTGGAGTGCAGCAATTCGCCCCTGAACCGGTCGGCGCCCGGAAGATCGATCCGCCGTGGCGGGCCGTAGGCGCCGGTGGCGAAGACGATATGCTTCGGCTTCAGCGTGATGTGGCGGCCGACGCGGTCGACGACCACGGTCCAGACTTTTTCGGCCTCATCATAGGACGCGCTCAGGCATTTGGTGGCGACCCAGTAATTGAGCTCCATGACGCGCGTGTACATTTCCAGCCAGTCGCCCATCTTGTCCTTGGGCGTGAACACCGGCCAGTTTTCGGGGAAGGGGATGTAGGGCAGATGGTCGTACCAAACCGGATCGTGCAGCACGAGGGTGCGGTAGCGGTTGCGCCAGGAATCGCCCGGCCGCGCATTTTTCTCGATGACGATGGTGGGCACGCCGAGCTGGCGCAGCCGCGCCCCCAGCATGATGCCGCCCTGGCCGCCGCCGATGACCAGGCAGTAGGGCTGTTCCTCGGTGCCGAGCTCGCGCGTCTCGCGCGCCCGCGCCTCCGACCAGGTCTCGCGCTTTGGATCGGCCTTGTGGCGCACGCCGAGCGGCCGCTTCGCCCCCTTGCGCTCCTCAAAGCCCTTGAGGTCGGTCATCGCCGTGAACAATGTCCGGCAGCGGCCGTCGCGCAGCCGCATGATGCCTTCGCCTGACGCCACCGCGGTTTCGAAGCTGAACCAGGCCTCGATGGTGCCTTCGTCCGAGATCGCCTCGCCGGTCAGCTGCCATGCCCTGGGCTTGGTCGTCGCCAGCGCAGCTTTCAGCATGTCGGCGATTGCCTCGCGGCCTTCCATGGTGGTGATGTTCCAGGTGAAGGTCAGGAGATCGCGCCAGTAGCAGTCATCGACAAACAGGTTGGTCGCGGCCGCCGCGTCTCCCGCTTCGAGTGCCTTGTCAAAGGACCCGAGCCATGCGGCTGCCTGTTTCGATGGGGCTATCTCGAGCATGTCTTTCCCTCTTCCTGCAACACGCCGCACACGGCGTAAAAATCTCAATTGTCGAACGCGGCGCCGCCCCTCATCCGCCTGCCGGCACCTTCTCCCCGTGAACGGGGAGAAGGGAGCTAGTCTCCGAGCGGCTCCATCTCCTTGCCGGTGCGGTGGATCTGGGCGTTGTATTTGATGCGGCGCACCGTCTCGCGGGCCGAACCGTCGAGCTTGTAGGCCGAGGCCACCGCCAGAAGGTCGATCGCCGCCAGGAAGGCGAAGCGCGAGGCCGTCGGCTTCAGCGTGTCGGGATATTCGGGCACCGCCACCGTCAGCCTGACGTCGCAGGCGCGGGCGAGTTCGGTGTCGGGCGCGGTCACCGCGATCGCGTTGGCGCGGTAATGCTTGGCGAGCTCGACGGCCTCGATCACTTCGCGGGTGCGTCCCGTGGCCGAAATGGCGATCACCAGATCGCCCGGCTTGAGCGTCGAGGCGGTCATGCGCATCAGATAGGGGTCGCACTGGGCGCTGACTGTGATGCCGTAGCGGAACAGCCGGTATTGGGTTTCCTGCGCCAGCGCCGAGGAGCTGCCGCCGAGGCCGAAGACCGTAACCTGGCGCGCCTTGGCGATCAGCTCGGCGGCTTTCTGCAGCTGCGCCGGGTCGAGCTGCCGCTCGGCCTCCTGCAGCGCCCGGCGCGCCTCGCCGAACACGGCGTTCCAGAACGGCATGCCATTGTCATTGCTGACGGAGGGCGACTTGGCCAGATAGAGCGCGCCGACGACGAGGCTCTGCGCCAGCTTCAGCTTGAAGTCGCGCACACCCTCGCAGCCGATGGCGCGGCAGAACCGGGTCACCGTCGGTTCGCTGACCCCGGCGCGCTGGGCAAGGGCGGCATTGGAGGCGTCGACGGCATATTTGACATCATCGAGCACGACATCGGCGACACGGCGTTCGGCCGGGCGCAATTCGCTATAGGAATCCTTGACCAGCGAGATGATGTCGGGAATGCGCCGGACAGGATCGCGCCCCTCGGCATCGGGGTCTGGAACAGGCTCGTCCTGGCTGCCAGCTTCGGTCATGGGGTCCTGTCTTTCCCTGGGTTGCGAGGCTGCGGTCTTAGCATGTTTGCACGCCTTGGCTCCACGTGCCCGACCGCATCGCAACCGCAGCGTGTCGTTGGGGAAAGCTCACCTTCCTCCTCTCCTCTCCAGTCCGTGTCAGCCCAGAAGTATGTAGGAAAGCAACATGCATTTCAAGGGCGTGAAAACACCATTAAAACAACCAGGTAGGTGTATCACCCGATTTTCGTGGTACAGTTATCATCGCCGGCGCTTGACAGGAAAGTAGGATAGTTACAGACTGATTTTCGCTGGGATGAGCCAATGGATCATCGCGCAATCTTCCCGGGGGGCAGATGAATACAGGCGATGCAAAAAAGCCGAAGCTTGGCGTGCAGGTCGCGACCAAGATCTATCATACGGCCTCCGGCGACCTGCTGGCGCTGGACCGCTGCAGCCTCGATGTCAGCGACAATGAAATCGTCTCGATCGTCGGCCCTTCCGGCTGCGGCAAGACCACGCTCTTGTGGTCGATGTCGGGCCTGCACAGCCTGACCAGCGGCGAGATCCGGCTCGACGGCAAGGCGATCACCGGTCCGCATCCCGATATCGGCATCGTTTTCCAGGAAGCGAACCTTCTGCCGTGGCGCAATCTCGACGCCAACATCCGCTTCCCCTTCGAGATCAAGGGCGAGAAGCCGGACCGGGCGTGGATCGCGCATCTGCTCAACCGGGTCGGGCTCGACGGCTTCGGCGGCAAATTTCCGCGCGAGTTGTCGGGCGGCATGCAGCAGCGCGCGGCGATCGTGCGGGCGCTGGCGCTGAAGCCCTCGGTGCTTTTGATGGACGAGCCGTTCGGCGCGCTCGACAGCTTCACCCGCGAGGAGATGAACCGGCTGGTCGAGGAGATCTGGCTCGACACCAAGACAACCATCGTCTTCATCACCCACTCGATCGAGGAGGCGATCTTCCTCTCCGACCGGGTGGTGGTGCTGAGCGCCCGGCCGGGCCGCGTCGCCAAGGAGTATCGCGTGCCGTTTGCGCGGCCACGCTCGCTGGAGATCATGGCGACGAAGGAGGTCTTCGACCTCACCAACCGTATCAAGATGGACATTGTCGGCGAACGCACGCGGCCAAAAGCCCCGGAGCGCCCGAGCGCCGAGATCGTGAGGATCAGGCCGTGAGCGACACGATCCCGGAATTCTCCAAGTCCAAGTCTGGTGCCAAGTCGGGCGACGGCCATGAGGTCAGCCTGACCAATCTGTCGGCCTTCGCCAGCGGCCCCGGCATCAAGTCGGGCAAGGAGGTGGCGGCCATTCTTGCCGTGGCGGTGATCATCATCGGCGGCATCGAACTGGCGCTGCGGCTGTTTCATGTGCCGCTCTACATCATGCCGCCGCCAAGCTCGATCGCCTATGCGCTGTTCGACGAGTTTCCGCTAATCGCGCCACATCTCGGCTACACGCTTGTCGAGCTGGTGTCCGGCTTCACTATCGGCGCCATCGTCGGCCTGGTGCTGGCTGCCGTCATCACACAGTTCCCGTTCGCCGAGAAGATCGTCGCGCCCTACATCCTGCTCTTGGTCACCACGCCGATGCTGGCACTGGTGCCGCTTCTGATCCTGCGCTTCGGCTTCGGCTACACGCCGCGCATCATCGCGGTGGCGCTGGCCGCCGGGCCGATGGTGATGATCAATGCCGCGACCGGCTTTCGCCGCGTCGACAGCGCCAAGATCGCGCTGGCGCGCTCCTATGGCGCCAGCACCTTGCAGATCTTCTGGAAGATCCGTGCGCCGATGGCGCTACCGATGATCCTGGTCGGGCTGATGATCGGCGCCATCTTCGGCCTGTTGACTGCGGTCGGCGCCGAGATGGTCGGCGGCGGTTTCGGCCTCGGCAACCGGCTGACCACCTATTCGTCGATGATCCAGATGCCGCAGTTCTTCGCGGTGGTGCTGATCCTGTCGACGCTCGGCATCCTGATCTACGTGCTGTTCTTCCTGATCGGCAAGAAATGGGCGAGCTGGGAGGCTTGAACACAAAGGGTAAGACGACGCCCGGGAGGCGGGCGGCAAGAGACCGACATCAAACAAAAAAGGGGAATGCCATGACCAAAGAGAACTCGATCAACCCGGCGGGGATCAGCCGCCGCACTTTCCTGCAGGTGACCGGCGCTGGGCTGGTGACGGCCACGACGCTCGGCGCCACCGGCCTCAAGGCCAGGGCCGAGGCTTATGGAAAATTCACCTGGATCTCGCCGCGCGGCACGCTCGAAGTGCTCGACGACTATCCCTACTGGGCGGCCAAGAAGGCCGGTTATTTCGATGGGCTGGACACCGACATGCAGCCGGGGCCGTCGGACGGCACCGCGACGGTGAAGTTCGTCGATGTCGGCCAGGCCGATATGGGCTTCCCGTCGCCCGGTGTGTTCTCCTTCGCCATCCAGAACGGCATGAAGCTGAAGTCGGTGTTCCACATGGGCGCCCGCGACACGTTCAGCATCGCCTTCCGCAAGGGTGAGGGATCGAACGATCTGAAGAAGCTGGAAGGCAAGACCATCCTGCTCGGCTCCGCCGCCTGGCAGTCGATCACCGACCCGCTGCTGGCCGCGCAAGGCGTCGACATCAAGAAGGTGAAATATGTCGAGGCCGGCTGGCCGACCTGGGGCACGGCGCTGGCCGGCGGCCAGGGCGACGCTGCCCTGTCGTGGGAAGGCCTGCGCGCCGAATGGATCGCCAAGGGGCTCGACTTCGAATACTGGCTCGGCGTGCAGAATTCGAAGCTGCCGGCCAACACTTTCGTCGTCCGTGCCGCCGACCTCGAGGATCCCGACCGCAAGGCGTTCCTGGAAAAGTATCTGCGCGGCTGGGCGATGGGCCTCGAATTCGGCTACCAGAATCCACGCGCGGCCGTCGAAGCGGTGTTCGAGCAGTTCCCGACGCTGGCCAAGAATCTCGGGCCCGAGCTTGGCACCACCTCGATCCTGCAGCAGATCAATGTCTTCCGTGGCGACATGGACAAGCGCGGCGGCTGGGGCTCGCACGACATGGCGAGCTGGCAGGGCTTCTTCGACGAGATCCACAAGATCGGCCAGATCACCGCTCCGGTGAAGGCCGAGGACGTCTGCACCAACGATCTGATCGGCCCGGCCAATGATTTCGACAAGGCCAAGGTCAAGGCCGATGCTGACGGATACAAGCTGTCGGAAGGTTTCGCCGCGCTCGATGTCGAGAAGATCAAGGCACATCTGTTCGATTCGGCGGTGAAGTAGGGGCGCAAACGGATCATGTCGGCGCCGCCCCTCATTGCCCTGCCGGGCTCCTTTCCTCTCCCTCCGGAGGGGGGAGAGGTGGCGCCGCGAAGCGGCGACGGAGTGGGGGAAGGCGTTCGCCAAACGCGCAGTCGCCGCAAGACAGGCACAATCCGACGCGCAAGAAATATTAGGCGGGCGGCGAAGGTCGACCCCCACTCCGTCGAGCTGCGCTCGACACCTCTCCCCCGATCGACGGGGGAGAGGAAGGGCAGTGAGCGGCGGCGCTGATCGCCGTCCACAATTCAATCAATTGGGAGGCGGATTTGTCCGACAAGGTAAAAGTGCTGGTGGTGGGTCTCGGCAATATGGGTGCGTCGCATGCCAGCGCGTACCACCGGCTCGACGGTTTTGAGATCGTCGGCATTATGAGCCGCTCGATCAAGAGCAACACGAAGATACCAGGAGAGTTAGCCGGCTACCCACTCTACGAGGATTTCGACCAGGCGCTGAAGGAAACAAAACCGGACGCCGTCTCGATCAACAGCTGGCCGAACACACACGCCGAATATGCGCTGAAGGCAATCGCCGCCAACTGCCATGTGTTCATGGAAAAGCCGCTCGCCACCAACAATGAGGATGCCGAGAAGGTTGTCGCGGCGGCGCGCGCCAAGAACCGCAAGCTGGTGCTCGGCTATATCCTGCGCGTCCACCCGTCATGGATCAAGTTCATCGAGGTCGGCAAGACGCTCGGCAAGCCGCTGGTGATGCGGCTCAACCTCAACCAGCAGAGCAGCGGCAGCGCCTGGCACTGGCACAAGAACCTGATCGATTCGCTGATCCCGATCGTCGATTGCGGCGTCCACTATGTCGACGTCATGTGCCAGCTGACCGGCGCCAAACCGGTGCGCGTGCACGGCATCGGCGCCAAGCTCTGGGCGGAGGCCGACAAGCAGAATTACGGCCACCTGCACGTCACCTTCGATGACGGTTCGGTCGGCTGGTACGAAGCCGGCTGGGGCCCGATGATGAGCGAGACGGCCTATTTCGTGAAGGACGTGGTCGGCCCCAAGGGCGCGGTGTCGATCGTCGCCGGACAGCAGGCGAGCAGCGCCGCCGACACCGCCGAGGTATCGAACTCCGCCGACATCGACCGCCACACCAAGACTGACGCGCTGAAGATCCATTACGCGCAAGTCGACGGCGACAAGAATTTCTCGAAGCCCGACGAGATCGTCAGCATGGAGGACGAGCCTGGTCATCAGGAACTCTGCGACCGCGAGCAGGCCTTCTTCCTGCGCGCCATCCGCGAGGATCTCGATCTGACAGAGCAGATGGATGCGGCGGTCAACAGCCTGCGCATCGTGCTCGCCGCCGAACAGAGCATTGCGCTCGGGCGGACCGTCGACCTGGCCTGACGCAATCCGGCTGCTGGCAAGCCCCGTCATCCGGCCGCTTCGCGGCCACCTTCTCCCCGTGGGGGAGAAGAGGTTGGCTCTGGCATCGACAATCTCCTCTCCCCCTTGGGGAGAGGTCAGCCGAGCGAAGCGGAGGCTGGGTGAGGGGGCCGCTGCCCGAACGTGGTTATACGGCGAGACAACACAAGCCATCCGCCAGAGGAGAGAGACATGGTCACCGAAAGTCTGCTGAAAACCTATGCCGAGTCCGACGCGCTCGACCTGGCTGGACTGGTGCACAGCGGCCAGGTTTCACCGGCGGAACTGGTGGAGGCAGCGATCACGCTGGTCGAGCGGCTCAACCCGGCGCTCAATGCGGTCATCCATCGCCTCTACGACATGGCGCGGGCGCAGGCCGAAACGGTCGACACATCAGCGCCCTTCGCCGGTGTGCCGTTCCTGCTCAAGGAGCTCGCCTCGTCCTGGACCGGGGCACCGAACACCAACTCCTCATTCTACCTGAAGGACGTTGTCGCCGATTTCGACACCGAGGTCGTTCGCCGCATGAAGGCGGCCGGGCTGGTGCTGGTCGGCAAGTCGAACGCGCCGGAGAACGGTTGGTCGATCACCACGGAACCAAAACTCTACGGTGTGACGAAGAATCCGTGGAAGGAAGGCATCACGCCCGGCGGCTCGAGCGGCGGCGCTGCCGCGGCCATCGCGTCGCGCATGGTGCCGATCGCCGAGGCCAGCGATGGCGCCGGCTCGATCCGCATCCCGGCCTCCTGCTGCGGCGTTGTGGGCTTAAAACCGTCGCGCGGACGTGTCAGCCTCGCGCCGTTCGGCGACTATTGGTATGGCGGCGCCTATTTTCTCTGCTGCTCGCGCACCGTGCGCGACACCGCGGCCTATCTCGATGCGGTTGCCGGCGCGCTGCCGGGCGACCCCTATACGCCGCCGGTTCCTGATGGCAGCTGGCTCAGCCTCTCGGCGCGGGCGCCAAAGAAGCTGCGCATCGGCTTTTCCGTCACGCCGCCCAACGGCACGGCGATCGATCCGGAGGTGAAGGCGGCGGTGCTGGCGACCGTGGCGGCACTCGAGCGCCTCGGCCACCATGTCGAGGAGCATGACATGCCGCTCGACGCCAATGCTGTGTGGAAGACCTACACCAACATGACCTGCGTGCAGACGGCGGCGACCTTCGACTACCTTGAAACGGTCATCGGCCGGCCGGTGACGCCAAACGACGTGGAGGCGGTCACCTTTGCGATCATCGAGCGCGGCCGCTCGACCAGCGGCATCAGGCACATCTCCGATGTCGAGCAACTCAGGCAGGTCGGCCGCGACATCGTCGGCGACCTCGGCGCCTACGATCTCTTCATCACCCCGACCCTGACGCAGCTGCCGCGCCCGTTCGGCTATTACGACATGTCGGAAACAGACATCGATCGCTACAACGCCAAATGGGCGGACTCGGTGTTTGCCTTCCCCTTCAACATCTCCGGCCAGCCGGCGATCTCGCTGCCGCTCGGCTGGTCGAAAGGCGGCGTCCCGATCGGCGTGCAGCTGGTCGGCCGCTACGGCGACGAGGCGACGGTGCTGGCCGCGTCGGCACAGTTGGAGCAGGAGATGCCGTGGAGAGGGAGAAGGCCGGCGGTGAGTGGGTAGGTGCTGGGCACCGCGTGCGGCTTCGAGATCGGCCAAATCCGCCCATCGCTTCGTCATCCACGGGCGGAGCAAGGAGCGCAGCGACGCAGCGCAGACCCGAGGATCCATGCCGCGACTTCAAAGCGTCGCTACGATGAAGAGTTCTGCTCCGCTGCATTCCTCGGCCAAGGTCACGGCATGGCAACTGTGTTCATGCGAAAGCTTTTTTATCACGGATGATGGCGTTTAGGACGACGAGGAGCTTCCTTGCGACGGCGATGATAGCCTTCTTCTTTGACGCTGAGCGAGCTGCGATGGCGC
>NZ_RZRT01000105.1:0-9019 GCF_003998295.1 Mesorhizobium sp. M7A.F.Ca.US.011.01.1.1
GCGCCATCGCAGCTCGCTCAGCGTCAAAGAAGAAGGCTATCATCGCCGTCGCAAGGAAGCTCCTCGTCGTCCTAAACGCCATCATCCGTGATAAAAAAGCTTTCGCATGAACACAGTTGCCATGCCGTGACGGTTGTCGGAGGGTGCGGCGGAGCAGAATTCTGAACCGCTGCAACGCTTTGAAGTCGCGGCATGGATCCTATGGTCTGCGCCGCGTCGCTTCGCTCCTTGCTTCGCCATAGGATGACGAAGACGCGAGGGGTTCGGCTAATCTCCATGGTCGGAGCTCCGGCTCGTAGCAACAATTGGTTACCTCTGGCCCATGGTCAGCCCTGCCCCTTCCCTGCAAAATCTCCGCAACCATCGCGAGGACACCCATGCGAAAACTCATCTCCACCGGCTCCCCCTTCGAAAAGACCGCGGGCTATTCGCGCGCCGTGGTGCAGGGCGACTGGTGTTTCGTCTCCGGAACGACCGGTTACGACTATGCGACCATGACGATGCCGGAGACGGTGGAGGCGCAGACGCGCAATTGCCTGGCGACGATTGCCAAGGCGCTGCAGGATGGCGGTTTCGACATGGCTGACGTGGTGCGGGCGCATTACTACATCACCGACCAGGCCTTCGTGGACATCGTCTTCCCGATTCTGGGCGGGACGTTCGGCGATATCAGGCCGGCGGCGACGATGATCGTCTGCCAGCTCAACAAACCGGAAATGAAGATCGAGATCGAGGTGACGGCGCTGCGGCGCACGGCTTGAAAGGCGACCGACGATGAAAGTCCGGCGCATCGTTGCCAATATCGAGACATCCGACATCGCGGCGGCGAAGCGCTTCTACCAGGACGCGCTCGGCCTCGACATGCTCATGGACCTCGGCTGGATCACAACCTACGGCTCGCAAGCAAAAATGGATGTCCAAATCAGCTTCATGGCGCAAGGCGGTTCCGGCACGCCGGTGCCGGATCTGTCGATCGAGGTCGACGATGTCGATGCAGCGCTCGATGCCATAAAGACCGCCGGCTTCGCCATCGAATACGGACCGGCCGACGAGCCCTGGGGCGTGCGGCGCTTCTATGTCCGCGATCCGTTCGGCAGGCTGGTCAACATTCTCTCGCATCGGTGAAGGTTTAGCCTGGGTTCCTCGCCCCCACGAAGTGGGGGAGAGGTGGCTCGGCGAAGCCGAGACGGAGAGGGGGAATGGCGCTGCCGTATCCAGGCGAGCGATTGCGCGCGTGCTAAGCCAGTGCCCTACGAAAGCCCCCTCTCCGGCCGCTTCGCGGCCACCTCTCCCCCGCCTTTGGCAGGGGCGAGGAACCCAGGTCCGGAGAAGGCGGGCAGGCCAGCGGAGTGCAGCATAGCGCCAAACAGCCGCGCCTGTTTGCGTCGCAGCGCTTCTCGTCCCCTTGCGCACAACCGGCTTGGCGTTTAGCAAGGCCGCGGTTCAAATTCTTTCCAGGACGGTTTCTCCATGGCAACGAAGCATCTTTTCCTGCTCCCCGGTGACGGCATCGGTCCCGAGGCCATGGCCGAGGTCAAGAAACTGATCGCGGTCATGAACGACAAGCTCGGCAGCGGTTTTGCCACCGATGAGGGGCTGGTCGGCGGCTGCGCCTATGACGCGCATGGCGCGGCGATCTCCGATGCCGACATGGAAAAGGCGATGGCGGCCGACGCGGTGCTGTTCGGCGCCGTCGGCGGTCCGAAATGGGATGCGGTGCCCTACGAGGTGCGCCCTGAGGCCGGCCTGCTGCGGCTGCGCAAGGACATGGAGCTGTTTGCCAATCTGCGCCCGGCCATCTGCTACCCGGCGCTGGCGGCGTCCTCCTCGCTCAAGCAGGAGGTGGTCGAAGGCCTCGACATATTGATCGTGCGCGAGCTGACCGGCGGCGTCTATTTCGGTGAGCCCAAGCAGATCATCGATCTCGGAAACGGCCAGAAGCGCGGCATCGACACGCAGGTCTACGACACGTTCGAGATCGAGCGCATTTCGGGCGTTGCCTTCGAGCTGGCGCGGACCCGCAAGAACCACGTCACTTCGATGGAAAAGCGCAATGTGATGAAGTCGGGCGTGCTGTGGAACGAGGTCGTCACCCAGACCCACAAGGCGCGTTACTCAGACGTCAAGCTCGACCACATGCTGGCCGATGCCGGCGGCATGCAGCTGGTGCGCTGGCCAAAACAGTTCGACGTCATTGTCACCGACAATCTGTTCGGCGACATGCTGTCCGACATTGCCGCCATGCTGACCGGCTCGATCGGCATGCTGCCGTCGGCCTCGCTCGGCGCGCCCGACGTGAAGACCAAGAAGCGTAAGGCGCTTTACGAGCCGGTGCACGGCTCGGCCCCCGACATCGCCGGCAAGGGCATCGCCAACCCGATCGCCATGATCGCTTCCTTCGCCATGTGCCTGCGCTATTCCTTCGGCATGGTCGAGGAAGCGGACCGCGTCGAAAGCGCGATCGCCGCCGTGCTCGACGCGGGCCTGCGGACGAAAGACATCATGTCCGATGGCATGACCGAGGTCGGTACGGTTCAGATGGGCGACGCGATCATCGCCAAATTCCTGGGCTGATATCGTGACGGTCGACGTCCGCTGGGCGACGATCGAGGACGCGACGGCGCTCGCGGCCATATTGTGCGAGATGGCGGTTCACTACCGGCAGCCACCTCTCGATGCCAGCCGGGCCGTGTCTGCCGCACGAAAATGGCTTGGCGAGGAAAGCCCGGCCTACCCGCATTTCGCGCTTGCCTTCATCGAGGGCGAGGTCCGCGGCCTGGCGTCGGTGGCGATCGCGCATCCCGGAATCGATCTTGAGCGGCTGCTGATCCTCAAGGATTTGTTCGTGCGGGACAACATCCGCAACGCCGGCGTCGGCCGGGCTCTGATCGGCTTTCTCGCCGATCATTGCCTGCGCGAAGGCATCGGTCGGATCGACCTGACCACCGAGGACTGGAACGAAGGCGCGCTGCGTTTTTACGGCCGGCTTGGCGCCGAGCGCCACGGCCAGAAGGTCTTTCTCAGGCTTTCGGGTGACGCGTTGAAGGCGGCTAGACCCTGACACCCGCCGGCACCGGCCCCCACTGGTTTTCCCGGGCCTGCGTCGGGATCAGTGCGAAGACCAGGATGATCAGGCTGCCGATCGTCGGGATCAGCACCACCAGATAAAGCCAGCCCGACAGGCCGATGTCATGAATGCGGCGAACGGTCATGCCGATGCTGGGCAGCAATGTCGCCAGAACGAAGGTGCCGCAAAGGCCAACAGTTACCGCCGCCGATACGCTGCTGTCGAAATTGCCCATTTCGTTGTCGGCGAAAAGGCCGATGCCGCCGATGACAAGCAGCGAGACCACCCAGAACAGGAAAAAACCCCAATATTCCTTGCGACGGGCGCGACCGGCGAAATTGAAATAGTTCTGCGTCAAGCCACGCCAGAAATAGCCCCAGAGATCGCTGGGCTCGGCTGTCTCGGAAGACCGGCCGAAATGCTGCGCAGGAGGCGCTGTTGCAGGTGGAACGCTGGCTTGGGCCGGTGCGGCCTTGATGCCGGAGTCTGCGGCGGTCGGAGCAGCGATCGAAAAGACGTCGCGCGCCTGGCCGCCACCCGGCTGGAACTCGACGGCCGTGCCATTGGGCATGGCGATCTGCCGGCGCAGGTTCTCGCGGGTGAAGGTGTAACGGTTGCCGTCGGCCCCGGATATGAAGCCAAAGCCCTGGTCCTCGTCGTAGTGAAGCACTTCGCCCCGCATTTCGCCAACCCCCCGCTCGCCACGTCCCAGCCGAAGGTGGCACAGGCCCGAGCCGATGGGCAAGCCAGCATGGCTACCCTCTTCGCGGCAAATGAAGCATAAGGCATCGAGTGCAACCGCCTTCGACAGAAGCAGAACATGACAGTCGAGAGTCCCGACAGTAAAACCGTGATTGAAGATGGAGTGGAAAGAAGACCTCCCAGGCTGGCCATCGACGCCACCGGCCTGACGTTCTGGCCGTCCGGCCAGGGACTTGTCGGCATCCCGCGGGTGGAAAGCTTTCTCGTCAGCGCAGCCCTGGCCGATCCCGACCCTTGCGTGGAGGTGGTGGCGTTCCGACCGTGGGAAGGCCGGTTTCGCCCCCTCGCTCCTTTCGAGCAGGACCATGTCGCGACGGGCGAGATTTCACCCTGGCGCCTCAAACGATGGCCTGGGAGACGCACGGCGATGTCGCAGGCCCTCGAAGCGGTGAGGCAGCAGCCATGGGGCAAGCGCGACGCCGACCGCCATCTCGCAAAGACGGTGACCCATGGCCGCAAAGGGATTGCCTATCAGGCGACCAGGCTGCTGATCCGGGCCTATCGGCTGTACCAGCGGGCGCGGACCCCGTCGGCCCCGCGTCAGGTTCCAAGCCAACCGGACGAGACTGAACGCGGCTTTGTCCTGATCAGCCATCACATTCTGACCGGGGACGACCGAGCCGCCGTCTCCGGGCGCGCCGGTGGCCTCGCGTTTCTTTGCCACGACCTCATCCCGACACTGCGCCCCGACATGGTTGGTATGAGCTCTGGCGAGGCTCGCTACGGGTCATATCTCGAGCACCTCGTGCGTTCCGGCGCGCCGGCATTTTGTGCATCCGACGAAGTTGGTGCGACGCTGACCGATCATATGCAACAGGCAGGCGTCACGCAGCCGGTGGTATATCGGTTTCCGATGCCGTCCATCCTGTACGAAACGGCTTCGCGCATGGGCGAGACTTCGCGCATCGAGGCCGACGAGCCGTTCGTGCTCTATTGCTCGACCATCGAAGTGCGCAAGAACCACATCCTGCTGGCACGGATATGGCAGCAGGCGCTCGACGAGGGCGTCACGCTGCCGCGGCTCGTCTGCGCCGGGCGCTGGGGCTGGATGATCGATCCGCTGCGCGCCTATCTCAAGGCCCATCCGAGATTGCTTGAGCGGGTTACGTTCACCGGAGCGATCAGCGATGAGGAGCTCATCCGATATTGTCGCAGCGCTTCCTTTGGCGTCTTTCCCTCGCATATCGAGGGCTGGGGCTATGGCGCCTCGGAATGTCTCGATTTCGGCGTTCCCGTCATCGTCTCGACCGCGCCGGCGCTGATCGAGGCGAGCGGCGGGCTGATGCCGGCGATCGATTCCAATGACCAGGCCGGCTGGTACGCTGCAATCCGCAGGATGGCGGAGGACCCGGACTGGCGCTCGTCGCTGACGGAACGCATCGCAAAGCAGCATCGCCCGACGCCGGCATCGGCCAGCTGGGCTGCCATCAAGGCTGGCCTGCAGGCAAGCGCGTCCCTCCGGCCGAAGTCCTAGAGCAATTCCAGGAAAAGTGTGACGCGGTTTTCCGTCTAGAATTGCGTCAAAACAAAGAGTTAGAGCAGATCGCCGTTTCCGTGAAACGGTGAAATGCTCTAGGTGGGCCGCTTCTTCGCCTTCTTGTGCTTGGGCGCGCCGGTGGTGTCGAATTTTGGCTTGCCCGGCTTCTTCGCCCATGGCTTTGCCTCATGCGCGGTGGCCGGGCGCTGATCGACTGCTGCCGGTGCACGTTTTTCGAATTTGCGCTTCGGCGCGTTGGGATCGAACGGCGCCTTGCCGCGATGCGGCTTCTTGTCGGGGCTTGGCGGCTGGTAGCCGGCGCGCGACAGATCGGGCGTACCGTCGAGCCGCTTCACCAGGATGTTGCCTTGCAGCTTGCGGTCGGGACCGATTGCGGCCAGGAAGCGGTCGGCCCAGTCGGCTGATATCTGCACGTAGGTCTCTTCCGGCTGCATCTTGATGGCGCCGATCTCGCGCTTCGAGATGCTGCCGGTGCGGCACAGCATCGGGATGAGCCAGCGCGGCTCGGCATTCTGCCGGCGCCCGATCGACAGCGAGAACCAGACGCTGTCACCGAAATCGTCGCGACGGCTGGGCGCCTCGTCGCGGCGCGCGAAACCTTCGCCTGCCGGTCTTTCACGCGACGGCGTGAAGGGCGCGATCTCCATGAGGTCCTCGGGGGCCGAGCGGCTGGCGCGGCACTGGCGCACGAAGGCGGCAGCCACTTGCTCGGCGCCATGTCTTGCGAGCAGCGCGTCGATGAAACCGCGCTCGTCGTCCTTCACCGGCTCGTCGAAAGCGGGATCGGCAAGAATGCGCTCGTCGTCGCGCCGCATCACGTCGTCGGCCGAGGGCGGGCTCGCCCATGTCGCCTTGAGGCCGGCGTTCTGCAGCAGCCGCTCGGTGCGCTTGCGGGCGCTGTTAGGCACGATCAGCGCGCTGACACCCTTGCGCCCGGCGCGGCCGGTGCGGCCGCTGCGGTGCAGCAGCGTTTCGGGGTTGGTCGGTAAATCGGCGTGGATGACCAGTTCGAGATTGGGCAGGTCGATGCCGCGCGCCGCGACGTCGGTGGCGATGCAGACTTTTGCGCGGCCGTCGCGCATTGCCTGCAGCGCATGGCTGCGCTCGTTCTGGCTGAGCTCGCCGGAGAGGGCGACGACGGAGAAGTTGCGGTTGTTGAAGCGCGCGGTCAGATGATTGACGGCGGCACGCGTGTTGCAGAACACCAGCGCGTTCTTGGCTTCGTAATAGCGCAGAACGTTGATGATGGCGTTTTCCCGGTCGGGCTGGGCGACACTCAGCGCCCGGTATTCGATGTCGAGATGCTGCTTTTCCTCGCCGGCGGCCGAGATGCGCACGGCATTGCGCTGATAGCCCTGCGCGAGCGTGGCGATCGAGCGCGGCACCGTGGCCGAGAACATCAGCGTCCGGCGTTCGGCAGGAGCGGCGTCGAGGATGAATTCGAGGTCTTCGCGAAAGCCCAGATCGAGCATCTCGTCGGCCTCGTCGAGCACCACCGCCTTCAGCGCCGACATGTCGAGCGAGCGCCGGGTGATGTGGTCGCGCAGCCGGCCGGGCGTGCCGACGACGATATGGGCGCCGCGCTCCAGCACACGCCGCTCCGAGCGCATGTCCATGCCGCCGACGCAGGAAGCCACGGTGGCGCCGGTCAGTTCGTAGAGCCATTCCAGTTCGCGCGTCACCTGCAAGGCGAGTTCGCGCGTCGGCGCCACCGCCAGCGCCAGCGGTGCGGCGGCGTGGCCAAAGCGCTCCGCGCCCTCAAGCAGGGTCGGCGCCAGAGCGAGGCCGAAGGCCACCGTCTTGCCGGAGCCTGTCTGCGCCGAAACCAGCGCATCGGCCTCGCCGAGTTCCGGCGCCACAACCGCCTTCTGGACGGGCGTCAGCTCGGAATAGCCGCGTTTTTCCAGCGCCCTTGCCAGCGCGGGAACGAGTGCATCGAAGTTGGACATCTTACTCTTTCGGAATTCGGATTCTTATATGCCCAGCAATGGGCCTGTCTTCGGCGGGCGTCGGGACGCTCCATGAGCCGGATGGTCATGCCGTTCGTACTTCGTGCCGCCGCGATTGTACAGGGCAACAGGACGCTCGTCGCAATTGACTCTTGACGCAAACCGCGTAAAAGCCCGCTTTGAACGGGATCGTTTTTCGATGCGCGGCCTTTTGATGGCTCTTCTTGCATTCGATGCCCCCAGCCTCAATGCACATCATTGGGCCGGGCGCGTCGGCGCGTCCCCTCGTTCCAGCAAAACTATGGCCAAAACCACCACCAAAACGGTGTGACTCCCTTGGCCTAACCACCCTCTCCCGGGTTCGGCCCGGGGGACGGAACCCGCATCGGCCAGCGGGTTTCTCCAAAAACCAAGCGGAGAGGGACAGGAGATTTTTCGATGAGTTTCAAGGTAGCGATCGTCGGCGCCACGGGCAATGTGGGCCGGGAAATGCTCAACATACTGGAAGAGCGCGGCTTTCCGGTAAGCGAAGTCGTGGCGCTGGCGTCGCGGCGCAGCCAGGGCACGGAAGTGTCGTTCGGCGACCGCACGCTGAAGGTGAAGACGCTCGACCAGTATGATTTTTCCGACACCGACATCTGCATCATGTCGGCCGGCGGCAGCGTCTCAAAGGAATGGTCGCCGAAGATCGGCAAGCAGGGCTGCGTCGTCATCGATAATTCGTCGGCCTTCCGCTACGATCAGGACGTGCCGCTGATCGTGCCGGAAGTGAACCCGGACGCGATCTCGCTGTTCACGCGCAAGAACATCATCGCCAATCCGAATTGCTCGACGGCGCAGCTGGTAGTGGCATTGAAGCCACTGCATGACTTCGCCACCATCAAGCGTGTCGTCGTCGCCACGTACCAGTCGGTGTCGGGCGCCGGCAAGGAAGGTATGGACGAACTCTTTACCCAGACCCGCGCGGTCTTCGTCGCCGATGGCGTCGAGGTCAAGAAGTTCACCAAGCGCATCGCCTTCAACGTCATCCCGCACATCGATGTCTTCCTTGATGACGGCTCCACCAAGGAAGAGTGGAAGATGGTCGCCGAGACTAAGAAGATGCTCGACCCCAAGATCAAGCTGACGGCGACCTGCGTGCGCGTGCCGGTGTTCATCGGCCATTCGGAAGCGGTCAACATCGAGTTCGAAAAGCCGATCACCGCCGACGAGGCGCGCGATATCCTGCGCGAGGCGCCGGGCTGCCAGGTCTTGGACAAGCGCGAGGACGGGGGCTACATCACGCCGCTGGAATCGGCCGGCGAAGACGCCACCTTCATCTCGCGCATCCGCGAGGATTCGACCATCGACAACGGCCTGTCGATGTGGATCGTCTCCGACAATCTGCGCAAGGGCGCGGCGCTCAACGCGGTGCAGATCGCCGAGCTGCTGGTCGAGCGCGGCCTGATCCAGCCGAAGAAGAAGGCGGCCTGACGGCCGTTTAGTTTTCGCTCACGGGCCGTATCGCCGCTGCCGCGGCGGGCCCTCCGCGGGGGCGCCGAACGATCGGCGGCCCGCGGTCGCGGGCTCGGCCTGCGGCCGGGATGCTGAAGGTTTGCGAAGGCATTGATGAAGGTCGATCTCCCCCACGAGGGGCAGGGCTATCGCATATGGAATTCCTGAGATGTCTGCCCGGCACGGACCCCCACCCCTAACCCCTCCCCACAAGGGGGAGGGAGACTTCCGTTGGCGCTGGCCCAGGAG
>NZ_RZRT01000106.1:0-6428 GCF_003998295.1 Mesorhizobium sp. M7A.F.Ca.US.011.01.1.1
GACTGTTATGCACCGGCCGCCATTATGCCACGCCGATGCCGGGGTGCAGGGGCCGTCCATCCCATCAACGGCCGACTGCGCGATGAACTGCTCAACGAGACGCTGTTTACCTCGCTGGCTCAGGCGCGCGTCGCCATCGCCCTGTGGCGCGCCGATCACAACACCGCCCGGCCGCACTCCCAAATCGCCTGGCAGACACCGGCCGAGTTCGCCGGCACCTTCAATCCGCGACGGTCGCTCGCGCTGCGCTATGCCAAAGGCTCCGCGCCAGCGCCCGTCCCTTCACCCGCCCAGCAGGGCACAACCCACGCCGGAAACGAACTCAAAACTGGATAGAAACTGGGGGCAAGGTCAATACCCCACCGGCATTCTGGATCATGCTTGCGCAGCTACGATCTAAATTTCCTTGAAATGAATGGGTCATGCAACCGCCCTGCCCCAGTGTCAGTCCTCAAAGGCTGCGCTGCATAAAGGGATCAACGCTGATCCACGCGCTGAACGAGCAACGCACAATCGAGGGCAAGAAGCAGCTGTCGGATCGAGATCACCAGTCGTCGACAGGGCAAGCGGCTGGGCATCGCCGTGCATGATCACATCATTATTGGTCGGAAAGGCCATTCCAGCACGAAAGGCCTGCCACCGATTTATGCCCGAATCGAAGGTCGCGACTCGAAGAGTGGAACCCGCTTTCTGCTGCACCGCTGAGGGTTCTACCTAATGGATATCCGAACTGTTTCCGAAATCGGATCTTGCAGGCTGAAACAGGCGTCGCCGAAAACCCTGATGCAGCGGCCGGCCAAGCACGAGCGGGAAGCGTAAGCAATCTTGACAAACTGCTCGGATAGTCGAGCCAAAGCTACGTCGCTGGAAAATGCCTACGAGCATCACGCCGATTTGCGGTATCGAACGCAAAGGCGGTACCGTAATTTGCTCGGGTCTATGAGCTCCTAAATCCTCTTGATCATAGCCGGTATGGGTGAAGTAAGTTGATGCAACGAGCTGGAAAGCACTCCGAAAGCGAGCGGTCGCGACGGAAGACGACGTGCGTGCCATCGCTGTCAGCCTTGGGCACGCGTCCACGTTGCGAGATCAATTCCTAAAAGGAGATAGTCAATGGCTCGCAATCGGTCGCAAGAAAATCGCACATCGCAATCCAATGAAGGCGCGGTCGTCCAAGGCGACAAGCGCAATGCACAAGACATTATCGGACTAATTGTCGACCAGCAGTCACAGTTTTCCAAAACAAACCGCCGGATTGCGCACGCGATTTTGAGCGAGCCGCATAGCTTTGCCGAAAAGCCCATCGAGGAGCTCACCGCTTGGCTCGACGTATCGGCGCCAACCATCACACGATTTTCCCGCATGTTGGGCTGTGACGGTCTAAAGGACCTCAAGCTCAAGATCATGGGGTCGGTGCGCATCGGCATCCGTTATCTCGAACCCCAGACGCCGCCCGGATCCATCGCCGAAGTCGCGGAGCGCGTCAGCAAACGGGCGCAGAAAACCATTGCGGACATGCATCACAACGTCGACCTCGAACGCGCCCAGGCAGTCGTCGACAAGATCAGCGTCTGTCACACGCTCTACGCATTCGGGAGTGGCGGTGTCTCCTCATGGCTTATCGAGGAGATTCAGAACCGCTTCTTCCGGTTGGGGATACGTGTCATTCCCTGTAACGACCACCAGATGCAATTCATGTTGGCAACAGCAGTGGAACGCACGGACGTTGTCATCTGCTGTTCGCTCACCGGCGCCAATATCGAGCTTGAAAAGGCGGTAACCGTCGCTCGCGAGTACGGAGCGACAACGATCGCACTGACTCCGAACGGAACACCTCTTGCTGCCGCGGTTGATGAACTTCTGCCGATAGACTGCCCCCCGGACGAAGACATTCTGAGCCCAGCGTCAATTCGCTACGCCTACATGATCGCGATCGATATCATCTCTTACGGCGTTGCCATCGCGCGCAAGGACGCGGGCCGGGAAAAACTTCGCCGCCTCAAGCAGCAACTGGCGATCGCACGCGATGCGGCCCAGACCCAACCATTGTGCGACTGATCCCAGATAGAGTCCATTTTTTGCTTTTTTGATCAAAAAACAGCTCAAAAAATGAACATACGCTCAGGGCGGCCAAAAAATGATCCGGAAATAAAAATTTTGTTGGACAGCTAAAAATTTTTAGGCATAGTTCCCCTGCAGCAAGAGCTTAACCGGCCTTACAGTTTATCTTCCATGTCGGAGATACCGAAAGTTATCTGCCGGCACAGCCGGTTGGCCGAAATCAAAAAGCTATAACGATTGGGGAACTGGCATGATTTCTTCGCTGGAACGACACCTGCTGTCCAGAAGACAGATATTGCAAGGCGCGGCGGGGTTGTCCGCTGCAGCGATGATGGGGTCTCGCGCTTTCGCGGCACCCTCGACACCGATCAGCTTCGTCGGCTGGCAATACCAGCCGCAGATCGTCGAAGAGAACGTCAAGACGTTCATGAAACTCTACGACGAGAACGTGAACTACGAGCTCGTATCGGGCGACTACCACCCTTTGGCGGAAACGAAGCTCACCGGCGGTCAGCATATCGACATGCTGTATTCCGAAGAGAACTACATTGCGCGCTGGCACGCGGCCAACTGGATCCGTGACATCGAGAGCCTGCCGGGCGTTGCCGATATCAAGGCCGGCATGTTCCCGGTCAGCGTCGAGTCGCTTTCGCTGCCTAACGGCGGGGCCCTGTGCGGGCTCCCCTACTACGCCGGCTACAATACCTTCCTCTACAACGAGGAGCATCTCAAAAAAGCCGGGGCTCAGGCGCCGGAAACTTGGGATGCCGTTCTTGATGTTTGCCGCAAGCTCAAGAAGGATGGCATATCCGACGCACCATTTCATGCGATGTGGCAGCAGCAATGGCCGAACATGTCCTGGTATATGTTCGCGGCGTGGTATTCCGAGGGCGCCAAGGTCTTCGACGCCGATGGAAACTTCGTCGATGAGCCGGCCTTGCGCAAGATTCTCGAAATCAACCAGACCTTCTACAAGGAAAAGCTGGTCGTCGAGGACATCATGACTTTGCCCGGCGAAGGGGTACCCAGCTATGCCTCCGGCCGCCACACATTCATGGTCGTCCATGATTACAACCACAAGGTCGCCAATGATCCCGCCGTTTCCAAGATCGCGGGCAAGGTGCGCAATGCGATCATGCCGGGCGCGACCCGCTCGACCATGGCCTGGACGGCGGCCTATCTTATGGGTGCGCAGCCCGTCGATGAGGAGCGCGTGTGGGACCTGCTCCAGTTCTTCGGCGGCAAGGCCAAGGATGGCCAGTATCATGTGATCAAGCGCTGGGCACTCGAGTTCGGTCTCGGCTCTGGCTACAAGGAGGTCATGCAGGATCCGGAGATCGTCGCCAGTTTTTCAAAATGGCGCGACCTCGACATTTCGGCCAAGCAGCTCGGCATGGCGACGTCACGCTCGATCGGCAAGGCGATCTGGTTCCCGGAATGGGATATGTTCATGATGCAGCAGGTTCAGGAATATATCCGTTCGGGCAGCTCGACCGACGAGCTGGTGGCATTGCTTGCGTCCAAGGCTTCCGAGCTGAAGGCCCAGTATCAGTAGGACATGCCGGGGCAGCCGGTCATCGGTACCGGCTGTTCCGTCCGCATCAACCTCCATCGACATCGCCAGACGAGGCACTGTCGGCGGTCCGGCCCAGATGATGTGCGAGGACGCGTGACAATAACACTGCAGTCGCAAAGAACCGAGCCGCTTGCGCGCGAAAACCGCCGGCGGATCAGCCTACCGGCTTTTGCCTATTTCTCCGTCGCCCCGACACTGATCCTGATGATCCTGATCGTTGGCCTGCCGCTCCTCTACAGTTTCTACCTGTCCTTCAACATCACCAATCCGATCACCAAACGCTGGATTTTCGTTGGCTTTGGCAATTATACGAAGATCTTCCAGAACCAGGACTTCTGGTATGCGCTTGGCCGCACGCTTTATTTCTCCGCGATCGCGGTCATCGGAACGACCATATTTGGAACACTGATCGCACTGGTTTTGAACCAGCGATTTGCTGGCCGGGGTTTTCTGCGCAGTGTAGTCCTTGTTCCCTGGGCCATGGCGCCTGTGTCGATCGGGGTGCTGTGGTCCTTCATCTATGCGGGCAATTTCGGTCTGTTGAACGGTTTCCTCAACGACATAGGACTCGGTTCGTGGGGACGGGCATGGTTCGGAGACGGCTTCCGCGCCCTCAACCTCGTGGCACTGACCCAGGTCTGGAACCAGACGCCATTGACGACCCTGATGCTTCTTTCCAGCCTGCAATCCATGCCGGGCAACCTGCACCGCGCGGCCATTCTCGACGGCGCGGGGCCGGTCAGGCGCTTCGTCTCGATCACGCTGCCCTGGCTCAAGCCGACGCTGCTTTTCTCCACGATCATCTCCACGATCAATGCTTTCATGGCCTTCGACATCATCTGGATCATGACGCGCGGCGGCCCCGGCGCGGCGACCACCACATTGTCCTGGCTCGGCTACATGCAATCCTTCCAGTTTCTGAAGTTCGGCGAAGGGGCCGCTCTTCTGTACGTGCTGACGTTTCTCAGCCTTGCATTCGCGATCGTCTATTTTGCCTTCCTCAGCCCAAGGAAAGCCACAACGACTGTGCCGGGGGTGATAGCCCCAGGGCTGCCGACAGCCGGCCGCCCGCGGCCTACCATGGTCGTCCTGCCGGAATGGAAGCCGAAGAGGCTGATGGGCCCGATTGCCACGCGCAACACGGGCAAGATCCTGTTCGCGCTCGCCGTCGTTGCGATTTTCGTCTGGTCGTTCCTGCCTGTTGCCGCGCTGATCCTGATCAGCCTGTCGCCAGCCACCGACCTGATCCGCACGCCTCCCTCCATCGTGCCCTCGACCCTTACTTTCGAGAATTATCGAGCGGTGCTCCTGGCGCAAGGCACGACCAGCGTGCAGGCCGCACGCGTGCCGTTGTCCCTGCTCAACAGTTTCGGCATCGGCATCGTCGTCTCCGTCGTCGACGTCGCACTGGGGACCTTGGCTGGTTACGGCTTTGCCCGCTACGCCGGTCACCGTTTCTTCGCCGTCAGCCTCTGGGCGCTTCTGCTGACGCGGATGGTTCCCGCGCTGACGCTGGTTCTGCCGTTCTTCGTCCTGTTCCGGACGCTCGGGCTCATCGACACCCATCTCGGTCTGGTGATCGCATATTCAACCATCCTGATGCCGCTTGCCGCCTGGATGATGAAGACCAGCTTCGAAGCTGTGCCCCTCAGCCTGGAGCGCGCGGCACAGATCGACGGCTGCAGCCGCTGGACGATGTTCCGCAAGGTTCTGGTGCCGGTGGTGCGGCCGGGCATCATCGCGGCGCTCATCTTCTGCTTCCTCGTGTCCTGGAACGAGTTCCTCTTTGCCATGATCCTGACCTCGACCCCCAAGACGCAGACAATCCCGGTCGTCATCGCGGGCTTTCTCAACCAGGCCCGCTTCTATGAATATGGGCCGCTTTTCGCCGCCAGCGTGCTTGCCATCCTGCCGCCCGTGGCCGTCGCCTTCTTCTTCCAACGTTACCTTGTCCAGGGTGCGCTTTCCGGCGCGGTCAAGGGCTGAAAGGAGCTACCACCATGGCATCGATCAAAATCACGGGCCTTAACAAGCGGTTCGGGACGATAGCCGTTTTGAAAGGGCTCGATCTTTCGATCAACGATGGCGAGTTCATTTCCTTCCTCGGACCGTCGGGATGCGGGAAATCGACATTGCTGTTTTGCATCGCCGGCCTGGAGGATATCGACGAGGGATCCATCCGCTTCGACAACAGGGAGATCTCGGATCTCGGTCCGCGTGAACGCAACATCGCGCTTGTCTTCCAGGATTACGCCCTCTACCCGCACATGACGGTGCGCGAAAATATCGCCTTTCCGTTACGCCAGCAGAAGCTGGACGAAGCGACCGTTGGCAAGCAGGTCGCCTGGGCAGCCGACGTTCTCGGCATCGAGGCTCTTCTCGACCGACTGCCGGCAGCGCTTTCCGGCGGCCAGCGCCAGCGCGTTGCCGTTGGCCGCGCGATCGTCAGAAACCCCTCTGTACTTCTCATGGATGAGCCGCTTTCCAATCTCGATGCCTCGCTGCGCGTGCGCATGCGCACCGAGATCCGGCGCCTGCAGAAGGCACTCGGCATCACAGTCATCTTCGTCACGCACGATCAGGAAGAGGCCATGGTGCTGTCCGACCGGATCGCGGTGATGAAGGATGGCGTCGTGCAGCAGTTCGCGCCACCGATGGAGGTCTATTCGGCTCCTGCCAACCAGTTCGTCGCCGGGTTCATCGGCAGCCCGCAAATGAACTTCTTACCCGCCAATGTCTGTGGCGGGAGTTCCCACCAGATTCTCTGCGTGCGCCCCCCCGACCCTAAACC
>NZ_RZRT01000106.1:6438-8696 GCF_003998295.1 Mesorhizobium sp. M7A.F.Ca.US.011.01.1.1
GGCGGAAGTTCCGACCAGATTCTCGGCGTGCGTCCCCACGACCTGAAGCCGGCATCCCGCGGCAATGGTGGTCTCACACTTTCGGGCGAGCTTGTGCTTATCGAACCCGCTGGGCCCTTCCAATTCCTCGACGTCGACGTCGCCGGCCACATCGTCCGGGCAACCTGCAGCGATGCGTCCGGCCTGTCCTCGGGCGAACGCATCACCCTCTGCGCGAGCCCCGACGTTGTCCGCTATTTCGCCGCCGAGGACGGCACCCGCATCAATCAGCATTTCTTGGAAACTGAAAGCCGAATTCATGCCCTATGATCTCGTTTTGAAAAATGGTCGCGTCATCGATCCTTCCCAGGGCATCGACCGCATCACCGATGTCGCCTTTGCTGGCGGAAAGGTGGCTGCGCTTGGGGACGGTCTTTCCGGCGCGCAAGAACGAAACGTCTCCGGCTTGATCGTGACGCCCGGCCTGATCGATCTGCACACGCATGTTTACTGGGGTGGAACGTCGCTCGGTGTGGACCCGGACGCGTTTGCTCGCAAGAGCGCGGTTTCGACCTGCGTCGATACCGGAAGTGCCGGACCGGGAAATTTCCCGGGATTTCGCAAGCATGTGATCGAGCGGAGCACGGCCCGCATTCTCGTCTACCTGCACATCTCCTTCGCCGGCATCTATGGTTTTGCCAAGAACATCATGATCGGCGAAGGCCATGACATGCGGCTTCTTGCCGGGCGTGAGGCAGTCGAGGTCATCAATGCCAACCGTGACGTCATCATTGGCGTGAAGGTGCGTATCGGTCGCCACGCCTCCGGTCCCGCCGGTATCCAGCCTCTCGATGTCGCGCTGCAGGTTGCCGACGAGACGGGCCTGCCGCTGATGGCCCACATCGATGAGCCGCCGCCCTCCTATGAGGCCGTTGTCTCGCGCTTGCGTGCTGGCGATGTGCTGACCCATTGTTTCCGGCCCTTCCCCAATGCGCCCGTCGACGGCGCAGGCAAGATCAAGCCGGAGATCCTCGAGGCAAGGCAACGCGGCGTCCTTTTCGATATCGGCCACGGGATGGGCTCCTTCTCCTGGAAAACGGCGCGCGCGATGATGGCGCAAGGTTTCCTGCCGGACACCATCTCCTCCGATGTTCATGCGCTCTGCATCGAGGGCCCGGCCTACGATCAGGTCACGACGCTTTCAAAATTCCTGGCGCTCGGCATGTCGATCAACGACATCATCGCGGCCTCGACCATCAATGCGGCCAAGGCATTGCAGCGCCCTGAGCTTGGAACGTTCAAGATTGGCTCGGCCGGGGATGCAAGCGTCCTCGAATTGCGCAATGGCGCGTTTTCCCTTGAAGACACGCGCGGCGAGATTGTCGTTGCGCCTGAACGTATCTTTGCCGCCGGTCTGGTCATTGCCGGCCAGGATATCGGTACCGATGATCAAACGCTCGCAGCAGCGGCGGAATAAAGGAGATCTGAAAATGGATGGTGGCTACGCAATGAGAGACGCGCCGGCCAATTTCATAGGCGGCGAATGGCGGACGGAGCCGGATACTATGGCGGCGGTCAATCCCGCGACCGGAGAGATCATTGCCCAACTCCCGCGATCAAGCCGCGAGACGGCACAACGGGCCGTCGCCGCTGCAAAGGCAGCCGCGCCGGCATGGGCAGGCATGCCGGTTTTCAAGCGCGCCGCGATCTGCGTTGCCATCGCCTCGGCAATCGACGCCGCGCAAGAAAAGATTGCACGCATCCTCTCGGCCGAGCAGGGCAAGGTTCTTGCGGAGGCCATGGGTGAGGTCGGCAAGGCCGCCGATGGCTTCCGACTCGCATCCGAGCTCGTCAAGCAACTGGGTGGCCAGACCCTGCCCGCGGAGGATCCGACGAAACTCGTCATGACGATCCGCCAGCCGCGTGGCGTGTACGGCGTCATCACCCCTTGGAATTTCCCGGTCAACATCCCCGTGGAATATCTGGCACCGGGCATTGCGACCGGCAACACCATCGTCTGGGTGCCCGCCCCGTCCACCTCGCTGGTCGCCTGTGCCTTGATGGAGGTAATCGACAGCGCCGGTCTTCCAGCAGGCGTCATCAACCTGGTTATCGGTGAAGGCGCAACCGCCGGCGATGCCGTCGTGGTCCATCCCGACGTCGCGGCCATCGGCTTTACGGGGAGCGCCGCGACCGGCAGGAAAATCGCCGAGCGCGTCGCCGGCAAGCCGCTGCTTCTGGAGCTGGGCGGCAACGGTCCAGTGATCGTTTTCGAGGAT
>NZ_RZRT01000107.1:0-8521 GCF_003998295.1 Mesorhizobium sp. M7A.F.Ca.US.011.01.1.1
TGCTTGGTCGCGTCGATGAGCGAGCCGAAGAACTGAAGCGGGTCCGCGATGGGCTCGCAGGAGCAGGTGATATGTTCGCCCACCCAGACCTCAGCAAAACCGAGTCTGTCTGCAAGAATGACGGCTTCGCGGTCCTGCTTGAGAAGTTCAGTGAAGTTGCGCCGCTGGTCGTGCAGCGGCATCATGAAAAGACCGAGGTCCATCAGTAGTTCTCCTCTATATAAGGTCGGACGACCCGACCCTTCGCCAGTACAGCAGCAAGCGCCATGCCAAGTTTGAAAATCTTTTTTTTTCAATTAGTTGTGGAGGTAGCGTCGTTTGCCTCCGTTTCGTCTCAACAGCTGTTCGAACGTCTCTGATTTGAGACTCTGAGACGCTCGGCGTGAGACGGCTATATGAGACTCCTGAAACGACAGAGCCCCCCGAAGCGGACTCCGAGGGGCTCGTGAGAATTGATGCGACGCTTCAGGCGCTCTTTTTGATGCGATCGGCTTTGCTGTTGGAAACCTGCTCCGCGACAAGCGCGGCCGTAGCGCACGAGAGCGTCCAACCTAGATGGCCGTGCCCAGTGTTGTAGAAGACTCCTGCTCGATTTCCGGAGCCGACTCTCGGTAGCATGTTGGGCATCATCGGTCGGAGGCCGCTCCATGACACGACTCGTTGCGTCGAGACCTCCGGGAACAGCCGCCGAACCCAGTCCACGAGCGGCGCGATCCGGTCCGCACGAATGTCGCGGTTCATCCCATTGAACTCCGCGGTCCCGGCGACGCGGAAACGGTCCGCGCCGAGGCGGCTGGTTACGATCTTGGCCCTGTCGTCAAGCAAGCTCACCCATGGCGCGCCGTTGACGCTCCGTTCGTCGTCGAGGTGGACCGTGATGGAGTAGCCCTTGACCGGATAGATGTTCACCCGGTCGCCGAGCATGGAAGCGAACCTCCTGCTGCCGACGCCAGCGCAAACGACCACTGCGTCCGCTTCCAGCGTCTGTATCGTCTCGATCCCACCCTCTGGCTCACGCCAGACAATACGTACTCCTTTATCCGCCTTGACGTCGATTACCTCCGCGTCGAAAATCATTCTGGCCCCAAGGCGAGCGCACGCCTTAGCCAGTCCGCTCGTGAATTTGTGGATGTCGCCGGTGGAATCCGAGGGCGTGAAGAAACCTCCGTGGAAATCACCGCGAATATTCGGTTCAATGTTTTGGATTTCAGAAGGCGTTGCCGGACGGCGATCAAGGCCGCCCTTGGTGAGCAGAGCATTGACGGCTTCGGCGTGCCGGAAGCTCGCCTTGTCGTAATAGACGTGGAGGATGCCTCGACGCTCAAGGTCAAAGTCGATCTTCTCCCTCTCGGCGATCTCGAACAGGTGCTGGCGTGCGGTGATCGCCAACTTCGCCGTGTCGATGGTGTTCTGTTCATATTTGGGGATTTTGCCTGCGAATTCGGTGATCCAGGAGTATTTGTGCCAGTCCGGGGAGGGGTTCATTAGGAGTGGCGCGTCCTTGATGAACATCCACTTGATTCCTTTGGCAACAGTGCCCCAGTTGTTCCATACCTCGGCATTGCTCGCCGAGAGTTGCCCGCCATTGGCGTAGGATGTCTCCATCGCGGGATAGCGATGGCGATCGATGACCGTGACTTGATGACCCTTTCGCAAGAGGGCGTAGGCGGTGGTGATTCCGGTAATTCCGGCACCCAAGACGACGATGTGGGGCATTTACGGCTCCGATTGGTTCCAGGACGTTGCCAGTCCCAAGCCCCCAATCTGTCAGCTTACCTGAGAGCTTATCCCCCAGTAGGAGGGGTCCCCTTCGGTGGGCACCGAGGTGCCTCTCTCCAGATCGATCGTGATGTCTTGCAGTCCTTTTGCCTGAGAGTTTCCTGGGGGGTTGCTCCTTCGGCGCGTCGGCTGGGCGACGTCTCTCCTGCAAGACCAGCGAACCATGCAACGATATCCGAGAAAATGCCGTCCGCAAGCCCCTTGGCAACAATTTTTTGTGCTTGGCATAAATCTTGCTTGTTGACCGTCAACGGGAGGGCCTGATGCAGAGACCAAGCATTTACGTCGAGAACAAGCTTCCCGAGACGTCCCCTTATCACGTGTCGTCCGATGCAGTCAGGCGGGCTCTTGCGGCAAGATCGCTGGACGCCGAGGTGATCGTTCGACCAGAAGCCGATCCAGATTTAGAAGCCCTCAAGGCCGCGACCTACTTCGTGGGTTCCGGCTTCGACACCGCACGCCTCAAGGAACATGCCTCCAACGTGAAGCTCGTCCACTGCACGAGCGCGGGAGTCGAGAAATACCTTCCGATCGATTGGCTGACGCCGGGTACCATGTTCACAAACAGCAGCGGAGTCCATGCGCGGAAAGGCGGCGTCTTCGGCGCAATGGCGATCCTGATGGCGCTGGAGGAGGTGCCGAGGCATGCCTACAACCAAAGACGTCACTTGTGGGAAGCAAGGCTCACCACTGGAGTAAGTGGAAAGACAGTTGTCTTCGTCGGGACAGGCGCTCTGGGCTCTGCGATCGCAGCGCAGGTAAAGCCGTTCGGCGTAATGCTCATCGGCATCAGCCGAAGTGGCGGTGCAGTAGACTCGTTTGACCAGGTCTTTGGCCGATCGGAACTCCAGACCGTCCTGCCGAAGGCGGACTGCCTGGTACTGGCGTGTCCGCTCACTGCCGAGACCCGCAACATGATCTCGGACGAGGAACTGGGTTTGCTCAAGCCGAGAGCGAGCGTGTTCAACATCGCACGGTCTGGCGTGATGGATTACGCGGCACTTGCTCGGGCGCTCAGAAGCGGTCACCTCAGCTGTGCCATCCTCGATGTTTTTGACCGGGAACCCTTGCCCTCAGACGACGTCCTTTGGGACGTGCCGAACCTCACGATCTTTCCGCATGTCTCGTGCGACGATCACGACGGTTACATCGACCGTTGCCTGGGCGTTTTCGCGGAGAATTTCGCCCGCCACCAAGACGGGGAACCGCTGTTGAACGTGGTTGATCCCGCTTCTGAATACTAATGATTGGAGAATGGAATGCCGAACTTCGTTGACACTGTTGCCATCAGCCATTGCGGCGCGCTGCGGGCTTTGACCTCAGCGGTCGAGCACGCCACTAAGATGGGCGTTCCTCAATGCGTGGTCGTCGTGGATGCCAGCGGCGAGACGATTGCCAGCGTGCGCATGGACAAGGCCAAATACCTCAGCATGCACACAGCTAGAGCCAAGGCCCGAACCGCGGCGTCCATCAATGGGCCTACGGGGAACATGGCGGTAGAGTTCGGCGTTGCGGCCGGAATCGCCTCGAACGGTGGTGTTACGCATTTGCCAGGCGGGCTTCCCATCCGCTTTGGGGGGCTTCTCGCCGGAGCTATCGGCGTGGGGTCGGGAACGGGTGACCAGGATTTCGAAATCGGTCGCGCAGCACTGACAGCGATCGGGGCCGATGAAGCATGACGCCGGGCATGCACGAAATCTTCAGGTCGATGGTGACTGCATGCGAAATGGCTAAGCGGGTGAGCAAGCTGTCTTGCGCGGTGTTGGCCGGTCAAGACGCGATCGGCGAAAGTCGGAACGTGCTGCCTGGATCAAGTCCGCTGAACCCAGGCTCGCAAGTGCTCAACAACGCGAGCTCGAAAATCTCCTAGGTGAGTTTGCTTCTCGATTTCGTCGGAAGGTGGCTCAAACTCCTCGATGTGAGTTTCCTGGCCTCCACCTGGGGTGCCGATCGTTGTGAATAGTTCATGCATGACATGCTTCAGTCTCCATCGGAGCGAACGGAGGGTAGGGGGCATGAGTCGAGTTTTGGCGAAAGTCTCGACGATCACAGCAAAGACATTGGATTGGTGGGGCCGACGAAGGCTCCCCTACGTCAGCCGCGAGATCGCGAGAAACACTTGGGATCGCGACCGCGATCCTGGCTGCGAGGGCTCGGACTATTCCCGCGACCTTTGGCTTCACATGTAAATTTCAAACCAAGGCATCGGAAGAAAATGGCAAACAAAGACAGCGCTTGGCTGACCATCAACGACGCTCTTCATCGTTTCCTCGTTTCGGAAGCGTTGCCTGGCACAGGCATTGAGCCAGCACGCTTTTTCCAGGCTTTCTCGGAAATCGTTCACGACCTCGCCCCAAGGAACGAGGTCATGCTCGCCAGGCGCGACGATCTTCAGGCCAAGATCGATCATTGGCATCGCGCACATCCGGGCAATACTTCGTCAAGCGCTTACCAGGAGTTCTTGCGCGAGATCGGCTACATCGTCTCGGAAGGCGCCAATTTCCTCGTCGCAAACGACGAATGTCGATCCCGAGATCGCTACGATAGCGGGACCGCAACTGGTGGTCCCGGTGATGAACGCCCGATATGCACTGAACGCGGCGAACGCCCGCTGGGGCTCTCTCTACGACGCGCTCTACGGCACCGATGCGATCGCCAGCAACGTCAGGGCAAAAGCGACCGCGTCCTACGATCCTGAGCGCGGACAACTGGTCATTGAATGGGCACGCGAGTTCCTCGACCGGTCGACGCCGCTGTCGGGCGCCAGTTGGAAGGCCCTGACTTCTTTGAGAGTGGCCGACGGTGCTCTTATCCTCGAGACAGAGGGCGGTTCAAGCCGTCTCGCCGACCGGAGCCAGTTCGTCGGCTATCGCGATAACGGCGACAGGAAGCTCGAGATTCTACTCAGGAACAACGGACTGCTTCTCACGGTCCTCGTCAATCCGGCAAGCGAAATCGGGAGGTCGGACCGCGCGGGAATTTCCGATATCCGCCTCGAATCGGCGATTACCACCATCATGGACTGCGAAGATTCCGTCGCTGCAGTCGATTCCGCGGACAAGGTCGCCGTTTACCGAAACTGGCTCGGATTGATGAAGGGCGACCTGTCTGAGCAAGTCATGAAAGGCGGAGAGACCTTTGCCCGTACGCTGAATGCGGACCAAGAATACCGCACGCCCGAGGGCGGCAAGATCAGCGTCAAGGGCCGATCCTTGATGCTCGTCCGCAACGTCGGCCATCTGATGACAAATCCGGCGATCCGCGACGGGCGAGGCAAGGATGTGCCCGAAGGCATTATGGACGCGATGATTACTGCCCTTATCGCCCTGCATGACGTCGGAGTGAGCGGCCGTAGGCAGAACTCCAGAGAGGGCTCTATCTACGTGGTCAAGCCCAAGATGCACGGACCAGAGGAGGTCGCGTTCGCGGACGAGCTCCTCAGCCGCGTGGAGGACGCGCTCGGACTTCCGCCAAATACTATCAAGATGGGGATCATGGACGAGGAACGCCGCACGACGGTCAACCTCAAGGAATGCATTCGGGCCGCCAAGGACCGCGTTGTGTTCATTAACACGGGGTTCCTGGACCGAACTGGCGACGAAATACACACCTCGATGGAAGCCGGACCGATGCTTCGGAAGGGCGACATGAAGCAAGCGGCGTGGCTTGCGGCGTACGAAAACTGGAACGTGGACACCGGTTTGGCTTGTGGCCTATCCGGTCGCGCGCAGATCGGCAAGGGAATGTGGCCCATGCCCGATCTCATGGCCGCCATGCTCGAGCAGAAGATCGCCCATCCCCGGGCAGGCGCGAGTACCGCATGGGTACCTTCGCCGCCGGCTGCGACACTTCATGCCACCCACTATCACAGCGTCGACGTCGCGGCGGTTCAGGAGAGTCTGAGGTCGCGAACCCGGGCGAAACTGGAGGACATCCTGACGATCCCGATCGCCATCCTCCCAAACTGGTCCCCGGCCGAAATCCAGCGCGAGATTGACAACAATTGCCAAGGAATACTTGGCTACGTCGTTCGCTGGATCGACCAAGGTGTGGGTTGCTCGAAGGTTCCTGACATCAACGACGTGGGCCTGATGGAGGACCGCGCAACGCTCCGGATTTCCGCCCAGCACATGGCGAACTGGATCTGCCATGGCGTCGTCTCGAGGCAACAGGTGATCGATACGATGCGGAAAATGGCAGCCGTGGTCGACGGTCAGAATGCGGGCGATCCGGCCTACAAAACCATGACTTCCGATTTGGACTCGTCGATCGCCTTCCGAGCAGCTCTCGATCTCGTGTTGGAAGGAAGGGAGCAGCGGAACGGGTACACCGAACCCTTGCTCCACCGCTATCGTGCCGAGAAGAAGGTGGCCCTTGCTAAAAGCGCCCCCGCGAGAGCCAGCGCGGGGTAATCGAAGGCTTTAAAACGGGAGAGGCCGCGTAGGCGGCCCCTCTAGCGTGTTGACGTTCTAGCGACAAATTGTATTGCTTGAGCTTGCGATGAGGTCGCCGGCTCATTCCGAGCAACTGCCCGCACGCGACGACCTTCCTCCACATTGCTCGATCACGCGGGACATCTCGTCGCGTTCTGCGGATTGCGCCGCGATCTTATGAGGCGACAGGGGTCTCAGCGCCGAAACCGCTCGTGGACGGGCGGGCAGCGGACGCCTGAACCCGGCCGGATCGGCCGCATCCATCGCAAGGACTTGGGAGGGCGGATCAGGACCGGGAGTTTGCAGCATCAGGTCCTCGACCTCGATGGTGCGGTTGTCGGCGAGCTTGGCCGCCCTCGTAATGACGTTCCTTATTTTAGTTCTCGGATGTTCTTGGGCCACGTATGCCGAAGCAGGGCTTCTTTTGCGCGGGCACTGATGGTCAGGGGCATTCCGTCCGATACCTGCCCCACGAGCGTGCCGATGATGAACTCGGGATCGCAGCGCTCCCTGCGCCTGTGAGCCGACATCGCTAATGCTCTGCCTATCGTTGCTGCCAGCGGCTAGCAAAGTGGGATACCCGGCGTACGGGTATTCATCCCAGCGTGGCGCTGCCACGATGCCATCAGACCCGAACTCTGTCCTCGAGGGAGACCTTGTAGCGCTCGACATGGAATCGAGACGTCCGGCTGTCCATATCGATGTCGGTGAAGTTGCAGGGTCATTCAACACGTTCTACCCCGGCGTGCATCTCCTCGTTCAAAGTCGAGACAAATTGTAAAGGCCCCTTGGATCGCAATGGAGAACAGTCTCATCCATGCATTACAGCCGTCTCAGTCTCAGGACCGAGATCGCTAGGTGAAACTCTATAACCAGTTGATCTGATTGATAATTCTGAATGGCATGGAAATTGCGCGTCTCTCGGTAGTCCGCCCGGGTGTCGGCAATGGGCACCTGCCGCTGGAAATGTCTTACATTTAAATGTATAACGACCTTACATTTGATTTGACAGATAATTGGATGGCGCCTAGCTCTTTCGCTCAGAACAAAACGGAGGTAATGAGCATGAAACTAAGTCGTCGTTCTTTCATTGCGTCTGCGGCCGGTGCGGCCGTGGTTCCACTGGTCGGGGCAGGGCGGGCCTTGGCTCAGAGTGCATCGGGCTCGCTTACTTTGGCGAGCTATGGCGGGGGCTATCAAGACTCCCAGAACGAAGCGCTCGTTGCGCCGTTCCTCAAACAGCATCCAGGGATTTCGGTGATCAACGACACGACTGCCGGGGACGCGAAAGTCCGCGCCATGGTAGAGTCGGGCCAGGTGACCTGGGACTTGGTTACCCTGAGCGACGGCCTCGGTTTCGACGACGACGGGCAGTACCTCGAAGAGATCGATTACAATGTCGTTCCGAGGGACCGCTTCCTTCCAGGGTTCACCACGAAGTACCGTGTAGGAGCGACGGTCGAAGCGTCGAACATCGCCTTCCGCGGCGACGCGTTCGAAGGGCGGAAGCCCGCAGGCTTCGCAGACTTTTTCGATCTCGAGAAGTTTCCGGGGAAGCGCGCAGTCTACAAATACGTTGCGGGCGGAATTCTGGAGGCCGCGTTGGTCGCCGACGGTGTCGATCCGTCCAAGCTCTTCCCGCTGGACGTCGAAAGAGCCCTGAAGAAGCTGGATTCGATCAAGTCCGAAATTATCTGGTGGGAGTCGGGCGCGCAGTCCGTGCAACTGCTCGTCAGTGGCGAGGCCAGCATGGGTATCCTCTGGGTCGGCCGCGCCGTCGACGCAGCGAGCAAGGCTCCTGTCGAGGTGCTGTGGGCTCAATGGCTGACGACCAACGGCTTCTGGGGAGTGCCCAAGGGTGCGCCCAACAAGGAGCTCGCCATGCAGGCAATCGCATCTTTCACCGGGGCGGAATCTCAGAAGGAATTCTCGCGGCGCATGTCTTACGGTCCCACGAACAAGGATGTGGTGCTCGACCAGAGCTTCCCGTTCTACGGAAATTATCCGACCCAGCATCTGGAGTCGGCCGTGAATGTGGACTTCAAATGGTGGCGTGACAACCAGGCTGAGGTCGATCGCAAGTTCCAGCAGTGGCTCATCAGTTGATCCTCGGCTCCGGCGGTCGGCGAAAGTCGCCGACCGCCTTTCATCAGTCGAAAGCCCGCGAGCCACGATGAAAATGCAGTCGAAGAAACAAGCGGTCCCGCACCTTCTCCGTCCCAAGACAATCGCAGTCGTCGGCGCTTCCCGCCGGACCGATTCCGTCGGCAGACGTTTGCTGAACTCCATTGCCAACAGCCGCTTTGCCG
>NZ_RZRT01000108.1:0-8496 GCF_003998295.1 Mesorhizobium sp. M7A.F.Ca.US.011.01.1.1
GGGTGGGGGTCCGTGCCAGGCAGACATCTCAGGAGTTCCATATGCGATAGCCCTGCCCTTGCGGGGGAGATCGGCAGCCCTGGCCCCTGCACGAAAACTGCACAGCCTTGCGGAAAACCTCCTCGCATCCGCCCCACCCTTTCCCCGCTTGTCTGACAAACAGGCGGCATGCAAAAGAGAGCAAAACCCCGTCTGCCTCACCGGCTGCGCAGCGAAGGCTGGTGGCTGGCCGATCCGCCGCGCGCGAACGCCACGGCGATCCTCATTCCCTTTGTCCGCAGAAGCCCGCCAACGGTTCAGCGGGACGCCATCAGGAAAGCCAGGTCATGACAGCGTTGTTCTCCGCCGCGCCGAGCTATTGCAGCCGCTTCGGTGTCGCCATCCTGCTGGCAGCACTTGCGGATTTCCTGTTCTACGGCCAGCCCGCCGGGATCACGGTTTTCCTGTTTGCTCTCCTGATTGCCGCCGCGGTTGTCGCCGTGCATCCGGCGGCTTTCAGCGACGGTCGGGTCTGGCTCAAGCCCATCGCCTTGCTTGTCGCGCTGCTGCCGCTGGCTGAAAACGTCAGCACCCTGTCCGTTTCGATCGCGCTGGCGGCGCTGACCGTCTTTGCGCTTTCGCTGAGCGGGCGGCTGCGGCACAGCATCGCCCGCATTGCCGGCCAGATCGCGCTGTTCGGGCTGGCGGCGCCGTTCCGCTTCGCCAATGATTTCATCCGCTGGCGCAAGACGGCGCGCCGGTTCGGCCGACGGCGCATCCGGCTGGCGGCGATCGCTGTCTGGGTGATGCCGCTGACGCTGGGCGCGGTCTTCCTGGCGCTGTTCGGCGCCGCCAACCCGGTGATCGACTACTGGCTGTCGCTGATCGACCTCGTGAGGCTGCTCGATCTTATCCAGCTGGCGCGGATTGCCTTCTGGCTGTTCGTGCTCGCTGCTGTCTGGGCTTTTCTGCGGCCGCGCCTGCCGCGCCTGGTTCGTCGCATCCCGCACGCGGCGCCGGCCGTCAGCGCTCAAGCCGACAAAACCGTCACCACCATCGAAGACATCCTGTTCGGCAAGGCCGCCATCCTGCGCGCCCTGATCATCTTCAACGTCCTGTTTGCGCTGCAGACGGCGCTCGACGCCACCTACCTGTGGGGCGGGGCGGCCCTTCCCGACGGGCTGAGCTACGCGGCCTACGCGCATCGTGGCGCCTATCCCCTGATCGTCACCGCGCTGCTTGCCGCCGGCTTCGTGCTGGCGGCGCTGCGACCGGGCAGCGAGACATCGGCCGATCCGCTCATCCGCCGGCTGGTCTATGCCTGGGTGGCGCAGAACATCATGCTGGTCATTTCGTCGATCCTGCGGCTCCACCTCTATGTCGGCATCTATGCATTGACCTACTGGCGCGTCGCCGCCTTTGTCTGGATGGGGCTGGTCGCATCGGGGCTTGCCCTGATTATCGCCCGCATAGCACTGGGAAAATCCAACGAATGGCTGCTGTCCGCCAATCTTCTGACGTTATCTCTGACGCTTTATGCCGGCTGTTTCATCAATTTTGCAGCGACGATCGCCAACTACAATGTCGACCATTCCCTCGAAATGACCGGCCAGGGCATTCCCCTAGACGCCTGGTATCTTCACTCGCTCGGTCCGGGCGCGTTTCCCCCACTCGATCGGTTCCTCGAGCAGCAGGGCAAGACGGCGGCCGCCGGCACTGTCCGCGAACTGGCTGGCGTGCGCGGCAGCGACGAAATCTGGTATCGAACTATCCAGCAGAACTGGCGGGCCTGGAGCTTTCGCGACTGGCGGCTGCTTCGATATCTCGACACCAAGGGGCCGTTCGTGATTCCCTCCGCTATCGAACCTTCCATGCCGGGCCGCTGATCCATGCCGCATCACATCCTCGTCGCCGACGATGACCCGCACATCCGCGAAGTGATCTGCTTTGCGCTGGAAAAGGCCGGCATGAAAACGACAGGGGTGGCCGACGGTGCCGCCGCCCTGCAAGCGATCGGACGCCGGGCGCCGGATCTTGTCGTGCTCGACATCGGCATGCCGGAGATGGACGGGCTGGAGGTCTGCCGGCGGCTGCGGCACACATCCGATGTGCCGGTGCTGTTCCTGTCCGCGCGCGACGAGGAGATCGACCGCATCCTCGGGCTCGAAATGGGCGGCGACGACTATGTAACGAAACCATTCAGCCCGCGCGAGCTGGTCGCCCGCGTCAACGTCATCCTGCGGCGCGCCCGCCCGGCGGCGCCCGAACCGGTCGACAACAGGCAGTTTTCGCATGGCAAACTGGCTCTGGCGCCGGCCAGTCACGCTGCCAGCTTCGACGGCAAGGCGCTTGCCCTGACGGGGATCGAATTCTCGATTTTGACAGGGTTCCTGACGCGGCCCGCGCATGTGCTCGACCGCGACGCAGTGATGGCCAGCGCCTATGCCGCAAACATCCATGTCGCCGGCCGCACCGTCGACAGCCATATCCGCAACATCCGCGCCAAGCTGGCAGCAGTGGGTTGCCTGGATGTAATCGAGACGGTGCATGGCGTCGGCTTCCGGCTCGGCCGATGCGGCTGACGGCCTCGAGCAAATGGGTCGGCCGCAAATGGCGGCCACGGCTTGCCACGGTCGTCGTCGCCATCCTGATCATGGTGATGGCCCTGCCATTGGTCGGCTTGTTCTTCTTCCGTCTCTACGAAAACCAGCTGATCCGCCAGACCGAAGCGGAGCTGATCGCGCAAGGGGCGGCCATCGCCGCCATCTATGCGCAGGATGTGCGTGACGCCGGTATTGCGGCGGACAAGCTCGGCGCGCCGATGCCGAGGCCAAGCGGAGCTTCAAGCCGAAGCGTCAATCCGGACCCGCTCTACAGGCCAATCGAACCGAAACTCGATCTTGCCTCGGATTATGTGCTGCCGACCCGGCCGGCGGCGATGCCTGCGATCGTCGATCCCACCTTTGCCGCGATCGGCACCCGTCTGTCCGGCATTCTCGACGCCACGCAGAAGACCACGCTGGCCGGCTTCCGGCTGCTCGATCCCCGAGGCGTCGTCATTGCCGGACGCGGCGAGGTCGGGCAGTCGCTTGGCGCGGTCGAAGAGGTGCGCGTCGCACTTGCCGGCCGCTATGCCAGCGCGCTCCGGCTGCGCATCCCCGACCAGCCGACGCCGCCGCTCTATTCGGTCAGCCGCGGCACCAAGGTGCGTGTCTTCGTCGCTTTGCCGGTCGCCGTCGACGGTAAGGTCTCCGGCGTGGTCTATGTCTCGCGGACGCCCAACAACATCATCAAACATCTCTATGGCGAACGCGGCAAGGTGACGTTGGCGGCCATCGCCATTCTCGTCGGCACGCTGCTCATCGGCCTCGTCTTCCTGCGCACGGTCAGCCGGCCGATCTATGCGCTCATCGACCGCACCGAGCGCATCGCCGCCGGCGATCGCGCGGCGATCCGGCCGCTCGACCATCATGGCACTCGAGAGATGGCGGAGCTTTCCGCCGCCTTCCTCGACATGGCCGAAAAGCTGCAGGCACGCTCGGACTCGATCCAGACTTTCGCCACCCATGTCTCGCACGAACTCAAATCGCCGCTGACGGCGATCCAGGGCGCGGCCGAATTGCTGCGCGATTCCGGTTCGGCGATGGACGATACGGAGCGGCGGCGTTTTTCCGACAATATCGTCACCGACGCCGGGCGGCTCAATCTGCTGGTTCGCCGTCTGCTCGACCTGGCGCGTGCCGAAAACCTGGCGCCGAGCGGCGAAAGCACATCGATCGGTGCGGCGCTGGCGCTGCTTCCCGTCGACAACAGGCTGGCGGTTAGCGTCGCCGGCAGCGAGATCGGCTTGCGCATATCGGCCGAGAACGCGGCTATCGTGCTGGCCAATCTCATCGACAATTCGGCCAGGCATGGCGCGACGGCGGTTTCTGTCTCGGCTACGAGCGCCGGCGGCAAGGCGAGCATCCTGGTCAGCGACGACGGCGCCGGCATTTCGCCCAGCAACCGGGCGCACATTTTCGAGCCGTTCTTCACCACGCGGCGCGAGCAGGGCGGCACCGGCATGGGGCTTGGCATCGTGCTGGCCCTCCTGAAAGCGCATGATGGTATGATCGCGCTGGTTGACAGCGAACGCGGCACGCGCTTCGAGATCATTCTGCCGGTGGCGTGAAGGACACCATCGGCCGGATCGGAGAGAACATGCGCTACGACATCGTCATCATCGGTGGAGCCATCGTCGGCTCCTCGGTCGCCTATTACCTGCGTGAGCAAGGATTTTCCGGCACGATCGCGCTGGTCGAGCGTGATCCGCAATTCGCGCATGCGGCAACGACGCTGTCCATGGCCTCGATCCGCCAGCAATTCTCGATCCCGGAAAACATCCGCCTGTCGCAGTTCACGCTGAAACTGTTCCGGCGGCTGAAGGAAGAGTTCGGGGATGATGCCGATATCGGCTTTCGCGAGGGCGGCTACCTCATCCTTGCAGGCGAGGACGGCTTGCCGATCCTCAAGAGCAATCACGAGGCGCAGATCGCGGAGGGCGCCGACATCGTGCTCGAGGATGCCGACCAGCTTACGCGCCGGTTCCCGTGGCTGTCGACCGAGGGCATTTCAGCCGGCGCCTATGGCCGCACCGGCGAAGGCTGGTTCGACGCGCATGCGATGCTGACGCTGTTCCGAAAGGCGCTGCGGCAGAAGAAAGTCGATTTCATCGCCGCCGATGTCACCGGCATCGCGCGCGATGGCAACCGCGTCACGGGAGTGAGCCTCGGCAATGGCGAGACGCTGAAGGCCGGCATCGTCGTCAACGCCGCCGGCCCGAACGCCGGCAAGGTGGCTGCCATGGCCGGGCTTGAACTGCCGGTCGAGCCGCGCAAGCGCAATGTCTTCGTCTTCGAGGCGCGCGAGAAATATGCCGACATGCCGCTGCTGGTCGATCCCTCCGGTATCTATGTCCGTCCGGAAGGCTCGGTCTACCTCACCGGCGGCGCCGAACCGGAGGAAGGCGACTGCGCACCCGATCCCGGCGATTTCGAGGTAAACTGGCCGCTGTTCGAAGAGGTGATCTGGCCGGTGCTGGCGACCCGCATTCCCGCCTTCGAGGCGATCAAGCCGACCCGCGCCTGGGCCGGCCACTACGACTACAACACGCTCGACCAGAACGCGGTGATCGGTCCGCATCCCGAAGTCGGCAATTTCATCTTCGCGAACGGATTCTCCGGCCACGGCCTGCAGCAGGCGCCGGCGGTGGGCAAAGCGCTGGCCGAGCTGATCGTCCATGGCGGCTACCGCACGGTGGATTGCTCGGCGTTTGGGTATGAGCGGGTGGCGGAGGGAAGGGCGTTCCGGGAATTGAATGTGATTTGAGCTGGCCCGCGTCTAGATGATCATCGCATCAACCTTGAGAGCATTGCCAAGTCCGTGCCCTGCCGCCGTGTTGTCGAAAACGCACCAGGCCTCCGCGCCCGAAGCGGCCGCCGCATTCGCCTGCCGAGCGATCCCGTCGAGCGTTTCAGCATCGTAGTCCGAATAGTAGACGCGCGGCGCGCCGTGCCAGCGGAAATAGGCAAGGCCGGGCCAGCCGCCCGGCACCGCCGCTGCAGGGATCGGAGCCGGGTCGGCGGCGACACGCGCAACCTGGCGAGAGGCCAGAAGCGCATCGGCCTTCGCATCGAACCAATTTGGGTGGCGCGGCTCGCAGACCAGCCTTGCCTGGGTTCGCAACCTCAGCATGTCGAAGAACTCGCCGGCGACGTCCGGCTCGAACGGCAGGCTCGGCGGAAGCTGCACCAAAAGCACGCTCAGTTTTTCGCCGAGGCCTCCGACCTGCTGGAGAAAGGCCTCGGCGACCATCTCGCAGTCGGCGAGACGAAGCTCGTGCGTCATCGCCTTCGGTGTCTTGACGGCGAAGCGGAAATGCCCAGGGACGGAACCCGCCCAGCGCTCATAGGTCTCGCGGCGGTGCGGCTTGTAGAACGAGGTGTCGATCTCGACGATCGGCAGGCGCTGGGCGTAACGCTCGAGATGAGAGCCGGGTTGTGGGAAATCATCCTTGTATCGTGTCGGAATTCCCCAACCGGCCGTGCCAACGAAGCATCTCCGCTTTTCCATCCTTGCGATGTGGATCAAGCGGAACGCAGATCAAGACACTGCGGTCATCGGCACGTGGGCTGGCCTCAGCCCTTGCGGTCGAACCAGAAGGCGTCGGCCATGTGCTTCATGCCGATACGTTCGTAGAAGCCGACGGCGTCGGGCATGGAGATCAGGCTGATGGCGACCGACGGTCCAAGCTGCCGGCGCGCCTCGTCCATCAGGCCCATGCCGATGCCGAGCCCTTGCGCCGATCGGGAAACGGCGAGTTCGGAGATGTAGCAGACCCAGGAGAAGTCGGTGATGCCTCTGATCACGCCGACCAGCGGCTTGCCTTCGACGTCGAGACGCGCGGTCAGCACCAGATTGGCGCCCGACAGCATCGCCCGCAGCCGTGCTTCATCATCGACCGGCCGTGTCTCGCCGAGGCCGGATTCGACCAGCACGCGCCGGAATTCGGCGATGTCGAGCGCGGGTTCGCTGTTATAGAGGACGTGTGCGTTTTCTGCCATGGCCGCCAGACTGCACCATCGGGCTGGCTTGTGCCACCATGCACGAACAGTTGCCTTTTATTTGCCGCCGGCTTTGTGTAAACCGGCGTCAGCAAATTCCCCCGCAACGAAAACACGGGCAAAAGCCATGGAAAAGTTCACCAAGCTCACCGGCGTCGCCGCTCCGATGCCGATCGTCAATGTCGACACCGACATGATCATCCCGAAAGATTACCTCAAGACGATCAAGCGCACCGGGCTCGGCACCGGCCTGTTCGCCGAAATGCGCTACAAGGACGATGGCTCGGAAAACCCGGATTTCGTGCTCAACAAGCCGGCCTACCGCAAGGCGCAGATCCTGGTCGCCGGCGATAATTTCGGCTGCGGTTCCAGCCGCGAGCACGCACCATGGGCGCTGCTCGACTTCGGCATTCGCTGCGTCATCTCGACCTCGTTCGCCGACATTTTCTACAACAACTGCTTCAAGAACGGCATCCTGCCGATCACCGTCAGCCCCGAGGATCTCGAGAAGCTGATGGACGACGCCTCGCGCGGCTCCAATGCCACGGTGTCGGTCGACCTCGAAGCCAAGGAAATCCGTGGGCCGGATGGCGGCGTGGTCACCTTCGACCTCGACGACTTCAAGCGGCACTGCCTGCTCAACGGGCTCGACGACATCGGCCTGACCATGGAGAAGGCCGGCGCCATCGCCTCGTTCGAGAAGCGAAACGCCGAACAGCGCCCCTGGGCCTGAGCGGTACACACTCCAGGCGGAGGCCCGGCCGCTTTTCAGGCCTTCGTTGCGCCGGGTTCGTTGCGACTGAGTGGAGGGACAGTCATGACACGTTTGCTTCTTGCCGGCGTTTGCGGGCTGGCCTTGTTGCTGGGGCAAACCGTGAGCGCGTTTGCGCAGACACAGGCACCCGCCACCCAGCCGGCTCCGGCGACGGACCAGCCGTCCGCCGATCAGGGGACGAACGCCGCCGACGCTGCCGATGACGACAAGCAGGCGCCCGTCCCTTTCGAAGGCGGCACGCTGACCATCACCCAGAAGGAACAGTATGGCGAGAAGGTGCTTGCCTATGACGGCCAGCAGCTGGCCACGAACTATGACGTCTTCTTTGACAGAATCGTGGAAGTCGGCGGCGTCAAGGTGGCGCTGTTCGATGTCGGCGACGGCGGCAACCAATGCGGGCCGGCGACGGTGATCGTCTGGAAACCGGAAGGCGGCACGATCCAGAGCACAATGGTCGAGCAGGACCAGTGCGGCGCCCCGCCCTCGGCGGTGTCCGACAATGCCATCTATTTCGTGCCGTATCTGTTGCCGGGGGATGAGAAACCGGCTTTGCAATGGTCGCCGACCGATGGGCTGACGATTTCGGGCAATCTGACCTACATGCCCGAACCCGGCACGGACTGGAAAGACATCGATCCGGAAAAGTACCAGAACATCATCGACGCTTTCCACAACGAGGCCGTCTACAAGGAAGCCGAAAAGCTGCTCGGCAAGGACATGCCCGATATGGCGACCAGCCTGCTGGTCGGCGGCGGCACGGAAAAGACCGCTTCGGGCGCCTTCTACGCCAGCGGCTGCGTGCCGCATGATTGCGGTGGCAATGACGGCTTCATGGCGGTCGACCCGGCCAAGCACAGGCTCTATTTTGCGCGCCGCGGCGACAATGGCAAGCCGCAGGCGTGGCCTGATGTGGCGACATGGCCGGCCGATGTGAAGGCGGCACTGGACAAGGCGCTGGGGAACTAGACGCGGCAGCGACCACCACGCCTTCGTCATCCTCGGGCTTGACCCGAGGATCCTGTGTGTTGTTCCCATGCTATGTCTGAAGTGGGAAGGAGACCGAGGGGATCCTGGTCGTCCTTTCGAGGACAGGCCGTGGCATGGCTCGGTCCCTTCCCACCGGTGAACCATCAACCTGAA
>NZ_RZRT01000109.1:0-8471 GCF_003998295.1 Mesorhizobium sp. M7A.F.Ca.US.011.01.1.1
GTCCATGAGGGTCCAAGATGAAACCCTAAGACGGTTGCCGGACGGCCCCGCCTGATCTCTACTTCCGCGGCTTGGCTGACAAACTGTCGAAATGGGGAATCTTCTGGAGAACGATACCTGGCACCAGTAATCTCGACGAACTCGACACGCACGTCATTTCAGTAGCACCGGAATACGGGGCCGCTCCGTTGATGCCGGCTGATCATTGGATCGATACGACGAACATTCTGAATCCGTGGCTAATCGGGACATCGGGAAACTGAGTAATCTCCCCGTGCTGGAACGTGTAAGAGCACGAGTGGTCACCAGAGATGTGTCCCAGCTAACGGCCCTTTCGCACCCCATGATCTGTTAAGTATTTGATATGTGACTATTCTGTCCACCTCATCCGATGAAGCCTGAACCACCAAGAACCGTGACGATCCGCGCTCCGCCCTGTTCCCGCTTCCGCATGCGCCAACATCGTTCTTCACTTTCATCCAGTCAGCTTCTCTTTGAACGAATCGCCACGCGTAACGTTCGTCTTCACCCGGGGTTTCGTGCGTTGCCGCTGATTACCGTGCGGATCGGCTGTGGCAGCGGAGCCTCAACTGCCGGTGAGTGTGGGAAAACATGAACTGCCGGACGATGAGCGGATCGAAACCGGCATAGAAAATCGCAAACTGCGCGACCGGGTCTTGGCGGCACTCCAGAAACTTCCTGGAACCAGCGACCACCGTCATGCTGCAGTCAAGCAAAAACAATGACTTAGTCGCCGAAATTGCCGAAAGCCGTGTCGCCAGCTTCGAAATGGATGGCAACATAAGCCGTTGATTGTAAGGCATGGCAATCAGCGGAGGCTGCGAATAGCAACATGGCGACATGAAAAAGCCCCGCCGAAGCGGGGCTTTGACGACCCGACCTATCTCATCAGTAGGGCGAGTTGCACTGCTGGCGTGGTCCATAGTTCGGTTGGAAGGTATTATCCGACGCACGATAGCTGCGGTAGCGGTCATAGCACCATGTTATATGCGAATCGCCGCGGTGAACGCGGCTCTGGCTGTTTATGATCGCGCCGCTGATCACCGCGCCCGTCGCAAAAGCGGCGAGCGGGAACCAATAATCACCATGCCGACGATAGCCTCGCCGATGCTCACGGTATCCGCGATGGCCGTTCCAATTAGCGCCATCGTTGCGGGAGAAGTTGCCGTTGGATGAGTGATGCCTCCGCCACGGCTTGTAGTCGATCATCTGGGTGTCGGAAGATGTCGACGCCATGGGGACGAAAGTCTGAGCTGCATGAGCTGGCCCAGCGGCCGTCACCGCAAATGAAGCCGACAACGCGGCGGCCAGAAAACCCGATATGATCTTTTTCATTACACTCCTTAAGGGGTGGTTGAATCCCCAATGGCCTTAAAACGATTTAAAAGACCAATGGTTCCGTCCTGCATCGATCGCGCGTTCGAGGAACTTATCGTGCTCACAATGATTGAGGCTGGTGGCGGCGGAGCATCGGTTGTCCCTCAAACGATGTCGGGCCCGTAACCCAAATTCGCCGCCACACCCAAAAAGCCCGCCGAAGCGGGCTTCCGTCGTTGCCGTACGAGGTGGAAGCAGCAATCGGCACTTCGGCCAACATCAAGATGGCGGGCTCGGCTTGCCTGGCTTCAGCTTTCTAAGCCTCGGCCGGTTCCGGCGGTGCATTGCGCCGAAAGTCGTGCAGACCGCATGGGCCATTCGTCATTCGTGGTGACGCTGGACACATGGGTGTTTCCGAAGGGCGATGACACGACCGCGATGGACGCTGCGGCGTCGCTTTTGGGCATATAGCGAGATGGTAGCGGCACGCCGATGTAAACCGCAATGATTTAAAAATGTGCAGACGGACTCTGAGTCCGTTAGTCCTGGTTCGAACCCAGGTCCCCAGCCCAACTGGACGCAACGGAGAACAATGGGGTTCGTGGGTATCCCTGCGAACATCCGCCTTTGAGCGGTCAATCGGGTTGGTAAACGAATTCAGTGGCCGCACGGTATTGGCGGTATCCCTCTCCCGCTACCACTTCAAACCCACTATCGTGTTCTGCGGACGCATTATAGCGGCATAGCGGCGGCCAAACGGGACGGTAGGTAGGGAATGCTGCTCCGCCACCGAAGAAATATTAGGTGAACCGTCGTATATGCACACGATCTACGTAGAACCCGAATTCCTTGAATTCGCTACGGGTGACAGACACCATCCGAATTCGACTCGGTCATTCCCATTTGTGAGTTCACAGCTTCGCATCCCGACATTCGACGCCGCCGATTAGGTCAAGGGGCCAGTAGTGTACAGAAGGTGAAAGGCGGTTGCGATTTCCTGGTGCTTGGCGAGTCATGGTCCCGGCCTACTGGCCTGACGACACCGCCTTGGTGAAACCCACATCTCCAACCCCCGCGCGATTGCAACTGCGTGTTCTCTTACCCTCCGCCTAAGGAAAGTCGCGACGAGGAGCCGGCCGTGAATGGACCCTGGAGCAGTACCGCCCTGCCCTGACGTTCACGGAAAGCAGGATCGACTGGCCATCTGCCATCGCGTGCTTGGCAAGTACAATGCGCGATAGTTTTTTCCGATCTTGACCTTGCCCCCAGTTTCTATCCAGTTTTGAGTTCGTTTCCGGCGTGGGTTGTGCCCTGCTGGGCGGGTGAAGGGACGGGCGCTGGCGCGGAGCAGTTGGCATAGCGCAGCGCGAGCGACCGTCGCGGATTGAAGGTGCTGGCGAATTCGGCCGGGGTCTGCCAGGCGATTTGGGAGTGCGGCCGCGCGGTGTTGTAGTCGGCGCGCCACAGGGCGATTGCTACGCGCGCCTGGGCCAGCGAGGTAAACAGCGTCTCGTTGAGCAGTTCATCGCGCAGTCGGCCGTTGATGGGATGGACGGCCCCTGCACCCCGGCATCGGCGTGGCATAATGGCGGCCGGTGCATAACAGTCATCAGGAGGCATCCCATGGAGATCAGTGTCATTGGACTTGATATCGCAAAGCAGGTTTTCCAAGTGCATGCCGCCGATGCGGCAGGTCGCACAGTTGCTCAGATCAAGCTGCGACGAGCGCAGGTTCTCGACTATTTCCGAACCCTGCCGCCCTGCCTTGTCGGCCTTGAGGCGTGCGCGACGGCACATTACTGGGCGCGTGAGTTGAGCGCGCTCGGGCACACCGTACGGCTCATGCCGCCAGCGTACGTGAAGCCCTACGTCAAACGCAACAAGACCGATGCCGCCGATGCACAGGCAATAGCGGAGGCGCTCACGCGCCCAACCATGCGCTTCGTGCCCGTGAAGTCAGCCGACCAACAGGCCATGCTGATGTTGCACCGAACTCGCGAGCTGCTCGTGCGCCAGCGAACAATGCTCGCCACTGCACTGCGCGCGCATCTCGCCGAGTTCGGCATCATTGCACCCCAAGGTATCCAGCGCGTCGAGAAGCTGGCGGCGCAACTGCATGACCCGTCCGTGCCGCCTCTCGCGCGTGACGCGCTGAACCTGCTTGTCGAGCAACTCGCGAGCACATGGAAGCAGATCGACACGATCGAGATGCAGCTTATCGCGATCCACCGAACCCAAGCCGTCAGCCGGCGGCTCGCTTCCATACCCGGCGTCGGCCCGATCACCGCTATGGCAATCACGAGTACAGTGTCCGATCCCACCATGTTCCGCTCGGGTCGTGAGTTCGCCGCCTGGCTTGGCCTAACACCCAAGAGCCATTCGAGCGGCGGCAAGGACAGGCTGGGGCGCATATCGAAGCGCGGCGACCGTTACATCCGTCACTTGCTGTATGTGGGCGCCGGCAACGCGATCCGGTTTGCGAAAGCGCGCGCCGCGGCGGGTGAGAACTGGATCCGCGGACTGCAGCAGCGCCGTCCGCCCAAGGTCGTCATCATCGCGCTCGCCAACAAGATGGCGCGGATCGCCTGGGCGTTGATGGTGCGTGAGCAGCCTTTCCGCTCGCCAGCTCAGTCGACGTTCTAAGGCGCAGGTCAGTGGACGAGGTTCACAGGTTGCGAGGGCGAACGTGAGGTGATGGCACAACCGGGCGGACCGGGGATCGACAAAGCCCGCAGAGCTTTGGGCGCCACGAGCGCGACCCGTTGATGAGGCGTCGATCCGCGAATTCCATCAGGGCCAGCGGTCATGAGCACTGGCCGCATCAACAGGCCGTATACATGAACGCACCCGACCCGTGCGCTGCCGAAACCTCACCAAGAGCCTTGCAACGCAGGGGCCGTCCATACATGAAGCTCTCGATGAAGCCATTCTGCATCGGCTTGCCGGGCGCAATGTAATGTAATGCCATTCGACGCGGCTCTGATCCGCCCAGGAAAGGATGGCGTTCGAGGTGAACTCGCTGCCATTGTCGCTGACGATCATCCTCGGCCGGCCGCGCTCGGTAATGAGCCGGTCCAATTCGCGGGCAACCCGCATGCCCGAGAGAGACGTATCAACGATGAGTGCCAGGCACTCTCTCGTGCAGTCGTCGACGACGGCCATGATGCGGAAGCGGCGCCCGTCGGTGAGCTGGTCCGATACGAAGTCGAGCGACCAGCGCTCGTCGGGCCTCAGCGGCACCAGCATCGGCGCCCTTGTCCCGATCGCCCGTTTGCGGCCGCCACGGCGGCGAACGGCGAGCTTCTCCTCCCGATAGAGCCGGAACAGCTTCTTGTGGTTCACGATCAGGCCCTCCCGCCTCAGCATCACGAGAAGACGCCGGTAGCCGAACCGACGACGTCCTGCGCGATTGCCTTCATCCGCTCGCGAACCTCGCGGTCGTCCGGCCTGCTGGTCTCGTAGCGAACCGTCATGCGGCAACAGCCGATGGCTTTACACGTCCGCCGTTCGCTCATCCCGAAGCCTTCCTTCAGGCGAGCGACAGCTTTCCGCTTGGCCGCGGGCGTCACCATTAATGGGATGGTCCGCCCCGTCCTCCCGCAGCATCATCTGGGCAGTCACAACAAAGGAGGTTGCAATGTCCCCACGCAATGCGCCGCGCCCTGCGGCCGTCTATGGTGTCGATATCGGCAAGAACATCTTCCACGTCGTCGGCTTGGACAGCGACGGCGAGCCCGTCCAGCGAGTTCGCTTCCGACGCGATACGTTGATGAAGTTCTTTGAGCGGGCAGCGCCGGCAATCGTCGGGATGGAATCGTGCGCTGGATCGCAATGGATCGCCAGGAGACTTCAGGCACTGGGGCACAAGGTTCGCCTGATCCCAGCGCAGTTCGTGAAGCCATACGTCAAGTCGAACAAGAGCGACATCATCGATGCCGAAGCTATCGCCGAAGCAGCCACGCGGCCGACGATGCGATTTGCCGCGATCAAGAGCGAGGAGCAATCCGACCTCCAAGCTTTGCATCGGGTGCGCGACCAGATGATCGGCACGCGAACCCGTCTGATCAACCAGATGCGAGCATTCTGCCTGGAATACGGCATCGCATTGAGACAGGGCGCCGGACTGTTCAAGCTCGACTTGCCACTGGTTCTCGATGACCTTTCGAATGACCTCTCGCCGGCAATGCGCAAACTGCTCGTGGACCTGTTCGCAGATCTGCGCCAGTTGGAACAGCGCATCAACGACGTGACGAGGGAGATCGCAGCGATCGCAGACCGAGAAGATGTTGCCCGCCGGCTCATGACGATCCCCGGAATCGGAGCATTGGGAGCCACCGCGCTACTGGCGGCCGTCGGCACCGGATGCCAGTTCCAGAAGGCTCGCGACCTGGCCGCATGGCTGGGGCTGGTCCCTCGAGAATACTCGACCGGAGGCAAGCAGAAGCTACTCGGTATCAGTAAGCGCGGGAACCGCTACGTTCGCAAGCTGCTCGTTCATGGCGCGCGATCATGCTTCCGTCACCTGGATCGAACCCGGGATCGCCTGGGAAGCTGGCTTGACGGGTTGCAGAGCCGTATGCACCCGAACAAAGCTGTTGTCGCACTTGCCGCCAAGATGGCGCGCATTGTCTGGGTTGTCCTGACCAAGCCGGGAGCGCTCTACGAACGCAGGGACCCTGCTTTCGCCTGACGTTCCGGCTCGATTGCAAGGCTCGGGAATAGTGATGACGAAACAGTGGATCAGCATGCCGTAAGCCCTGTGCAAAAAAGCGGGCTTCGTGCCCGAACCATTTATTGGGAACGGCGTGCGCGGATCTCATCATGGCCTGGCTGCAACAGCAGCTCACTCGCGAGAGGCCGGATACATTTATGCAACTGGAATCGTCATCGGCGATGTCGCGAACCCTTGCACGGACGGCGGACCATACATTCTTTCCCACAAGATCCTTCAACGCGGCATTGTCGAGCATGGCGTCGGCCAAAAGCCGCTTTAGCCGCGTGTTCTCGTCCTCCAGCGCCTTCAGTCGCCGAGCCTCGGAGATATCCATGCCGCCGAAGCGGGCCTTCCAGTTGTAGATCGAGGCGTCGCTGACCCCGTGCTTGCGGCACAGATCGGCAACCGATACCCCGGCCTCGTGTTCCTTCAAAATTCCGATGATCTGCTCTTCAGAGAAGCGGCTACGTTTCATGTCCTGGTCCTCTCGATGGGCCAGAACGAACTTCAAACCGGATTAGATCAGAGGGGCAAGGTCAGTTTCAAGCGATTTATGCTGATCCCATGCTCGGCAAGGCCGGTGACAACGTCACCGAAGCACTGGCGGCATATCCCGACATGGAGACCGTTGCGGAAATTTCTAATTTCCTAGCCCGGTATGACTTGGGCGCGCCGAGCCGATTGCACTGAAGCGTGCCGGCGACGTTGAGGGCGCTTTGACCTGAGCGGCTTTGGCTAGTGGCGAAGCGGTCCCGCTCCGTTCTTACCGGCCATCAACTTGTTGTGGTCGGCTGCTTCATCTGCGGTGTCAAAGGGCGTTGCGGTGGTCGTCCCATCAGCGGCCAGTATCACAGCCAGGAACGGAAGGCCGATCAGCGGCGGTGCGTAAACAACATACGCTGGGCGGCTTTTTTCATCGCCCATTTAGCACGATTTGGTCGGCTCGAAACCCGGAAGAACCCGCTGCCCCATTCACGGCAGCAGCGGGCCGTCCCAAAGGAGGACGTGCCGGGAGGGCGGTCCCTGCCAAGCCATAACTATTAGCATTACATGATGTTCCATCAGAGGTGAGCCTGCACGTCGGCCGAGATGCGGGTTGCCATGCGCTCCCTATGGGCGCAAACTCAATCGGTCGCTTCAAAAGCAAGAACAAACAGGCATGAGGCGTTTGGGAGCGATCATCAGGCTTTCGCCCGACCAGGGAGAAAGCCGATGTCAACACCGGCACAGATCCGGCTCGCGTATTTGATGAGCCAGCTTGCTCACACCGAAAGTATCTTGTCCAAGCAAGATATCATCGTGGGTTTGCTGGATCACGAAGGCAGTCCGACGGCGGACGCCATGCAACTTTTGGCAGACATGCACCACTTGCTCCAACGGACCCGCAAAAGCTTGTATGCGGAGACCGCAGCCCGGACATAGAACAATCGGCGAGGCCAGCGGGCAGGTTTGGAGCCTTTTCACCCCTCCGAAAACTGACTGGTTATACGCGCGAAAAGCCCGCCACCTTTCGGCAGCGGGCTCCTGGAGAGGCAGGCCATTTGGGGACGGGTGCTGCCCCAACAAGTTTCCTTTTGTCACGGTTCCATCATTGTCAACACTAAAAACGTTGCTTGAACTTGGGCGGCCCGCGCGAAGGATGCTACAAGATTGTTGGATGCGGTGCGGACGAGAGATGGGGGCATCACTCGGACGCGACTGGCTCAGGCGGGCTACCGCATCCACTTTCACCATCGCGTTATCTGATTGTTTCGGCCGATCGCGCCGACTTGCTTTACTGAGAGGGTTCGCCTCCGTTCGGCGCTGTTGGGTGTTGCCGATTGAGCAGTGTGGACAGCGCCGTAATGATCTGAGGAGGAAAGAACGGCTTGACGATCATCACGCTGTCCGGAACGCCTTCAGACCCCCAGGAAACGCACCATCGCCGCTGATGTAGACCACAGGTAGGGTTGGGTTGGCTCGCCTGACGTGCCTCGCTACTTCCCAGCCAGATTCTCCAGAGCCGAGACGGATGTCCGTAAGGAGGCCGGCGAACTTGTTTGGATCCTCATCAAACGCCTTTACGGCGGCTTCGGCACTCGGCACTCCTACGACGAGAAAGCCAGCGTCCTGCAAAGCTGATTCAAGGTCGAGCAGGATCAAGAGTTCGTCTTCGACGACTAGAATAGCACTTTCGCTCATGAAGCACCCCTGTCGGCAGCGCCATAACGGAGCGAGTGAGCTTTAGTTCCACCCGATCAACGGGGGTGGGATAGCGTGTTTGGACCGGAGACATCGCGAACAGGTGTGCGAGGACATCGCGAACAGTTTTGTCACTTATCGTCTGCAGAGGTTGAGGTCGACTGTTTCTATTTTCTGATGTCTGAAGAAGGCTTGGAAGACGCCGTCCTTGCCGGTGGGGGTGAAGGCCACGGCTTTC
>NZ_RZRT01000010.1:0-142686 GCF_003998295.1 Mesorhizobium sp. M7A.F.Ca.US.011.01.1.1
AACGCTGCCGCGTGCCTTTAATTCTTCTTGGCGCCGAAAAGACAGGCGATTCTCCTGGGTCAGCGCCAACGGAAGTCTCCCTCCCCCTTGTGGGGAGGGGTTAGGGGTGGGGGTCCGTGCCGGGCAGCCATCTCAAGAATTCCATACGCGATAGTCCTGCCGTAAACGGGAGAAAGAAGCTCACCTCAAATCTTCGCGTCGTGCGGTAGCGGTGCCGTCGCCTTCTCCAGCCAGGCCAGCGTTTCGCCGTCGAGCATCGGGCCGATCTCGGCCAGCACGCGCGCATGGTACGTGTCCAGCCAGTGCAGCTCGTCGCGCGTCAGGAGGTCCGACTGCACCAGCCTGACGTCGATCGGCGCCAGCGTCAGCGTCTCGAAGCCGTGCATGGCGATATCGCCGCCCTCGATCTCTTGCGCCGGCGTCACCAGGATCAGGTTCTCGATGCGGATGCCGTAGGCACCTTCCTTGTAGTAGCCCGGCTCGTTGGACAGCATCATGCCTTCGAGCAGCTTTTCGGTGCCGGTGCGGGCGATACGCTGCGGCCCTTCATGCACGGCCAGATACGAGCCGACGCCATGGCCGGTGCCGTGGGCGAAGTCGCAACCGTGCTTCCACAGCGCCATGCGCGCGACGGCATCGATTTCCGAACCGCGCGTGCCGGCGGGAAAGCGCAAGGTGGAAATGCCGATCATGCCTTTCAGCACCAGGGTAAAGCGTTCGCGCATCTCCTGCGTCGGCTGGCCGATCGGCACGGTGCGGGTGATGTCGGTGGTGCCGTCCTGATACTGCGCGCCGGAGTCGAGCAGGAACAGCTCGCCGGCCTGCAGCTTGCGGCTGGTGGCGCGAGATACGCGATAATGCATGATGGCGCCGTTCGGGCCGGCGCCCGAAATGGTGTCGAAGGAGACATCGCGCAACGGCATTTGGGTCTCTTCGCCGGTCTGCCGGCGCGACTCCTCCAGCCGGGTGACCACCGATATCTCGTCGAGCGAGCCGGGTTTTTGCCGCTCCAGCCAGCACAGAAGCTTCGCCACGGCCGCACCGTCACGGCGATGCGCGGCGCGCGAGCCGTTGATCTCGGCCTGGTTCTTGGTGGCGCGCGGGATGCGGGCGGGGTCTGCTGCGGCGATCACGGTGCCGCCATTGGCCTCGACCAGCATGCGCAGCCTGTCGGCCGCCAGCACTGGGTCAAGCGCGATTTTCGCGCCACTCTTGGCAAGTGATGTGATCGCCGCTTCGAATTCGCCGGACCCATGCGGCTCGGCGAGCTGGGTGAGGTAGGCCGCGACCTGGCGCGAGAATTTGCGCTTATCCATGAACAGCTGGTGCGACCCGTCGGCGGCGAGGATGGCGAAGCCGAGTGCCAGCGGCGTGTGCGGCACGTCACCGCCACGGATGTTGAAGGCCCACGCAATGGAGGAGGGGTCGGTCAGCACGGCATGGGTGGCGCCGTCCTTGCCGATCGCCGTCGCCAGCCGCGCCAGCTTGTCCTTGGCGAGTTCGCCGGCAAAACCGATCGGGTGGAGTTCGACGGGGGCCACCGGCGCGTCGGGCTGATCCTTCCAGATGATGTCGATCGGGTTCTCGTCGAGCGGCACCAACACGGCGCCCGACTTGTCGGCCGAGGCCTGCAGCGCCTTGATCTCGCTGATCGTGTGCAGCCACGGATCGAAGCCGAGCCGTGCGCCCTTGCCGAGATTGTCTTTCAGCCAGACAGCCGGCGGATTGTCGACCAGGCTTTCGATCGAAAAGACGTCGAGATCGACCTCGCTGCGCACTTGCAGCGTGTAGCGTCCGTCGACAAAGACGAAGGCGCGGTCGCGCAGGACGATGGCGACACCGGCCGAGCCGCTGAATCCGGTCAGCCATTTCAGCCGCGCCGAACGGTCGGCGACATATTCGCCCTGATGCTCGTCGGCACGCGGCACGATGAAGCCGTCCAGCCCGTTGGCTTCAAGCCATTGGCGCAGCAACGCCACACGCGGTTTACCGACGGTCGGGTCGCCGGCGGAATCGAAGGTCTGGAACATTGTGGGCCTCCTGCGGTCAGCGCAACCGTAGCGTACGGTCGCGGAAATCGGAATCGATTTCCGGCTGCGCGCAACCTGCTACAGCATCGCTTGACTGACAATCAGCGGAACTTGGTCCAAGCTCGGTCGTTGCCGGCCCGCATGCCTCAATGCTTCAGGTGGATCGTCACCCAGCCTTCGCGGTGCAAGGTGCGCACGTGGCGAAAATTCTGGCCGACATAGGCCGAGATGACGGCGTCGCGCTGGCGCTCGAGGATGCCTGACAGCACGATAGAGCCGCCAAGTGCGATATGATCGGCCATTTGCGGCGCCAGCCGCATCAGCGGCCGCGCCAATATGTTGGCGACGATCAGATCGAAGGGCGCGCGCTTGCCGAAGATCGGATGGTGAAAGCCTGGTGCTGTTGCTGTTTCCACCAGTGCCTTGACGTGGTTGAGCCGCGCATTGGCGGCAGCCACCCGCACCGCCACCGGATCGATGTCGGTGGCCAGCACAGGAATATGCGCCAGCTTGGCGATGGCGATCGCCAGCACCGCACTGCCGGTGCCGAGGTCGAGCGCATTGCGCGGATGCTCGCGCCGAACCACTCTTTCCAGCATTTCCAGGCAGCCGGCTGTGGTGCCGTGGTGACCGGTGCCGAAGGCGAGGCCGGCCTCGATCTCGATGGCGAGTTCGCCGCTGTGGCGTTTCCTGCGGTCATGCGCGCCGTGGACGAAGAAACGGCCGGCACGCACCGGCTTCAGCTCTTCCAGCGAATGCGCCACCCAGTCGATGTCGGGCAGGGCCTCGCGCTCGACCAGCTTCGACAGGGAAAGGCGAGCAAGGATGTCCTTCAAGCGGGTCTCGACCGCATCGACGTCGCCATCGGCATAGAGCGACACTTCGTGGATGTCCTTGTCCTCGTCGACCTCCAGGACGGCGATCGGCAGCCCTTCTTCCTCGAAGGCTGCCTCGAGCGCCGCGAAAATGCTGACGGACTCGGTCTTTCCGGTGGTGAAGTAAAGGCGCGTCTGGGTCATGAAATGGTAATCAGCCTTTCGCCGCCAGCCGCTTCAGCTTGGCGATGGCCGTATCGGCGCTTTCGCCGTAGGCGATGGTGCCGGCGAAGTCGCCCTTGGCGTTGAGCAGCAGCACCGAGGCGGTGTGGTCCATCGTGTAGTCGCCGTCGCCGGTGTCGACCTTCTTCCAATAGATGCCGAACGACTTGGCCATGGCATGGACCTTGTCCGGAGCGCCCGTGATGCCGACGATACGGTCGGAGAAATTGCTGACATAGGCGTTCATCACTTCCGGCGTGTCGCGCTCGGGATCGACCGAGACGAAATAGGCGTGCAGGTTCTTGCCGTCGTCGCCGAGCGTCTTCAGCCAGCCGGCCAGTTCGAACAGCGTGGTCGGGCAGACCTCGGGGCAATGGGTGAAGCCGAAGAAGACGACGCTGGGCTGCCCCCTGAAGGCGGCCTCGGTGATCGGCGCGCCTTTCTGGTCGACCAGGCTAAAGGCGGCCCCGAACGGCTCGCCGCCATAATGGCCGCGGTACCAGTCGAAAGTCAGCCAGCCGATGCCGGCAGCCATCAGGACGAGAATGCCGACCAGGATAGAACGCATCATCATCAAAAGTCCGTCTGCAGAAATCGCCGCGCCGGCTCAATGCCGCGCCTGTGCGACAGTCTTAGCGGTTCGGCCTCGCACAGGCAAAGTGCCGCGTTGCCGCAACCGCAGTGGTGTTGACCCTATCTGCTTGCAAAGCCGGGCTGCTCGCCCCACCTGTGACCGGCAACTCGAACCGCAGGAGGCTAGTTTGCGACGACTGATTGGGCGACGACTGATTGGGCACGGACTGATTGGGCGGAAACTGATCGGCGGCGCCTTGGCCGCCTGCGTTGTCCTTGGCGCCGGTGCCGCGGTCGCCGAGGAAGTCGGCAAGGTCGGCGTCGACTGGCTTGGCAACGACATCATCGTCGAGGCGATCAAGGATCCGAAAGTGGAGGGCGTGACCTGCCATGTCTCCTATTTCGATCGCGGCATCATCGATCGCCTGCACAAGGGCAACTGGTTCGAGGATCCGTCCGATTCCTCGATCTCATGCCGCCAGACCGGTCCGATCACCATCGGTGACATCGACATGAGCGAGGGCGGCGAGGAAGTGTTCAAGCAAGGCATCAGCCTGATCTGGAAGAAGCAGGTGGTGAACCGCATCTACGACAAGCCCAATGAGACGCTGATCTATCTCTCGCATTCGCGCCAGGTGCAGAACGGCTCGGCCAAAATGTCGGTCACCACCGTGCCGCTCTACGGCCAGAACGTGGTGTGGAGCAAAGGCAAGCCGTAACAGGCTGCCGACCTTCGGACGATTGGTCCCGCTTGCGGGACCAATCGCTCGGGGGTAAAGCCGCCGGCATGGACCGTTCCGAAAATCTCGTCCCGAAAGACCCCGAGCCGCGCATTCATCCGACCGCGGAGTTGAAGGCGTGCAAGCTCGGCCGCTATGCCTCGATCGGCGAGCGAGTGGTGCTGCGCGAGGTGAATGTCGGCGACTTCTCCTATTTCGAACGCCATTGCGAAGCGATCTACACGACGATCGGCAAATTCTGCTCGATCGCTGCCAACAGTCGCATCAATGCGCTGGAGCATCCCATAGAGCGGCTGACCCAGCACAAGCTCAGCTACCGGCCGAACGAGTATTTTCGCTGGCTGGGCGTCGATGCCGCCTTCCGCGAGCGGCGGCAGGCGAAAGCCGTAACCATCGGCCATGACGTCTGGATCGGCCACGGCGCGGTGATCATGCCAGGGGTCACCATCGGCAATGGCGCGGTGGTTGGCGCCAACGCAGTGGTGACGCGTGATGTGCCGCCCTACGCGATCGTCACCGGGGTGCCGGCGAAGGCGCTTCGGCCACGCTTCGCTCCGGATATCGCGGAGCGGATCAAAGCTCTCGCCTGGTGGGACTGGCCGGTCGAAAAGCTGGCCAGAGCGGTTCCCGACATGCAGGCAATGCCGATCGAAGCGTTCCTCGATCGCTGGGAAAACGACGCCGTCTGACCAGCTCAAGACGTCGACGGTAACCAATTTTCTTAACGTAAAATATTAAAGTTAAGAAATGGAAAACGGATTGTATCCGTGAAATGAAACACTCCAAGGTTGCAAGAGTTTCGGCAAAATGCACTACTCGGCTCGGGGGTAAGTCGTAAGAAGTCGAAGAAAACACTACTAGCAACAATGGAGAGAAGTCATGAAGAAGTTCGCACTTGTACTCACGGCTGCTATGGTTTCGTTCTCGACTGTCGGCGCCTATGCCGGCGGCTGGGGAGGTAGCTCGGGTAGCCTGATCAATGTGTCGCCGTCCATCGGTGTCGGCCAGGTGACCGCGCTCAATGGCATCCTGAGTGGCAATAACATCCTGAGCGGCAATGTCGTCCAGGGTATTCTGAACGGCAACAAGACCAACGTCCTTACCGGCGTTCTCAGCGGTATCGGCGTCAATATCCTTGGCGGCAACAGCTACAAGCTCGGCAGCCGTCACTGAGCAGGAAAGTCACGGGCATCCTATGTCACGTGTCGTGGGCAGGAGGGTCTTCAACACCCTCCTGCCTCCGCTTGTGGGTCTGCCCAGTCAAAGCGCGGGAATGAGCTAGATCTTCGCCCGCAGGCCCACAAATGCATCGACCGTGTGTTCGCGCTCATCGATCACGGTCTTGAAGGTCTCGGAAACGTCAACGCGAACGACAATGGCCATCGATTTGGTCGCGTTGTACGTCGCTTCGGCATAGACGCCTTTGCGGCGCTCCTGGTTCTCGTAGAGCAGGTTGTCCTTGAGCTCATAGAAGATGCCGGACGCGATGCCGAGGTTCTCGCGCACCTTCATGCCGAGTTCCAGCTCCGCGCGCTGCAGCCATGACGCTAGCGGATCGTCGGTTTCGGACGTTTCGTAGCGGCCGAAATAGGTGCCGCGCAGCTCGAAGCCATGCGGCAGCGGCTTGCCGAAGGTGACTTGCCAGGTCGGACGCCAGCGCTGGTAGATGTCGTCGGCGCCGCGCAGGAACTGCGCACCCAGCGCCACGCCCAGCGTCGAACCATCAGTGGCCTTGTAGGCCGCCTCGGCGCGCAGCGTATAAGCGTTGAACGACAGGAACAGCGGCGGGTAACCAATTTCCTGGACGCTGGCGAACAGCGCGGACGCGGACGCGCCGAAGGCAAGCTGGCCAACTGTCCGGGTGACCCGAGCCGCCAACTGGAACAGATTGCGGTCGGCATGCAGCTTCGCCGGCAGGATGAGATCTTCCTGGAAATGCGTCGCGCCGAGCTTTTCGTAGCTGTCGGCCGCCTCGAGAATCAGCGAGGTGGCATTGCCGAGGTCGATGCCGAGTTGTGTCTGGGCGCCGAAGACCTGCTTGAACTCGCGCGTACCCAGCGTCAGCGGGCCGATATCCAGATTGTCGCCGGTGCTGGAGACGCGATAGCTCAGCGATCCCCTCAGTTCGAGACCCGGGCCGAGCCGGCGGAAGGCCTCGGCCGATAGCGACAATCCGCGGTCGTCCTCGATCGAAATCTTGTCGAAATGCGTTACCTGGAAGTCCGCGCTGAATTTCGCGTTGGCGTCGTTGTCGCCCCATTGCTGCTGCAGCGAACCGCGCAACAGTGTGTACCAGTCCTTGACCGCATGGTCGCTGTCCAGCGCGTTGTTGGTCCAATGCCGTTCGAGACTGCCGGTGATTGTCGGATCCGTCGCTATTTCGGCAGCCGGTGCTGTTGGTGGTTCTGCCCTGGCGCTCACGGTCGCACAGGCCATCAGCAGGCCTAGGCCGGCGCTGCCAAGCAATCTGCGGGAAAGTGGAGCGGCCGTCCGTCTTTCTGCCGGTCGGCGCTTTCGGGAAACCATGCTCCGCGCTCTCCGGACTGAAACCCCTTCCGCCATGCGGGGGTGGCGCAGCGGAAGGGGCTGGAGGTAAACCGCTGTGAAGCGGAAGGAACAGGCACTCTTGCCTGCAGGGTTACTGTGACATTGAACCCATAAGCTGTGTTTTCTGCCTTGTTCTCCTTATGCGTGCATTCGATTGCACTTACGTATTTGTTTGCGTCGGGAACCCGAAACGGTCGCTGGTTGTTTCTCATCGCGCCGCAGCGTCGAGGATTTGATAGATGGAAAAGCATTTCACTAAGGTCGCCAACTGGGTCGCCCGCATAGCCGGTCTGCCGCCGACATTTGCCGTCTGTTGCCTGATCGTCATCGTCTGGGCGGTGAGCGGTCCGTTCTTCGGCTTTTCGGACACCTGGCAACTCGTCATCAACACGGGCACGACCATCATTACCTTCCTGATGGTCTTCCTGATCCAGAACACTCAGAACCGCGACGGCGCGGCGATCCAGGCCAAGCTCGACGAACTGATCCGGGTCGGCAAGGGCCACAATCACTTCATCGGCATTGAACATCTGACCGAATCCGAAGTCGAGGAAATCCGCGCCAAATGCGAGCGTGCTGCAAAGCGGCATGACGAACAGATCGCCGACATGGCGGCGAAGAAGGTTGTGGCGAGGAAGCGCGGGTCGAAAAAGCAGGCGGCCTGAAAATCAGCCCTTCATGAACGCCGCGAAACTGTCCTTGTGGTCCGGATGCCAGCGCGACAGGGCTGGGCGGTTCTCGATGATGTCGCCGATCGTCCAGGCCATGCGCTTTTCATCCAGCGGGCGGGCCGCCTCATTGTCCGGGCACAGGATGTAGAAATCGCCTCTGGTCAGGGATTCCAGCATGAAATCCACAACCTGTTCGCCGGTCCAGGCGCCGGCGGGTTTTTCCGTCGCGCCCTCGGTCAGGCCGGTAAAGGTGAAGCCGGGGATCAGGAGGTGGGCAGCGACACGGGCGCCGGGTTCGTTGCGTAACGCATGCGCCAGGCCTTCGGTGAAGGTTTTCACCCCTGCCTTGGAGACATTGTAGGCAAGATTGCCGGGCGGCGTGGTGATGCCTTGCTTGGAGCCGGTGTTGACGATCAGACCCGGCCTGGCCGAGGCCAGCATGCGCGGCGCGAAGGCCTCCACGCCATGCACGACGCCCCAGAAATTGATGTCCAGCAGCCGTTTCCAGGCATCGCGGTTTTCCCATGGCTTCCCGGGATTGTCGCCGACGCCGGCATTGTTCATCAGCAGCGACACGCCGTCGAAGGCGCCGAACGCCCTCTCGGCGAGGCGGTCCACCTCATCCGCCTTCGAAACGTCGGCGGCGACGGCAAGCACGGCATCGTCGCCGGCGATCGCGGAAACGGCGCGCGAGGCGTCGTCAAGCCGCGCGCCGCCAATGTCGGCCAGCACGATCTTCATGCCCATCAGTGCAAGCCGCTTGGCGGCCGCCAGACCGATGCCGCTGGCGGCGCCGGTGATCACGGCGGCATTGCCTGGGGCAAGCGCGGGCAGGGCGGTCTGGATCTCGGCGTCGGTGATCATGGGCGATGGGTTCCTTGTTCGATGGCGCCGAACTTAGCGCCGGAACCGGTCGGTGCAAGCCTCTGCTCGCCTTGTCGGGTTGACCAGTTCGGTCGAGGCTGCGCATGTTGCCCTTTGCCTTCGCGAAAGAGATTTTGTCCTGGGGACAAAACAAACTTTGGCCCTGGGACAAACGGAGATTTCCTGATTGACGGACTGGGTTGCAATTCTGAAGGAACAGACCGCCATTGGCGACCAGATGGGCCGTGAGGTGCCGCAGATGCTGGCCAACCCCGACATCAGCGAAACGCAGGTGAAGACGCTCTTTTCCGCCCTGGAGAAACAAGCCGAGTTCGTCGAGAAGCTGCGCATGGCGCTGGAAAAGTTCGGCCATGATTTCTCGATCGTCAAGGCTGCGGAACGGCTGGAGGAGCGCTATGCCGACCTTGCCGCATCGGTGGCGGAAAAACTGAAAGCGATGCGCAAGTAGCGCAACTCTGGGAAAGACGTGCAACGCTTTGCCTTGAAAATGCGTGAAGACAGCTACTTTTCAATCACCCGCGCAAAGCGCGTATCCGGGACGAGCCATATCATCGCGACCAGCACATAGAGCGCGACGCCGATCCACTGGCTGACGAAGGTCAGCACGACGGCTGCGATGTAGACAGCCAGCGAGAGCTTCCCCTTGCGGTCAGTACCCAGCGCCTTGGCAAAGGCGGTATCATTGCCGTGAAGCCGATGCAGCGCGGCGGCGAGTATGGTGTAGGCGATGGCGCATAGCGCGAGGTCGGTGCCATAGACGGCGACCGGCACCGGCGCAAAGTGGTTCTCGCCCATGAAGGCTGTGGTCACCGGCATCAGCGACAGCCAGAACAGCAGATTGAGGTTGGCCCACAGCACGCGCCCGTCGACCCGCTGCACGGCGTGGAACATGTTGTGCAAATTGTTCCAGTAGATGCCGACATTGATGAAGGACAGCACGTAGCAGAAGAAGATCGGCCACAACGGCACCAGGGCGGAGAAATCCTCGCCATGCGGCACTTTCAACTCAAGCACCATGATGGTGATGATGATAGCCACGACGCCGTCGGTGAATGCCTCGACCCTGCCTTTGCCCATGGATCCCACCTTTGCCCACGATGAATTGTCGAAAGAGAGTAAACGCTAGCGGATGTTGGGGAGCCAATAAATGGCAACCGGGGAATTCCTCAACCATGTCCAAGGAAAATCCGGCATCAGTCCCGCTGGTCAGGACGATTACGGCCGCCCACCGTTGACTTTTCTTGGCTTGGCCGCTCCTCTTGCAGGGCAGTCTTGGCCGAAGCAGATGTACGGCGGGATTCGAATGGAGGGGACTGATGAGATTTCGTTTTCTGCTTGTGGTCGCGACCATTCTGGCCGCGGTCTTCGGGACGTCGGCCGCGGCCTTCGCCTACAGCGCCCACACCTCGACCAACCTCAACGTCCGTAGCGGGCCGGGAGCGGGATACGCCAGAGTGGGAACGCTGCCCGCCGGCTTCAGGGTCAATGTCACCGGCTGCCAGCCGGGCTGGTGTAGAATCCACGGCGGCGGCGTGAGCGGCTGGGCCAGCGCCGGTTATCTCGAACGCTCCCAAATCGTTCGCCCGCCGATCATCATCGTGCGCCCGCCGCATCGGCCGCACTGGCAGCACAGGCCGCACCGTCCTCCACACCATCGCCCGCCGCACAAGCCGCGCCCCGGCAAGTGCAAGATCGCGCCCGGCTTCCCCTGCAGGTGAGGCCGACCGGTTGAGCGATAGATGACGGATCGGAGCCGCTGGCCCCGATCCGAGCCTGTTCAGCCGGCGGATATCCCGCTCAAGCAATGTCCACGGTGCTGTCAGGAGCCTCCCTGTCGGCTGGAACGTCGTGGATGAAACCGCGTTAAATCCTCGATCCCCGAAATTGGTGACGAGGTTGGCAATGGCCATTCGCAATTTTGCGCATACGCACGAAGGAGCAGGTGGCGATGCTCTTGCAATCCCCACCGTCGCCGCGATGATTGCGGTGCTGTTTGCCGGCAGCACGGTGCTGACGCCGCTCTATATCGTGTACAAGCAGCAATTCGGCTTTTCACAAATCACCCTGACGCTGATCTACGCCGTGTATGTCGTCGGCAATCTGGCGGCATTGGTGATGTTCGGCGGGGTGTCCGATGTCGTCGGGCGCCGGCCCGCGAGCCTGGCGGCGATGCTTGTCGCCATCGTCAGTGCGCTTGTCTTCCTGTTTGCCGGAAACGTCGTCTCGCTCGACGTCGCCCGCATCCTGAGCGGGCTTGGCATCGGCGTCGGCGCGGGGACCGGAACCGCGTGGATTGCCGAGCTTCTTCCCGGCGCGGACAAGTCGCGTGCCAGTGTGATCGCCACCAGCACCAATTTCCTCGGCCTCGGCTTCGGCGCACTGATTTCGGGACTTCTGGCTGAATATGAGCCATGGCCGTTGCGGCTGATCTTCATCGTCTATCTGGCAGCACTTTTGGTGGTAACGATCCTGGTCTGGCGCACTCGCGAAACGGTGGCGAAGCCGGGCGGCCTGCGGCGGCTTTCCTTGCGGCCGCAACTTTCCGTCCCGGAGGAAATCCGTGCGCGCTTCGTCGCGCCGGCGGTGACCGGCTTCGGCGCGATGGCGCTGGTCGGGTTCTACGCCGCGTTGGCGCCGAGCATCCTGGCGCAGCAGCTGCATGTGACCAACCACGCCGTCGCCGGCGCGCTGTTCTTCGAACTGGCGATCGTCACCGCGATCAGCATTGTCGTTCTGATGCACATGAAGAGCAACAAAGCGATGCTGGCTGCGCTGGCATTGATGATCCCAAGCGTCTCGTTGGTGGTGGCGGCGCAGATACTGGCCTCGATGGCACTGATGGTTGCTGCGACGGCCTGTTGCGGCGTTGCGGCGGCGCTTGGTTACCGTGGTGGCCTGCAGGTGGTGAACGAGATCGCGCCGAAGGCTCGTCGCGCCGAAGTGGTGTCCAGCTTCTTCATCTGCTGCTTTGTCGGCAACGCCTTGCCCGTCATCGGCATTGGCATCGTTTCGACCTATGCCAGTCCCATCGCCGCCAGCCTGGCATTCGCCGGCGTGATCGTGGCGTTTGCGTTGGTGGCACTGGCTTTTGAGCTGAAACAACACGGGCGTTGAGCCCTGGAGCTGTCCAGCGGAACCGGGTTGGCTTCAGCCGTTCGGTGTTTCAGGCGAAAGATGCGCGCGTCCGCGCGGCACGCCAAGACCGGTGTCCGGCGGCTCGCCGGCGGCCGGCCTGTTCTCGATCATGTGCGTGGTGCGCCAGCGGCCGAAACGGTAGTAGGCTGCGGCCAGTATAAGCGAGCTGATTGAACCCGCCGGGAAACTCCACCACAGCGCTTCCTCGCCGATCACGCCACGCATGAAATAGGCGAAGCCGGTGCGCACGACCAGCACCGAAATGACCAGGATGATCAGCGGCGGCATCACGGCACCCGTGGCTCGTACGGTGGCAAACAGCACGATGGTTATGCCGAACAGAATGAACGACCATGAGGCGACATTGTTGATGTGGACGGCGATGTCGATCGCCGCGCTGTCGCTGCTCAGGAACAGGCTCAGCACCGAACGGTCGAAAACCGACAGCACGGCAACCAGCGCGCCGGTCAGGACCAGGTTGAAGCCGACGCCGGAGGCGGCGATGCGGCCGATCCGGTCCCAGCGCCCGGCGCCGACATTTTGTGCCGCCATCGAGGACACCGCAGCGCCGATGGCGAGCGCCGGCATCTGGATGTAGGTCCACAGTTGGGCGGCGATGCCGTAGGCGGCGGCGACCTGTGAGCCGTTGGAGTTGACCATGCCCATCACTGTCAATGCAGCCGCGGAGATGACAATCATCTGCAGACCCATCGGCACGCCCTTGAAGACGACGATGCGAAGCAAGGTGGGATCGGGCCGCAGCAGAGCGAGGTTGGCGCCGGCCAGCCGCAGCGGATGCTTGCGCACATAGAGCACGATCAGGATGGCGATCACGCTTACCGTCTGGCCGATCAGCGTCGACGTGGCGGAGCCTGCGATACCGAGCTCGGGAAACGGCCCGATGCCGCGGATGAGCAATGGGTTGAGCACGATGTCGAGGACGACGGCCAGCGCCATGAAGAAGAAGGGCGTGCGTGAATCGCCGGCACCGCGCAGCACGGTCATGACGAAGGACAGAAGGTTCATCATCGGCACGGCGACGAAGATGATGCGCAGATAGGACCGGGCCAGCGGCAAGGCATCGACCGGTGTGCCGAGCGTGTTGAGAATGGCGTCGACCCAGATCCAGCCGCATACCGCGAAGATAACCGAGACGAGGAAGAAGAACGTCGCGCTGGTGCCGACGATGCGGCGCGCCTCGGGCAGGTCGCGGGCACCGACCGACTGGGCCACCAGAATGGTGGCCGCCATGCCGATGCCAAACACAGTGCCGAGGATCAGGAACAGGACGAGGTTGGCGTTGGAGGTGGCGGTCAGCGCCGATTCGCCGAGGAAACGGCCGACCCAGACGGCGTTGATCGATCCGTTGAGCGACTGCAGCACGTTGGAGCCGAGCACCGGCAAGGCGAACAGCAGAAGCGTGCGCGGGATCGGGCCGCTGGTCAGGTCGCCGGTGCGCCGGCGCGCGGGCATTTTTTCGTCCATGGCGGGCAGCTCGGCAGATGGTGATTTGGGATCCAGTCCACGATGATATCGCAGGCGGGACCGAGATGCACCCTTGCGAACGCGCCGCACGGCTGAAAGCCGCTGCCCCCCGTTCATACCAGCCGCTGCCCCAGCGGACGCGCCAAGCGCGCCCGTCCGTGCAGTGGTCGTTACTTCTTGGCCAGACCCGGCAGCGTGACCTGATAGACCAGGAACATGGTGTCGACATTGGCGCCGTCTTCGGCCTTGTAGGGCGCGCCGACCTGAAAACCGTCCTGGGTGAGGAAGTCGTTGTCGTTGGCGACGAACAGGAAGTAGTCGTCGGGCAGCTTCGGATCCAGAACGCTGACCACTGACATCGCCTCCCACTTCTCGGACAGGTTATCCTGGTCGTTGGGCGCGCCATTGTGCAGGCCGAAGCGGCCGAGCTCGGCACTGTCGTTGATGTCGATGAATGGCGTCAGCTTGGCCGGTGTCACCGATGGGTCGACGACGCCCTTGGGGGCGACCGGCTTGTCAGCGGCGTCGAAGGCGCCGCCGGCGATGTCGGTCGCGGCCGAGACGTCGACGACGAAGATCTGGCGCACAAGCGAGGTGCCGCCCTTCAGCCCCTGGCCGTTGCCGCTGTCGCGCGCCAGCATCAGGAAGGTCTGATCCGACAGTGCCACGATCTCGCTCTGCGCGGCGACCTTGGTCTTGCCCTTGGCATCCTTGAACACCGGCAGCGGCACGACATACTCATGCGCCAGCTTGAGATGGCCGAGGTCGGATGCGTCGTAGACCAGGGCGCGGGTGTTCTGGCGCGTGGCGGGCGAATCGCCGCCGTCCTGCCGGGGCGCCGACTGCAGCACGGCGATCAGGAACTTGCCGTCTGGCGTCATTGCCATGCCTTCGAGGCCTTGGTTGTTCTGGCGGCCGGTTTCGGGGTCCTTCGGATCGGGCTCGGCGGCACCGGGTCCCGGATTGTCCGAGGCGAAGTTCGGCGTGCCCTGGCGCATCGGCACGAGGGCGGCCGGTGGCTGGGTTGCCGACAGCAGATGCCCGTCGGCGGAAAACCGATAGATGTTCGGGCCGTATTCGTCGGAGATGAACATCGAACCATCGGGCAGCCGCACGATCGCCTCGTTGTCGAGCGCCAGCTTGCCATTGTCGGCTTGCGGCAGGATCGGCATGTCGCCGCTTGCCGCGCGCACGCCGTTGAGCGGATCGAGGCCTGTGGCATCAGCCCCCTTGTCGTCGGTGAGAAGCATGGTGTCGGCGAGCGTTGCCTTGACGCCGGTCTGCCGCTGGCCGGCAGCAGGTGCCGCACCCGGTGCCACCGGGGTAAACTCGATGCCGATGGTGTTGAGGCGCGGCCGGTAGTCGGTGGTGCCGACGACATTGTAGCCGCGATCTGGCAGCAGCCAGAGCGAACCTTTGTAGCCGGCGGCCTCATGCGTCCAGCCTGATGTGTCGATCGACATGCCGGAGCCCGATCCAAACGTCTCGCCGAACTTGTCGCGCTGAGCGGCCGGGATGCGGCCGACGCCGACCAGCCCCTTATTGACCGGGCCGGCGACGGCCGTGGTGCTGTCGGCGAGGGCCGGCGTCAAGGCGGTGAACAAGGCCAGCGCGACGCCGAGCGACGCGGTTCGATACAGGTGTTTCATGGATAATCCTCTTTGTGGCGGATGTGCCGGAGCGGACGCGGGACGAAAACTGAAAGAGGTGCGACATCGATGATGCCGCGCCTCCCCGAAACGCGGTCTACGGCGCGAACATGATGCTTGCGTGACAGCACGCAGTACATGCCGGCGGTCGACGAAAAACGATGCGCGCGCGCACTAGACACTTATGTCCAGTGTATATATGCTTCAGCCTTCGGACTAACCGTGGAGGGGAAGCCTTGAAGTCGCACTACCGCGCAGTCGTCATCGGAGGTGGCGTGGTTGGAGCCTCGGTGCTCTATCACCTGACGCGGTTCGGCTGGAGGGATGTGGCGCTGATCGAGCGCGCCGAACTGACGGCCGGTTCGACCTGGCACGCGGCGGCAGGCTTCCATGCGCTTAACGCCGACCCCAACGTGGCGGCGCTGCAGGACTACACCATCAGTCTCTACCGCGAGATCGAGGCCGAATCCGGCCAGGATATCGGCCTGCATATGACCGGCGGCGTCAACATCGCCAGCGATCCCGCGCGGTGGGAGTGGCTGAAATCGGCCTGGGCGGTGTTCCAGTCGGTCGGCATCGAGACCGCTAGGTTGGTAACGCCCGATGAGATCAAGACGATCTGCCCGATCGTCGACGTCACCGGTGTGCTTGGCGGGCTGCATGATTCCAACGAAGGCCATCTCGACCCGTACGGCACGACGCATGCCTATGCGGGTGCTGCGAAGAAGCGCGGCGCCGACATCATCCTGCGCAACCGGGTGGTCGAGTTGAAGCCGCGCGCCGACGGTCGCTGGGATGTCGTCACGGAGCAGGGCACCATCATCGCCGAGCATGTCGTCAATGCCGGCGGGCTGTGGGCAAAGCAGCTCGGCCGCATGGCCGGCGTCGACCTGCCGGTGACGCCGATGGAGCACCATTATTTCATCACGGAGGACATTCCCGAGATCGCGGCGCTGGACAGGGAAATCGGCATCGCCGTCGATCTCGACGGCTTCTCCTACCTGCGGCAAGAGCGCAAGGGTGTGCTGCTTGGCGTCTACGAGCAGAATCCAAAGCACTGGAACATGGATGGTGCGCCATGGGACTACGGCATCGAACTGATCCCGGAAGACATCGACCGCATCAGCCCCGAACTCGCCAAGGCGCATGAGCGCTTTCCTTGCCTGGCGACGGCCGGCATCCGCAAATGGGTCAACGGTGCCTTCACCTTCACCCCGGACGGCAATCCGATTGTCGGGCCGGTGCGCGGGCTGAAGAATTACTGGGTCGCCTGCGGCGTCATGGCCGGTTTCAGCCAGGGCGGCGGCGTCGGCAAGTCGCTGGCCGAATGGATGATTTACGGCGAACCGCAGGCCGACATTTTTGGCATGGACATCGCCCGCTACGGCGCCTTCGCCGCCAACCGGGAATATCTCAAGCAGACGACACGCCAGTTCTATTCGCGCCGCTTCGTCATGACCTTTCCCAATGAGCGGCTGCCCGCCGGCCGGCCGCTGAAACGCCCCGGCGCCTATGACGGCATGACGGCCGCGGGATGCGAATGGACGGCGTCGTGGGGGCTGGAAATCCCGGCCTATTTCGCGCCGATGGGATTTGCCGAGAACACGACGCTGCGGCGCTCCAACGCCTTCGACATCGTCGGCGACGAGGCGCTGCAGGTGCGGCGCGCCGCCGGTCTCGTCGATATCTCGGCCTATTCGCGCTATGCGGTGGCGGGGCCAGGTGCGGAAGCCTGGCTCGACCGGCTGCTCGCCTGCAGGCTGCCGAAGCCGGGGCGGGCCGGCCTGGCGCCGATGCTCGGTCTTGACGGACGGCTGAAGGGCGACCTCACCGTCTTCAACTGGGGCGGCGGCAGCTATTGGCTGATGGGCTCCTACTATCTCCGGGAATTCCACATGCGCTGGTTCGAGAGCCATGCGGCTGAAGGCGTCGCCGTCGCCGACCTCTCCGACACGATGAGCGGCTTTCTGCTGACCGGGCCGAATGCGCGCAAGATCCTGGAGCGCACAACGCATCAGGATGTTTCCGGCGCGGCACTGCCATTTATGGCTTGTGGAGCATTCGACGTCGGCATGGTGCAGGCACGTGTGGCAAGGCTGTCGATCGCGGGCGAACTCGGCTTCGAAATCAGTTGCCCTGTGACCATGCATGCCACTCTGCGCGAAACGCTGCTGGCCGCCGGCGAGGATCTCGGCTTGGCCGAAATCGGCTATTACGCGCTCAATGCGCTGCGGCTGGAGAAGAGCTTTGGCATCTGGTCGCGCGAATTCACGCAAGGCTACACGCCGGGCCAGACCGGTCTCGACCGGTTCATCGCTTTCGGCAAGAGCGACTTCATCGGCCGCGAAGCGGCGTTGAAGGAGCGCGACGCCGGTGCCTCGCAGCGGATCGTGACGCTGGAGATCGACGCTATTGATGCCGATGCCAGCGGTTTCGAGCCAGTCTGGCATGACAGTCGGCGCGTCGGTTTCGTCACCTCGGGCGGATTTGGTTACACGATCGGCAAGAGCGTCGCACTGGCGTTGGTGGACGACGATTTTGCCGAGGAGGGGACGGCGCTTTCGGTGCACATTGTAGGCGTCGAGCGGCCGGCACGCGTCATCGCGGCCTCGCCCTACGATCCCGAGGGCAAGGCGATGCGGCAATGAGGAGAATACACCATGGTCGATGACGCGGCACGGGACAGCAGGCGCGAGCGCCGGCGTGGACGCACGGGCGAGGCCGGCAGCGAAAGCAGCCGCCGGCCCAATTACCATTCGCTGAAGAATCCATTCCTGCCGCAGCCGATCTTTTCGGAGGATCAGGTGGCCGCGATTCACGACACGGCGCTGCGGGTGCTGGAAGAGCTCGGCATCAAGGTGCTGCTGCCGCAGGCGCGTGAGCACTTCGCCAGCGCTGGCGCGCTGGTCGATCCGGACACCGGCATGGTGCGCATCGGTCGCGACATGGTGACGGCGGCACTGGCCTCGGCGCCGAAGTCGATCCACGCTCATGCCGGTTCCCGCGCCCGCGATCTGATGCTGGAGCTCGGCTCGATGACCTTCCTGGCCGGGAGCGGAGCACCGAACGTCACCGATCTCGAGCGCGGCCGGCGGCCGGGAACACTGGCGGATTTCGAGGATCTCATGCGGCTGGTGCAGCATTTCGACGTGCTGCATATGCTGGGGCCCTGCATCGAACCGCAGGATGTCGACAACCGGTTTCGCCACTATGCCGTCAACCGCGCGCAGCTGACGCTGTCGGACAAGTTTCCATTCGTCTTCGCGCGCGGTACGCCGCAGGTCGAGGACGGGTTCGAGATGCTGCGGCTGGCGCGCGGCCTGTCGCAGGACGAGTTTCTGGAAAACGCATATTGCTACACCGTCATCAACACCAACTCGCCGCGCCAGCTCGACATTCCGATGGCGCAAGGCATCATCGATTTCGCCCGCGCGGGCCAAATCTCCGTCATCACGCCGTTCTGCCTGGCGGGCGCCATGGCGCCGATCACGGTCGCCGGTGCGTTGACGCTGCAGCACGCCGAAGCGCTGGCCGGGCTGACGCTGGCGCAGATCGTGCGGCCCGGTGCGCCGGTCGTCTACGGCTCGTTCTCCTCCAATGTCGACATGAAATCCGGCGCGCCTGCCTTCGGCACGCCGGAGCATGTCAAGGCGACGCTGGGCGCCGGCCAGCTGGCGCGCTTCACCGGGCTGCCGTGGCGGTCCGGCGGCGGCAGCGCGGCCAACATCTCCGACGCGCAGGCCGCGCACGAAACGCAGTTCGCGCTGTGGGGCTCGGTGCTGGCGGGGGCGACGATGTGCATCCATGCCGCCGGCTGGCTGGAGGGGGGCTTAAGCGTTTCCTTCGAAAAGCTGGTCACCGACATCGAGGCTTTGCAGACAGTGGCCGAGCTCTGTGCCCCGACACCTGGCGACAGCGATTCCATCGGTTTCGAAGCGATCGCCGAGGTGCAGCCGGGCGGCCATTTCTTCTCGGCCGGCCACACCATGGTGCGCTACCGCACCGCCTTCTATGAACCGCTGGTGGCCGACTGGTCGAATTTCGGCAACTGGACGCAAAGCGGCTCGAAGACGGCAAGCGAGCGCGCCACCGGCGTCTGGAGGCGGGTGCTTGCCGATTTCACGCCACCGGCAACGGCTGCCGCCACCGCCGGCGTGCTGGATGAGTTTATCGCGCGGCGCACGGCAGAGGGCGGAGCGGCGCCGGTATCTTGAGGCTGGCTCCCGCTGATCGCCCTGGTTGTGGCGCGATCCGGAACCTACAGCGCCTCCCGCGCATTCAAGGTTGCGGCCGGTGCACTGCGCACCGATGTGCTGTTTGAGGGGAGGACGACATGGGTTTCGACCAGTATCACGAACCGCCTGAAGAGCTGTCGCAGGAGGTGCGGACCTTTGCCCGCATGATCACCTCGCTGATCGAGGAGGCGGAAGCGATCAGCTGGTACGAACAGCGCATGTCGGTGGAGAAGGACCCGCAGGCGCGCGCCATCATGAAGAACGCGCAGAGCGAAGAGTTCAAGCATTTCGGCATGGATCTCGAATTCCTGCTGCGCCAGAAGAAGGACTGGCGCGCGGAACTGAAGGAAATCCTGTTCACCACGGGCGACATCGTCAAGGCCGGGGAGCGAGGCGAGAAGAAGGTGGACTAAGCTCTACCCGGGCAATCCGCAGCCGATCTGGCTTAACTCACTCCATGTCAATCGCTGTCGCGCGCGACCAGCTCCAGTGGCCAGACCTCGCGGATGATCCGCGGCCCCTCCGGGCCGGCGAAGGCGGGAAGCGACGCCAGCAGCATTTCGGCGAGGCGTTGTCCCATTGGCTCCAGCGCCGGGCGGAAGGCGGTCAGCGCCGGGGAAAAATAGCGGCAGAGCGGCGTGTCGACGATGACGGTCACCGCCATGTCTTGACCCGGCCTGATGCCCATCTCGGCCAGCGCCTTGCAGCCGCCCAGCGCCATTGCATCATTGTTGAAAATGATGGCGGTCGGCGGGTCCTTGGAGCGCATCAGCTGAGGCGTCACCTCGTAGCCGCCGGCCTCGTTGATGAAGCCGGAGGCGATCAGCTCGGGGTCGATCTCGATGCCGTGCCGCTTCAGGGCCTTGCGGTAGCCGGCCAGGAACAAATAGCCGAAGTTGAGGTCGAGCGACGGACGGACGGCGGCGATGCGGCGGTGGCCGCGCGCCACCAGGCGGTCGACGGCGTCGGCGCCGGCCTTCTCGAAATCGAGGTCGAGGGAAGGATAGGACTTGGCCCCGGAGCGACTGCGGCCGAGCGTGGCGAAGGGAAAGCCGGCTTGCGTGAGATAGTCGATGCGCTCGTCCTCGCGCCGCGTCCAGGCCAGCAGCACCGCGTCGGCGCGGCGCGTTTCGACGACACGGCGCAGGCGCTCCTGCTGGTAGTCGCCCGGCGCCCCCATGACCACGGTCAGGTCGAGCCCGCTTTCGGCAAGCCTGGCCTGCAGCCCGATCAGGAATGGAATGAAGAACGGCTCGCCATATTGCTGGTCACCGGGATGCGGCTGCAGCATGAAGGCGATCGAATGGGTGGCGCCTTGCCTCAGGCTGCGGCCGGACTGGTTCGGCGAATAGTTGAGCGTCCTGGCCGCCTCGAGTACGCGCTGGCGTGTGTCGGCATTGACGTCGGCGCGGCCGTTCAGCGCTCGCGACACCGTGCCGATCGAAATGTTCAGGTGACGGGCAAGGTCGTGAATGCTGGATGCCAAGTGACTGTTCTCCCCCTTGCTTGGCTAGCACCGGTAGCCGCTCAGGCCAAGGCGACAGGACGATTTTCGCCAACGGCCAATTGACATTCTACGCCTTCGGGTGTGTTCTCGTAAACGTTTACGGAAAAACGTTTACGGTCCTGCCGTGGATGCCGTGACGATCGGTCTGGAGGGACCGAGCGGAGGAGGAGCGCTGGATGATCGATGTCGTCCTAGTCGGCTGCGGAGCGATGAGCAAGGCCTGGCTCGATGCCATCAGGCAGATCCACGGGCTCACCCTTGTCGGCCTCGTGGATCTCGATGCCGACAGGGCACGGGCGAGGGCGCGCGAATACGACCTCACCAATGCTGTCATCGGCAGCAATCTCGACGCCGTGCTCGATCAGACCAAACCGCAAGCGGTGTTCGACGTGGTGGTTCCAGCCGCCCGGCGCGAAGTCGCTTTTTCCGCTTTTGCCCACAATTGCCATCTGCTGACGGAAAAGCCGCTCGCCGACAGTCCGGAAAATGCGCGCGCCATCGTCGAGGCCGCTCGCCGCGCCGGGCGCATTCACGCCGTCGTGCAGAACCGCCGCTATGTTGCCAATGTCAGGCGCATCCGCAGGTTCCTGGACTCCGGCGCCATTGGTACGCCGACCAGCATCCACGCCGACTTCTTCGTCGCGCCGCATTTCGGCGGCTTTCGCGAGGAGATGGCGCATGTGCTGCTGCTCGACATGGCGATCCACACATTCGACGCCGCCCGCTACATGGTCGCCGGCGAGCCGGCCAATGTCTATTGCCAGGAATGGGAGCCGGCCAATTCCTGGTACCGGCAGGGATCGTCGGCCAGCGCCGTCTTCGATCTCGGCCGCGGCAAGGTCTTCACCTATGCCGGGAGCTGGTGCGCCGCCGGCTTCCGCACCAGTTGGGAAAGTACATGGCGCATCGTCGCCGAGCGCGGCAGCCTCATCTGGGACGATCATGACGACCTGAGGGCAGAAGCAGTGATGCCGGGCCGCGACGGAATGTTCGACAAAACCCAACCGATCGCGGTGCCGCCGCTCGATGCGTCCGATCGCGTCGGAGGCCATCTCGGCATTCTCCAGGATTTCGTTCGCGCCATCGAGACCGGCACCGAGCCGGAAACGCGCGGCGCCGACAACATCAAGAGCCTGGCCATGGTTTTTGGCGCCATCGAAAGCGCCGAGACCGGCCGCCGCGTGACAATCGCAGAGGACGCACAATGACGCCGAACCCGCTTCTCGACATCCGGATCGGCACCATGGTGCGGGCCAATCTCGACGACCCGGCGGCTTACGTCAAACAGATCCTGCCGCTCGGCTTCGAGAGCATCCAACCCTTCTTCTGGCAGACGCTTGGCGGCAAGGACCTGCCGCTTCTCGCCGGTCAGATCCGCGAGGCGATCGGCGATGCCGACGTCACCGTGTCCTCGCTCGGCGTGTTCGGCAATCCGCTGGAAGACGGCGAGGTCGATCGCGACGTGCTCAAGGCCTGGGAGACGGTGATCGACAACGCGCATCTGTTCGGCACCTCGATGGTCAGCGGCTTCACCGGCCGCCTGCGCGGCAAACCTCTGCCGGACAGCCTGCCGCGCTTCAAGGAGGTCTGGGGACCGCTGGCCAAGCGCGCCGCCGACAAGGGCGTGCGCATCGCGTTCGAGAACTGCGCCATGGACGGCAACTGGGCCGCCGGCGACTGGAACATTGCCCACAATCCGGACGCCTGGGAGCTGATGTTCAACGAAGTGCCCGACGACAATCTCGGACTGGAATGGGAGCCCTGCCACCAGCTCGTCTATCTGATCGACCCGATGCCGCAGATCCGCAAATGGGCGCCGCGCATCTTCCACGTCCACGGCAAGGACGCGACGGTGCGTTGGGACGTGATCCGCGAGCATGGCGTGTTCGGCCGGCTGCCCTTCGTGCAGATGCGCACGCCCGGTTTCGGCGACAGCGACTGGACGCGGGTGATCAGCGAATTGCGACTGGCCGGCTACAAGGGGGCCATCGATATCGAAGGCTGGCACGACCCGGTCTATCGCGGCGACCTCGAGATCACCGGCCAGGTGCGGGCGCTGGAATATCTCAAGCAATGCCGGGGAGGGGCCAGCTACCTGCCGAACCCGATGTGAGGATCGGCCGGCGGGAGGAGCCGGCCGGGATGTCTGCAGCGCGCATTGCCGAAGCGAATGTCGAAACCCCTCGCTTGCGAGGACAAAAAGGGAGGATAAGTGCATGAGCATGACGATGAGAAGGACAGTTCTGCGCTCGACCGTCGTGGCCGCCGCCACGGTGCTTGCCGCTGCGATCTCCACCTTGCCCGCGCAGGCGCTCGACGCCAAGTGGTGCAAGGATGTCCACATCCGCTTCTTCGTCGGCGGCGCCGAGGGCGACGCTTTCGGCACCATCGTCTACAATGGCGCCAAGCAGGCAGAGGCCGATCTCGGGCCGAAGGTCGACTACATCTTCTCCCAGTGGGACATCGAAAAGATGGTGCAGCAACTGCGCGAGGCCATTGCGGTCAAGCCCAACGGCATCGCCATGATGGGCCACCCCGGCGACGCGTCGATCATGCCGCTCGCCGAACAGGCGCACAAGGACGGCATCAAGATGATGTATCAGAACGTACCGGTGCCGAAGGTGACGGCGGCGTTCGGCGGCGGCTATGTCGGCGCCCAGCAGGAGCAACAGGGCCGCGCGCTCGGCGCCGAGGCATTCAAGCTGGGCAAGCTGAAGGCCGGCGACAAGGCGATCATGATCGGCCCGTTCGAGAATGAGGCCCGCGGCGCGCGCGAGCGCGGCACGGTGGCAGCGCTCAAGGAAGCCGGCGTCGAGGTCATCCAGCTGTCCTCACCGCCGAGCGGCGAATGGGCGTCCGATCCCAATCTGGCCATTCCGGTGATCACCGCGGCGCTGCTCAACAATCCCGACGTCAAGGCGGTCGGCTATCCCGGCGGGCAGATGCTCGGCAATGTCTCGACCTACATGCAGGCGGCCGGACGCAAGGCGGGCGAGATATTCAATTTCGGTTTCGACACCAGCCCGCAGATCGTCGAGGGTTTTAAGGGCGGCTGGGTGCAATTGACCGCCGACCAGCAGCCGTTCCTGCAGGGCTATCTGCCGATCCTCAGCCTCTGCCAGCAGGTGGTGCTGGGGCTGGCGCCGATGAATGCCGACACCGGCGCCGGCTTCGTCACGCCCGAAAATTACGAGATCGTCGCCGAGCTCGCCAAGCAGGCGCTGCGCTGACCTCCCAAGCCGCCGGCCGGGATCTCAGGCCCCGGCCGGCGGGACCGCTGGCGACGAAGCCGGCAAGTGACACTCAAGGCGAGGATCCGATGGCAGAACGCCTCATCGAACTGCGCGACATCAGCAAATCCTATGGCCAGGTCTATGCGCTGGGCGGGGTCAATCTCAGCGTCGACCGCGGCGAGGTCGTCGGCCTGCTCGGCGACAATGGCGCCGGCAAGTCGACGCTGATCAAGATCCTCTCGGGCGTCGTCAAGCCGACCAGCGGCGAAATCCTCGTGCGCGGCAAGCCGGTGACCGGATGGAGCGCCGCGCGTTCCCGCGAGGCCGGCATCGAGACGGTGTTCCAGGACCGGGCGCTGGCCGTGCAGCAGACCATCGTTCGCAACATCTTCATGGGCCGAGAGCTGACCGGCTTCATGGGCTTTCTCAGGGTCAACAAGGAAATAGAGGAGGCAAGCCGGCTGATGCGCGAGATCGGCTTCACCTCGAAAGTGTTCACGCCGCAGTCGATCGTCGGCCAGCTTTCGGGCGGCGAACGCCAGGGCGTGGCGATCGCCCGCGCCATCTACAAGCAGGCCGAGCTGATCGTCCTCGACGAACCGACGACGGCGCTGTCGCTGACGGAAACCGCCAAGGTGTTCCATTTCGTGCGCCAGGTGCGGGCGAGCGGCCGCTCGATCCTGTTCATCGGCCACAACATCCATCATGTCTTCGACATCGCCGACCGCTTCGTCGTGCTCGACCGTGGCAAGGTCGCACTGACGACCGACCGCAGCGAGGTCAAGTCGGCCGAAGATCTCATCAACTTCATGGAAGAGGTCGCGCATCCCGGCGGATTGGCCGGGCTGCACGATGCCGGCGACGCGGAGCAGAGAGCACGATGAGCAAGACCATGGAGCCCGACCTGCACGAGCCGTCCGCCGGCATTCCCCGCCCCAGTGCCCAGAAAGAGTGGAAACACCCATCCGATCACTGGATGCGCGGCTTCATTCTCGACAACCGTGCCGCGCTCGGCACGCTCGCCGTGTTCATCGTCATGATGGCGGTGTTCATGATCGCCAACCCGACCGTCTTCACCACCTGGTATCTCTACCGCTCGGTGCTGACGACGCTGCCGGTGGCGCTGTTCGTAGTGGTGCCGCTGGTCTTCGTCGTCACCTGCGGCGAGATCGACCTGTCGTTTCCGGCAACAATGGGTTTTGCCTCATGGGTCTTCGCGCTGGTCGTGCAGGCCGGCTACGATCCGTTCCTCGGCATCGCCGCGGCGCTCGTCACCGGCATGCTGCTCGGCTTCCTGGTAGGCTCGCTGGTCGTCTATGGCGGACTGTCGTCGCTGATCGCCACGCTCGGCATGAATTTCCTGCTGCGCGGCCTGATCCAGATCATCAACGAAGGCAAGTCGATGGCGCTGACCAGCCTCAGCGACAGCTGGGCCTACACGATCTTCTCAAGCCAGCTCCTGGGCATTCCGGTGCAGATCTTCTGGGCCATCGGCTTCGTAGTGCTGTCGGCGATGCTCTACAACCGCCATCGCTTCGGTGCGCAGGTGAGGGTGGTGGGCGACAACCCCGACAGCGCCCAGCAGATGGGCATCGACGTCAAGCGCGTGCGGGTGAAAGTGTTCGTCTTCGTCGGCATCGGTGCGGCGCTCGCCGGCACCTTCTCGGTGATGATCAACTTCACCTGGTGGCCGACCGCCGGCGACGGCTATTTGCTGCCGGTGCTGGCCTCGGTGTTCGTCGGCGGCACGCCGACCTGGGGCGGCATCGGCACCGTGGTCGGCGGCGCTATCGGCGCGGTCACCGTGTCCTTCATCCAGACCGGCGTCGTCGCGGCGGGGTTGAGCGGCTTCTACGTGCAGTTCTTCAACGGCCTGATCATCATCCTGTCGCTGCTGGGGCATAAATGGAACCAGGCAAGGTATCGGTGAGGGGATTGTTTCGTTGGCGGACCGCATGCCTTGACGATTGGCGGAGACATCAATCACTTCGTCATCCACGGGCGAAGCAGGAGCGCAGCTCCGTCGCGAAGACCCGAGGATCCATGCCGCGACCTTCGCCCAGGAATGCAGCGGAGCAGAATTCTGCACCGTGGTGACGCGTTTGAGTCCCGGCATGGATCCTCGGGTCTGCGCCGCGTCGCTACGCTCCTTGCTTCGCCCGTGGATGACGAAGGTGGGGCTTCCGCCGGGAAAGCGCCATCTTCACACCGCCGCGACGAACCCGTCCAGCACGCGTTTCTGGCCGGCCTTGTCGAAGTCGATGGTCAGCTTATTGCCTTCGATGGCCGAGATGTTGCCGTTGCCGAATTTCTGGTGGAAGACGCGGTCGCCGACGTTGAAGGCGGAGGGTGTGTCGGAGACGGATTTGGCGACCAGTTCGCCGTCGATGGTGCGGCCTTTGACCGAGGTGCGGCCGGCGCCGTAGCCGGAGTCCGTCTCGCCATAGCCGATGCGCTCGACCTGATGGCCGGAGCGCGAGCCCCAGTTGCGGTCGGTGGCCTCGGTGCGGTTGGCCTGGGCGCGCTGCCAGCCCGGCGTCGCATAGGTGTTGGAGAAGGCGCCGGATTTTTCGGTGTCGGCGCCGACATTGTCGAAGCGCGAGGCGCCATAGGGGTTCTGCCGTCCTGCCCCCTGGCCGCCACGGCCGGAGGCAAAAGAACCGCCGCCGTAGGAATTGCCGTAGCCGCCGTAGCTGTTGCCGCTTTCGGCGACCTCGACATGGGCTTCCGGCAGTTCGTCGAGAAAGCGCGACGGGATGGTCGACTGCCACAGGCCGTGGATGCGGCGGTTGGAGACGAACCACAGATGCAGGTTCTTCTTGGCGCGGGTCAGGCCGACATAGGCGAGCCGGCGCTCTTCCTCCAGTCCGGAGCGGCCGCCTTCGTCCAGCGCGCGCTGATGCGGGAACAGGCCTTCCTCCCAGCCGGGCAGGAAGACAGTCTCGAATTCGAGCCCTTTGGCGGAATGCAGCGTCATGATCGAGACGGCGTCGAGCCCGGCATTCTGCTCGGCGTCCATGACCAGTGCTACATGCTCAAGGAAGGAGCGCAGCGATTCGTACTCCTCCATGGAGCGGATCAGCTCTTTGAGGTTCTCCAGCCGGCCGGGGGCTTCGACCGAGCGGTCGTTCTTCCACATGTCGGTGTAGCCGCTCTCTTCGAGAATGGTCTCGGCGAGTTCGGTATGCGGCGTGGTTTCCAGCGCCTTCTGCCAGCGCTCGAAATTGGCCGCGACCTCGCGCAGTGCCGCGCGCGGCTTCGGCTTCAACTCGTCGCTTTCGGCCAGCTTGGCGGCGGCTTCCAGCATCGGGATGCGCAACGCACGGGCGGTGTCGTGGATCTGGCGGATGGTGGCTTCACCCAGGCCGCGCTTCGGCACATTGACGATGCGCTCAAAAGCGAGGTCGTCGGCGCCTTGCGCGACGACGCGGAAGAAGGCGAGCGCATCGCGGATTTCCATGCGCTCGTAGAAGCGGGGGCCGCCGATGACGCGGTAGTTGAGGCCGAGCGTGACGAAGCGGTCCTCGAACTCGCGCATCTGGAAGGAGGCGCGGACCAGGATCGCCATGTCGTTGAGATTGTGCTTTTGCCGCTGGTAGGTCTCGATCGTCTCGCCGACGGCGCGGGCTTCCTCCTCGGAATCCCAAGCGGCGTGGACATGCACCTTGCCGTCCTCCGGCTCGTTGCGGTCGGTGAACAGCGTCTTGCCGAAGCGACCCTCATTGTGGGCGATGAGGTGGGAGGCCGCGCCAAGGATATGCGCGGTCGAGCGGTAGTTGCGCTCCAGCCGGATGATGGTGGCGCCGGGGAAATCCTTGTCGAAGCGCAGGATGTTGTCGATCTCGGCGCCGCGCCAGCCATAGATGGATTGGTCGTCGTCGCCGACGCAGCAGATGTTGACTTTGTTGTCGCTCACGGCCGCACGCGAGCTTCGCTCGCTGGCCTCCACGGGGGCGGCCTGGCCGGCCGACGCCCGGTCGGGCTTGCGGCCTTCGGCCGATCGCAGGTCCGTCGATGTCGACGCGCGCCCGGCATCGGGCCGCTGCGCCAGGAGCCGCAGCCACATGTACTGGGCGGTGTTGGTGTCCTGGTACTCGTCGACGAGGATGTATTTGAAGCGCTTGTGGTATTCCTTCAGCACGTCCGGATTGGCGCGGAAGATGCGGATCGGGTGGCACAGGAGGTCGCCGAAATCGCAGGCGTTCAGCGTCTTCAGCCGCTCCTGATAGGCCTTGTAGAGTTCGCGGCCCTTGCCGTTGGCGAAGGCGCGGGCGTCGCCCTCGGCGATGTCGGCCGGGCCTTGCCCCTTGTTCTTCCAGCCGTCGATCATCTGGGCGAACTGCTTGGCCGGCCAGCGCTTGTCGTCCAGACCCTCGGCCTGGATCAGCTGCTTGATCAGCCGCACGACGTCGTCGGTGTCGAGGATGGTGAAGTCGGAGCGCAAACCGGCGAGTTCGGCATGGCGGCGAAGCAGCTTCACGCCAATCGAGTGGAAGGTGCCGAGCCATGGCATGCCCTCGACATTGCCTTCGCCGATCAGCACGCCGATGCGGATCTTCATCTCGCGCGCGGCCTTGTTGGTGAAGGTCACCGCGAGGATCTGCGACGGGAACGCCTTGCCGGTGGCGAGGATGTGGGCGATGCGGGTGGTGAGCACGCGGGTCTTGCCGGTGCCGGCTCCGGCCAGCACCAGAACCGGGCCTTCGGTGGTTTCCACCGCCAGCCGCTGCTCGGGGTTCAGCCCCTTCAGATAGTCGGGCGCGTTGTTGTGTCCGCTGCGGGCAGCCATGGCGCGCGCGCCGATGCCCGACGGGGCCGTGGGCCGCGCATTGGGTTCGTCGAAAAAGGGCATGTCTTCGGAAAAGCCGGACATTGCCCCGAATGTAGTGATTCGGTGGGGAAAGACCAGAACTGTCTACGTTTTGTTCCGCTAAAGTGCCCGATTGCTGCCCCGCGCTCCCACTGCGGTCGATGTTATCCCAATTGCGATGGACCATTGCGGCTTGCGCTTGAGGCCCGTGCTTGACAGGCGGGATCGTCAGGAGAAAGTTGTGCTTCGGGCAGCGACGCAATGCCGGGTTGCCATGGCCGCGCCGCGAAGCGCAACAGTCGAAGGAGTATCATCTTGGCTGTCACCATCACCTCCCTCATTCTTTTCCTCATCGGCCTGGCACTCGGCGGCGGCGGCATCCGCCTGGCGATGCTGGGCGGCAGCTGGTACTATGTCGTTGCCGGCCTTGCCTTCCTGATCGCCGCCTGGCTGCTCTACCGGCGCAGGTCCACCGCACTGTGGCTCTACGCGGTGATCGTGCTCGGCACGCTGGCCTGGGCGGTCTGGGAAACCGGCTTCGACTGGTGGGAACTCGGACCGCGCGGCGGCATCATCGTGCTTCTCGCTTTGTGGCTGCTGACCCCGTGGGCGAGGCGGGGTCTTGTCGGCCCTGACGCACGCGCACCGCTGATCCTTGCCGTGCTGGCATCGCTTGCCGTCGCCGGTTATTCGATGACTTCAGATCCGAAGGACATTGCCGGCGAACTCGGCACCGACAAGGTGGTCGCCAACGCCAATCTCGGCAATGATGTGCCGGCCGGCGAATGGCATTATTACGGCCGCACGCAGTTCGGCCAGCGCTATTCGCCGCTCGACCAGATCACACCGGACAATGTCGCCAAGCTGCAGCCTGCCTGGACCTACCGGACTGGCGACGTGAAGGGACCGGACGATGTCGGCGAGACCACCTATCAGGTGACGCCGCTGAAGATCGGCGACACGCTCTACATCTGCACGCCGCATAATTTCGCCATCGCCATCGATGCCGCGAGCGGCAAGGAGAAATGGCGCTTCGATCCCAAGGTCAAGCTCGACAAGGACCGCCAGCACCAGACCTGCCGCGGCGTGGCCTATTATGCCGATGCCGCCGGCGCCGCCGGGCAGCCCTGTGCGACCCGCGTCTACCTGCCGACCTCGGATGCGCGGCTGATCGCGCTCGACGCCGCCAACGGGCAGGTCTGCCCGGCTTTTGCCGAGGGCGGCACGCTGAATCTTCTGGCCAACATGCCCTATCCGAAGTCGGGCTATTATTACTCGACCTCGGCGCCGCTGATATCAGGCGGCAAGATCATCGTCGGCGGCGCGGTCAACGACAATTATTCGACGCAGGAGCCGTCTGGTGTCATCCGCGCCTACGACGCTGCCACCGGCGCGCTGGTGTGGAACTGGGATTCCGGCAATCCGGACCAGACGACGCCGCTGCCGGCCGGCCAGACCTATACCGCCAACTCGCCCAACATGTGGTCGACGCCGAGCGCCGACGAGAAGCTCGGCCTGCTCTACGTGCCGCTCGGCAACCAGACGCCGGACCAGCTCGGCGCCGGGCGCAGCGCCAATGTCGAGAAGTTCTCGTCGTCGATCACCGCGCTCGACCTCAACACCGGGCAGGTGCGCTGGGTGCGGCAGACCGTGCACCACGATCTCTGGGACATGGACGTACCGGCACAGCCGAGCCTGATCGACATCACCAAACCCGACGGCACGGTGGTGCCGGCGCTGGTCGGGCCGACCAAGCAGGGCGACCTCTATGTGCTCGACCGCCGCACCGGCGAGCCGGTCATTGCGGTCAACGAAGTGCCGGCGCCCGGCGGCGCGATCGAAGGCGACCACACATCGCCGACGCAGCCGGTCTCCGATCTTACCTTCATGCCGAAGCCGCTCACCGGCGCCGACATGTGGGGCCTAACCATGTTCGACCAGTTGGCCTGCCGGATCGAATTCCAGGGCCTGCGCTATGAGGGACGCTATACGCCGCCTTCCGTCCAGGGCTCGCTGATCTACCCCGGCAATTTCGGCACCTTCAACTGGGGCGGCGTCGCCGTCGATCCGGTCCGGCAGGTGCTGTTCGGCATGCCGACCTACCTGGCGTTCAAATCGCAGTTGATCCCGCGCGATCAGGTGCCGCCGCCGGACGAGGGGCGCGGCAGCGAGCAGGGGCTGAACCGCAACGAGGGCGCGCCCTATGCGGTGGTGATGGGGCCGTTCCTGTCGCCGCTCGGCATTCCTTGCCAGGCGCCGCCCTGGGGCTATGTCGCCGGCGCCGATCTCAGGACCGGCAAGATCGCCTACAAGCACCGCAACGGCACCGTCTACGATATGACGCCGCTGCCGCTGCCGCTGAAAGTCGGGGTGCCGGGCATTGGCGGGCCGATGATCACGGCTGGCGGCGTCGCCTTCCTGGGGGCCGCGGTCGACGACTATCTGCGCGCCTACGACCTGACGTCGGGCAAGCAGCTGTGGCAGGCGCGGCTGCCGGCCGGCGGGCAATCGACGCCGATGACCTATACGGTGGCCGACGGCCGCCAGTTCGTGGTCATCGTCGCCGGCGGCCACGGTTCAGTCGGCACCAAGCCTGGGGATTATGTGATGGCCTACGCGCTGCCGAAGTAGGGACGACAGGGTAACGCGATCTTTCAGAGGTCGCGCCGCCCCTCATCTGTGCCGGTGTCTTTTCCCCGTATAGTGACGGGGAGAAGTGCCCGACTGGGCGATGAGAGGCAGGAAATCTTCCGATCGGCCCGTTGTCGATCAGCCGATCCCCAGATGGCCCTTCAGGCTGGGCACCGAGCCGAGCACCTTGTTGGTCAGGTCGGGACCGGCGGCGGCTTCGGCCTGCTGGATCAGCGTCGCGCCGGCCTTCTGGATTTGCGCCATATCGAGCCCGGATGCCTTGAGCGCGGCGATGCCGTTGATCAGCGCGCCGGCCTTCTCGCCGAGAATGCCGCCAAGCGCGCCCTGCAACGACGACAGAAAACCGCCACCGCCGGCCGGAGCGGCGGCCATGACGTCATATTGATGGGCGAGGTCGTCGGCGCCGGGGATCTTGGCGAAGAACGCCGAGGCGCTTGTGCCTTCCGCCTCGTGTTCGAGCACCGAGAAAATGGTGCCGACGACTTTCTCCGTCGTCGCCTGGTCGAGGCCCGCCTTCTGCGAAACGGTATTGACGATGTCCTGGACGTTCATGGCGTCACCTCAACCCTGGGTTTTCGTGTTGCGGTTCCGCTCAGTGCGGACCCTGATCAACGATCGTCTGCCTGCATTCACAACCATCGCGCGTAGGTCCAAAGCGGCGGCCGCCGCAAGGACGACCGCGCTGGCGAGGATCGGGGAAGGCATGGTCATGGTCATCGCTTCCTTCTGGGTCTGACGTGTGGGCACGCGGCCAAGATACCGTCGATAGCACCTTCCCTCACTATTGTGGCAGCGCCAGCAGGATTTGTCGCCAATGACCAAAAAGTGATGAGAAGGCCGCGCATGGCACCGGCTTTACTGCCTGGGCGCGGCCAGCGGCCTACGCCCTGAGGCAATCGGCGGCCGTGATGAGTGCTCGACTGGACGATGAGTGGTCGACTGGATCATGCCGGCTTGGTCCCTATGTAGCTGGGGAATTGAAGCCCGAAGCAGAGGAACTCTTCCATGACGAAACCCGACGCCAAACCCGCCATCACCCAGGCGATGATCGATGCCTATGACGAATATACGCATCTGACGCTCGATCGCCGCCGGTTCATGGAGCAGTTGACCCGGCTTGCCGGATCGGGAGCGGCGGCGGCCGCGATCGCGCCGCTTCTGGCGGCAAATTCGGCGCAAGCGGCTGTTGTCGCCGACAACGATCCGCGGGTGAAGGGCGAGGACATCAGCTATCCCGGCGGCAGCGGCGAGATGAAGGGCTATCTGGTCAAGCCGGCGGACAAGACGGGCAAGCTCGGCACGGTGATCGTCGTGCATGAGAACAGGGGGCTCAACCCGCATATCCGCGATGTGACGCGACGCGTGGCGCTGGAGGGGTTCGTGGCGCTGGCGCCGGATTTTCTGTCGCCGCTCGGCGGAACCCCAACCGATGAAGACAAGGCGCGCGACATGTTCGCCAAGCTCGATCCGGCACAGACCATCGCCGACGGTGTCGCGACCGTCGCTTTTCTCAAGAGCGACAAAGACGGCAACGGCAAGGTCGGCGCCATCGGCTTCTGCTGGGGTGGCGGCACGGTCAACATGCTGGCCATCAACGCCCCCGATCTCAGTGCCGGCGTTGCCTATTACGGCATGCAGCCGAAGGCCGCCGATATGTCCAAGATCAAGGCGGCCTTGCTGCTGCACTATGGCGGACTGGACGAGCGCATCAATGCCGGCATCGACGCCTTCAAGAAGGAACTCGACGCGGCGCATGTCGAATACACGGTCTATGTCTATGAAGGCGCCAACCATGCCTTCAACAACGACACGTCGGCAGCGCGCTACGACAAGAAGGCGGCCGACCTGGCCTGGGGCAGAACGATCGCCTTCCTCAAGCAGAAATTGGCGTAGGGCACCCGTCTAATCCGTGTTCGCCGGCTTGTGGAAAGCGACGCCGGCGACCACCAGCGCAATGCCGAGGCAGTCGGCAAAACTTGGAATCTGGCGCAGCACGACGACGCCGATCAGCGTCGCGGTGACGGGCAGCAGCGACAGCATCAGCGCGAAGCTCGCGCGTGGCAGCCGCGACATGGCGAGCTGGTCGCAGATGTAGGGGATAACCGACGAGCAGATGCCGACGCCGATGGCGGCGAGCAGCAGCAATGGTGAGAAAAAGGCGGGCAGCGCATCGGTGAAGCCAATCGGCAGCACGACCACGAAAGCGATCGCCATGGCGGCACCCAGGCCGGCAATGCCGCTGCCTGCGCCCGAAGCGGCGACGCGGTGGCCGAGCACGATGTAGCCGACAAACAGCGCGCCGTTGAGGAAGGCCCAGAACAGCCCGATGGGATCATCGGACCATCTGACGTCGATGAGCAGCAAGGTGCCGGCGACGGCGACGGCAAGGGCGGCAAGATTGCGCGGGCTCCTGAGGCCGACCACCGCGACGCCGATGGTGCCGACGAATTCGATCGCCGCCACCAGCGAGATCGGCAGGCGGTCGAGCGCCAGGTAGAACGAACAGTTCATCACCGCCAGACAGGCGCCGAAGGCCAGCAACAGCAGCCTTGTCGAGCGATCGGCGCGGGCGAACGTTCGCCATGGGCGGGTCAGTGGTGCGAAGATGAGTGCTGCCGTGGCGATGCGCAGCCACGCCATGCCGAGCACGCCGACATGCGGGAAAAGCAGCACGGCGAAAGCCGGCCCGAGATAGTGGAAGACGGCGCTGACGCCGAACCAGACATGCGGCGGCAATTTTTCCGTCAGCCTGCCGAAGGTGGAGTTGGCAGGGGCAGGGTCTGCCGCGAGAGCTTGCGTTTGATCGACCATCGGATCAGTATCGCAGGCATATTTGCCGGTTTATATGAGTGATGATGGGCTCATCTGGCGAGATTTCTCTCGGAAGCAAGGAATTTCCTATGAAGCGCCTTCGAACTGAAAGTGCCGACCTCGATGTCGCGGATATGAAGATCCTGCGTCTGCTGGAGAAGGACGCGCGCACCAGCACGGCGGAGCTGGCACGCTCGGTTGGCCTGTCGGCGCCGAGCGTGGCAGAGCGCATCAAGCGGCTGCAGGAAAGCGGCGTCATCAAGGCCTATTCGGTCAGGATCAACCCGGCGGCACTCGGCCTGCCGCTGTCGGCATGGCTGCGCATCCGGCCGGTGCCGGGGCAACTGGCCGTCGTGGCCGAGATCATCCGCGAACTGCCGGAGATCGTGCAATGCGATCGCGTGACCGGAGAGGATTGTTTCGTCGCGCTGGCGCATGTCGGCTCGGTGGCCGACCTCGAGCGGGTGATCGACCGCATCATCCCTTATGCGATGACCAATACGGCGATCATCCAGTCGTCGCCGGTGGTGGCGCGCTCGGCCCTGGCGGCGTTGAGGCGCCAGGCTTGACGTACAGGGAGAGGACCTATGCGTGGCCGCGCTTCATGCGCGCCTGCTTCAGGATGGCGCGCCAGCGGATCATGTCGAACGGGATCGGCTCGTTGTTGTTGGCGATGTGGAAGATCTCGTTGTTGACGTTCTTGAGCGAGCGCCAGAAATCGTAGTCGGTGATGCGCGGATCGGCGGCCAGCCTGTCCACCTCGACCTTGATGTCGGTTTTCATGCACTTTCCTCGAACCGGCGCCGCGCCGCCCGTGTCGCTACCTCGATGCGGATCGTTTTCGACCGACCCGCTGAGTCGCGCAACGGCTCAAATGGCTTGTTCCCGTTAAAACCTTGGTAAGGTTAACGTGGCCGCCAAGCCGCTTCAAGCACTGGTGTCGGTGGATTTGAAGGTTCCGCGATTTTGGGTCGCCGGTGTGGCTTTGAGGTCCGATCGTCGACCTATTTGCGTTTGATGCCGATCGAGCGGCCGGCCCGTTCCGGCATCGGCAGTGCCGAATGGGCGGCGCGCATGGCTTCGACCCTGGCCAGCACATCGGCGGGGAAGGGCGCCACCTTCGGCCCGGACATGTCGACATGCAGCGACAGCGATTCGGAGGTGGCGGCGAGCCAGCCGTCGACATGGCGGATTTCCTGATAGGCCCGCAGCCGCTTGTCGTCGTGGTCGATGAGCTGGAAGGAGACCGTGACCTGATGCTCGAGGTGCAGCTCCTGCACGTAGCAAACATGGACTTCGGCCGTGTAGATGGTGAGGCGGCGATCCTTGGCATAGTTCGGTCCCATGCCCATTGCCTCGAAGGCGTCGTCCGAGCAGCGGTCGAACAGCACGTTGTAATAGGCCATGTTGAGATGGCCGTTGTAGTCGATCCAGTCCTTCTCGATGTCCATGGGCATGGAGACGAAGGGGGCGGGGATGGGCATCGAAACTTCCTTGTTCTGGCGCTGGACAGAGCGTGGCTCCGGAGACTACGCATCCATAGACGCATAACAAGCGTGGACGCTGGTCCATTCGCGGAGGAATTCATGGCTCTGAGCGACCTCAACCCGGTCGAACGCAACGAGGAGGGCATCGCCGCTGTGCTCGGCATCCTCAAGCAGCAGCTTGGCGAGCGATTCCAGACCGGCCAGGCGACCCGCTCGCAGCATGCCCACACCACCACCTATATTCCGACGCAGGCGCCGGACGGCGTCGCCTTCCCCGAGACGACCGCCGAGGTGCAGGAGATCGTGCGGGCCTGTGCCGCGCACCGCGTGCCGGTGATCGCCTTTGGCGTCGGCTCCTCGCTGGAAGGCCACACCAACGCACCGGGCGGCGGCATATCGGTCGACACCTCGCGCATGAACCGCATCCTTGCGGTCAATCCGCAAGATCTCGACTGCACGGTCGAACCCGGCGTCACCCGCGAGGATTTGAACCGGCACCTGCGCGACACCGGATTGTTCTTTCCGATCGACCCCGGCGCCAATGCCTCGCTCGGCGGCATGGCCGCGACGCGGGCCTCCGGCACCAACGCGGTGCGCTACGGCACGATGCGCGAGAACGTGCTGTCGCTGACCGCCGTCATGGCCGACGGCGAGACGGTGACGACCGGCAAGCGGGCGAAAAAGAGCTCGGCCGGCTATGATCTGACGCGGCTGCTGGTCGGCTCGGAAGGCACGCTCGGCATCATCACCTCGCTGACCTTGAGGCTGCAAGGCATCCCGCAGGCGATCTCCGGCGGCGTCTGCCCGTTTCCGAGCGTCGAGGCGGCCTGCAATGCTGTCATCGCGACGATCCAGATGGGCATTCCGGTGGCGCGCATCGAACTGGTCAACGCGCTGCAGATGCGGGCGATGAAGAACTATTCGAAGCTCGACTATCCCGAAAGCCCGTGCCTGTTCGTCGAGTTCCACGGCAGCGATGCCGGCGTTGCCGAACAGGCCGAGACCTTTGGCATGATCGCGGAAGAGAACGGCGGCGGGCCGTTCCTGTGGACCAGCGTCGCCGAGGAGCGCACCAAACTGTGGAAGGCCAGGCATGACGCCTACTGGTCGTCGCTGACGCTGCGGCCAGGTGCCAAGGGGCTGTCGACCGATGTCTGCGTGCCGATCTCGCGCTTTGCCGAATGCGTCATGGAAACCGAAGCCGACATCGCCGAGATGGGTCTGATCGCGCCGATCGTCGGCCACGCCGGCGACGGCAATTTTCACGTGCTGGTGCTGATGGATGTCAACGATCCCAAGGAGATCGCGCTGTCGGAAAAATTCGTCGCGCGGCTCAACATGCGGGCGATCGCCATGGACGGCACCTGCACCGGCGAGCACGGCATCGGCCAGGGCAAGATCGGCTTCCTGCGCCATGAACTCGGCCACGGCGTCGACATCATGCGCACCATCAAGCAGGCGCTGGATCCGCTCGATATCATGAACCCGGGCAAGATATTGCCGGGGGGACTAGGCGAGTCCTCCAGCGCAAGGCCGCAGGCGGCTCCTCTTGACCATGCCACCATTCGGGCCGAGACTTCGCCGAGCAGCGAGGCCTGAAACCAACAGGCGTGCCAGCGGAGGAAAAGTGTCATGGCGATTTCACGCAAGGACGAGGCGCGTGCGCTGAGCGCCGACGAACAGGAACTGGTGGAGAAGTCGCACCATCCGGCGGTGCAGGAGCTTTCCGACGGCGATCTTGCCGGTCTGGTCAAGCTGTTGCGGGAGCGGCGCGACAAGGCGCAGACCGAAACGCATCGGCGCCGCCGCGAAATGCGGGGCAAGGGAGCGCCGAAAGGTGCTGCGCCCTCAAAGTCCGATGGCGGTTCGCAGGTAAAGCTGGCGGTGCTGGCCATGGCGATGCGGCGGCTGAATGGCGAGGCCGAGCGGCGCCGGCAACTGGCGGCCAGCGTTTCGCTGGTTGGGAATGCGCGCAAGGTGCTGGCCATGAAGCAAAATGCGCCGGCGGACGGTCCCGCGCTCAATTCGCGGACGGCTCACAAGGGCATGCGCGCCGTGGCTAGCAAGCGGGCGCCGAAGCTGGTCCGGCCGGCGGAACTCGGCCGGCAGCGCAAGGCGGGCAAGGTGGCACAAGCGAAGCGCGACGCACGCTGATCTTCGCCGATAGAGGCCGTCAGCCGTTCTTTACCGGGCGGCGGGAAGCTTCTCCTGCGCGCCCTCGACAAGCGCCTGCAGCATGGGGCGGGTTGGCGCGAAGAACGTTGTGCCGGTCTGCGGCGTCGAGAAATCGAGCAGGCGGTCGTAGGCGCCCGGCGGGTCGCCGATATACATGCGCTGCAGCATTTTTTCGATGACCCAAAAATATCTGGAATAGCCGATGAAGTAGGTCCCGAACTCGTTTTGTCCGGGCCTGCCGAACGGCATGTTGTCGCGCAATATGTCGTACTCGTTGCCATCGGCATCCTCGATGGTGGCCAGCGACTTGTGTGATTTGCGCGGCGCGTCGTCATCGTCGATTTCGATGTTGTCGATCTTGGTGCGGCCGATGATCGCTTCCTGCTCGGGCGTCGGAATGCGCGCCCAGGCCTGCATGTCGTGCAGATATTTCTGGACGACGACATAGCTGCCGCCAGCGAAGTCGGCGTCTTCATCGCCGACGAGCGCAGAGGCGGGCAAATCGAGGCCGGTCGGGTTGGCGGTGCCGTCGATGAAGCCGAGCAGGTCGCGCGCATCGAAATAGCGAAAGCCGGAAACCTCGTCGACGACGCTCACGCCGTCGCCGAGATTGTCGAGCAGAATGCGCTCGAACTCGAAGCACATGTCGGGGCGTTCGGAGCGGATGTGGAAGAGGAGATCGCCAGCGGTCGAAGGGGCCGAGTGAACGGCGCCCTTAATCGGCGCGAACGGTTTCAGTTCCAGCGGCCGCCGATCTGGAGAAAGACGGTCCCAGAGATCGCGGCCGATCCCGGCAATGCACGAAAGCCGCCCGGAAAGATCGCGGAACCCGACGGTCTTGACGAGATCGTCGAGCCCGCCAAGCACGGAAGCAACCTTGGCGAGCGCGCTCTGCCCGCCGGCGATGGTGACGACAAGAAAGACCGCCGAAAGCGACAGCGGAGCGTCGACGCTTTGCGCGTCGATCGGCACGCGATCCCAGTTCTTCCCAGACATCCGAATTCTCCGCTTTGCGAGGATTTGTTTCAGATCATTCGGGATCGCGCAACACTGGATGAATTGCCTCTTTATCGACACGCGGATGCGGGTAGAGTGCGGCAGAATTTCAATCAACCCGTTCGGAGCTGATGCTCGCACGCCTGTTCGTGATCTTCGGTGGCCTTTTTGTGCTGGTGCTGTGTGCGGCGCTGGTGGTGCCGTATTTTGTCGACTGGACAGGCTACCGCGCCCAATTCGAGCGCGAGGCGAGCGCCATTCTCGGCCGCAAGGTGACCGTGCAGGGCGACGCCACGGCAAGGCTGTTGCCGTTCCCCTCGGTGACCTTCTCGAATGTCGCTGTCGCCGGCGGCCCCAATGGCCAGCCGGCCATGACCGTCGAGACGTTTTCGATGGATGCGGAACTGGCGCCCTTCCTGCGCGGCGAAGTGCTGATCTTCGACATGCGGCTGGTGCGGCCGAAAGCGACCATCGACATCGCCAATGACGGCACGGTCGATTGGGCGATACGGCCGTCCTCGCCCTTCGACCTCAACCAGATCTCGATCGAGAAGCTGACGGTGACGGAAGGCCAGGTCGAACTGCGCCATGCCGCCGGCGGGCGTAGCCATCTGTTTTCCGAGATCAATTCAACCATCTCGGCCAAGTCGCTGGCCGGGCCATGGCGCATGGACGGCACGATGCGGCTGGACGGGTTGCGCACCGCGGTCACCGCGTCCACCGGCAAGGCCGAAGGCAACGGGCAGATGCGGCTGCGGCTGAAGGCCGATCCCGATGCCTATCCGCTGGTCATCGAGACAGACGGCAATGCCGGCATCGTCAATGGCGCTGCCGTCTATTCCGGCCAATTCAAAATCTCCGGTGCGGACAAGAACAGCGCCGAGCTGCGCGGCACCGATGGCGAGACGGTGAAAGTCTCGGCCGGCAAGCCCGATCCGGGCTTTCGGCTGAACGGCAAGTTTTCGCTCGACCACCAGAAACTCGGCGTCGACGAATTCCGCTTCGAGACCGGGCCGCTCGACAACCCCTACACCGCTGATGGCAAGGCTTCTGTCGATCTCGGGCTGAAACCGAGTTTCGCCATCGAGGCCAATGGCGCGCAGGTGCAGTTCGACGAGGCGGTGGGCGCCGAGGCCGGCGCCGGCCTGACGCTGGACCAGCGCATCGCGGCGTTTGAGCAGGCGCTGCTCGACATGCCGAAGCCGACCATTCCCGGCACCGTCGAGGTCAAGCTGCCGGCGGTGGTGGTCGGCGACACCACGGTGCGCGACGTTCATCTTTCCGCCGAGCCGGTCGATGGCGGCTGGTCGGTGAAATCGCTTGCCGCGACCTTGCCCGGTCGCACCACGCTGGAAGCCGATGGCATGCTGGTGCTCAATTTAGAGGGTCACTTCGGCTTCAACGGTTCGCTGCTGCTGGCCGTGGCGCAACCTTCCGGCTTTGCCGCCTGGCTGTCGAAGGATGTCGACGAGGCGATCCGCCGTTTGCCCGCCGCCGGCTTCAAGGCCAAGGTCGACCTCTCGCAGAAGCGCCAGGCCTTCAGCGATCTTGAACTGATCCTGGGCAAGGCGAGGTTTTCCGGCCGCATCGATTCCAGCCAGCCCGACGATGCCAAGCCCTCAGTGCTGATGCGGCTCGAAGGTGGCGAACTCGATGTCGACGGGCTGGCGGCCTTTGCCTCGATCTTCGTTAGCGACAAGGGCGCCAATCGCTTTGCCGACCGCGACCTCGATTTCCAGATCAAGGCAGGGCCGGTCAACGCTGGCGGGTTGACCGCGGATACCGTCGACACGGCGCTCAGGCTGCGCGACGGGCTGCTCGAAATCGACCGGCTGTCGGTGGGCGGGCTGGCCGGCGCCTCGATCAGCGCCACCGGCAGGATCAAGGATTTCCCGGCGAGCCCGACCGGCAAGCTCGATGCATCGGTGGTTGCCGTCGACCTGAAGCCGCTGATCGACGTCGCCGCCCAGCACTATCCCGACAGTGCCGTGCTGAAAGGGCTGGCGAGCCGCGCCGCTGCCTATCCCGAGCTGTTCCAGGATGCGCGTGTCGACCTGGTGGCGAGTGCGGCCGACAATGGCGACGGCACCACCGGCCTGGCGGTGAGCGGACAAGGCAAGGCCGGCGGCTCGGCCTTTTCCGCATCGCTGTCGGGGAAGGGGGTGGTGGACAAGCTTCTCGAAGCGCCGGTGGCGCTTACCTTCAATGCCAAGAACCCTGACGCCACCACGCTGCTGGCCCTTTACGGCCTGCCGGCGCTGCCGCTCGGCATGCTGGGCGAGGCAAGCACCGACATTCAGGCCAAGGGAACGCTGGGTGGCGGCCTGGCGACGAATTTCAGCCTTGCCGGCAACGACTTCAAGGCTGGTTTCGAAGGCACGATCGCCGATACGCCGCAAGGCTTCGCCGCCAAGGGCAAGCTCAGCCTCGATGCCGCCGACATCGAGCCATGGCTGATGACGACAGGTATCGGCCTGCCGGGCATGGGAGCGGGCATGTCGACGTCGCTCGCCGCGCAGGGCGACTATGGCAACGGCCTGCTGGTGCTGGACGAACTCAGCGGCGCCATCAACGAGGCGGCAGTGTCCGGCGACGTCAATATCGATGTAAAGGAGGGGGTCGACGGCAAGGCCGGCGTGCCGCATCTGGCCGGGGCGCTGGCGCTCGACGAACTCGACCTCGATCCGATGGCGGTGGCGCTGTTCGGCGATTCCGCCTTTCTTGCCGACAAAGACGGGGCCGACAAGGAAGGGGCAGGCAAGGGTGGCGTGTGGCCGGCGACACCGTTCAGCCAGAAATCCAGCCTGCCGTTCACCGCCGACCTAGACCTGACGACGGCAGCGCTCGCCGCCGGTCGGTTCGCCACGGCCTATGACGCCGCTTTTTCGCTCAAGCTCGACCAGGAAGGCATCCGCGTTTCGGATTTGAAGGCGAAATTGCTGGGCGGGGCGCTGACCGGCCTGTTCGAGCTGAAGAACAATGACGGCACGGGGCTGTTCACCGGCCAGATGAAACTGGCGGGCGCCGATCTGGCGACCGTGCTGCCGGATGCCGGCATCAACGGCATCGGCGATTTCTCGACGGCGCTGTCAAGCAGCGGCAAATCGGTCGAAGGGATGGTGGCCGCCTTGTCGGGCTCCGGCACGGCGACGTTGAAGGGCGTGAAAGTTGCTGGCGTCAATCCAGATGCGTTCAGTGCGTTCCTCGCCAAGGCGGACGCGATCGGGCGTGACATCGATGCGGCCAAGACCGCCGGCTTTGCGCCTGACATCGCCGCTGATGGCAGCTTTGCCGCTGGCGATACCGACATAGCCTTCACGGTTGCCGGCGGCACGCTGCGGGCGCCGCCGGTCAGCCTGGAAAATCCGGCAGCGACCTTGTCCGCCGACGTCACGGCGGATCTCAACGCGGCCACGGTGTCGGCCAAGGGCGCGATCACCTATCGGCCTGGCGACGAGGCACTGGTCGGCTCCGAGCCGGTCGTGAATTTCACCGCCGAGGGGCCGTTCGGCGCGGTGAAACGAGCATTCGACAGTGAGCCGCTGGCGCAGTTCCTGACCCAACGCGCGCTGGAAAAGGAACAGCAGCGCGTCGAGGCGATGCAGGCCGCGCTGCTCGAAAAGCAGCGGCTTCGGCGCGAGGTCCGCTACTACGCGGCGCTGCAGGATGCTCGCGACAAGGCGGCCGAAGAACTGCGCAAGCAGCAGGAAGCGGCGCGGCTGAAAGCCGAGGCGGACGCCAAGGCAAAGGCGGAAGCGGATGCCCAGGCCAAGGCTGAGGCGGACGCAAAGGCCAAGGCCGATGCCGATGCGAAGGCGGCTGCCGAAAAGCAGGCCGCCGACGAGGCGGCCAAAGCGCAGGCCGAGCAGGAGCGGCAGAAGGCGGAAGAGGCGGTGCGCATGGCGGCGCAGGAAAAGGCAAGGCTCGAGGCCGAGCGCAAGGCCGCGCAGCAGGCTCCGAAGGTGGAGCGTGCCCCGCTGCCGCAGGCCAACGACAATCCGCCGCCGGCCAAGCCGAAGTCCAATCCGTTCACGATCGACAATCTGCTGAAGTCGCTGCAGTAGTAGTCGACGGCGGTTACCCACGGTCCCGATCGAGCAGCCGCCGCAGCATCGGTTCGATACGCGACAGTTCGTCGAGATGCACCGCCGACAGTTCGGCCAGGCAATCGTCGGCGCGCTCGGTCAGTTGCAGCAGCACGCGACGGTGGTCGTCCTTGTCCTGATCCCTTGTGACCAGCCCCGCCTCGCCGAGGCGGTTGACCAGTTCGACGGCGCTGTGGTGGCGAATGCGCAGGCGTTCCGCAAGGTCGCCAACCGTCGCCGGCCCGCCGCCGGGGAATCCCTTGATCGCCAGCAGCGCCTGATGCTGGCGCGGGGTCAGGCCGGCGTCTTCCGCCTGGACCTGGCTGAATTCGAGGAAGCGGCGGATCAGGTAGCGAAACTCCGATAGCCGCTGGTAATCGGCCTGGCTGATGGCGGGGCGTGGTTTTTGTGGCTGCGACATATCAGACATGTGTTCGTTTTCCGGCGAAAGCTCAAACGGATTTCGGGCGAAACCGGCTTGAATATTTATATCGTGTTACGATACATAGCCACCAACAAGCCCGGCTGGCCGCTTCGACCGTGCCGCATCTCAGACATACGGCGCGCCGCCAGGAAGCAAACTGCCATGAAGACCCCTCACTCGAACCCGGAACATCTGCGCGATTTCACCACGGATGCCAGGGTGCTGTTCGTCGCCGCCATTGCCGTGGTGGTGGCGACAGCCGGGTTGTTTGCCGGCATCGCGCTTTTGAAGCTGATCCGGCTGGCCACCAACATCGCCTATTTTGGCCAGTTCACGCTCGCCGATCTGAAGCTCGAGGACACGCCGCTGGGCTATGCCTCCGTCATCGTCCCGGTGATCGGCGCTCTGATCATCGGCCTGATGGCGCGCTTCGGCAGCGAGAAGATCCGCGGTCATGGCATTCCTGAGGCCATCGAGGCAATCCTGCTCGGGCGTTCCAGGCTCGACGCCAAGGTGGCGATCCTGAAGCCGCTGTCGTCGGCGATCTCGATCGGCTCCGGCGGGCCGTTCGGCGCCGAGGGCCCGATCATCATGACAGGCGGCGCGATCGGCTCGCTGATCGCGCAGATGCTGCCGGTCAGCGACAACGAGCGCAAGACGCTGCTGGTGGCGGGTGCGGCAGCAGGCATGACCACGGTGTTCGGAACACCGATCGCCGCCATCATGCTGGCGGTCGAACTGCTGCTATTCGAATGGACCCCGCGCAGCTTCATTCCTGTGGCGGTCGCGGCCGTTATCGCCGAGGTCGAGCGCACCATGCTGCATCTGCCCGGGCCGATCTTTCCGTTTCAGGGCGGCATGGAGGTGTCCTTTGTCGGCCTTGCCGGCTGGGTGGCGATCGGCGTTTGTGCAGGACTTTTGTCGGGGCTGCTTACGCAGATGGTCTATGCCTGCGAGGACGGTTTTCAGAAGCTGCCGATCCACTGGATGTGGTGGCCGATGCTTGGCGGCCTTGTGGTCGGCATCGGCGGACTGATCGAACCGCACGCGCTCGGTGTCGGCTATGACAACATCACCGACATGCTGGACGGCCGCACGGTCGCGACGGCAGCACTCCTCCTGCTGGTGGTGAAGGCGATCATCTGGTCGGTTGCGCTCGGCTCGGGAACGTCGGGCGGTGTGCTGGCGCCGCTGTTGATCATGGGCGGGGCTATGGGCGCTGTGCTCGCCGGCGTTCTGCCTGCCGCGGATCCGGGTTTCTGGGCGCTGCTGGCGATGGCCGCCACGATGGGCGGCACGATGCGTGCGCCGCTGACCGCCACGTTCTTCGCCGTCGAACTGACCGGCAACACGCATATGCTGGTGCCGCTGATTGCTGCCTGCGCCGCCGCGCACGCCGTCACCGTGCTTCTGATGAAGCGGTCGATCCTGACCGAAAAGATCGCCAGAAGGGGACATCATCTGGTTCGCGAATACCGCGTCGACCCTTTCGCCCTGACCAGGGTGCGCGAGGTGATGACGTCACAGGTCGAAAGCGTGCCGGCGACGATGACGCTGCATGGCGCGGCAGCGTTCCTGACAGCGCCGGAAACACGGCATCCGAGTTTCCCGGCGGTCGATGAGCACGGTCATGTGCTGGGCCTCATCGATCCGCCGGCTATATTGCGATGGAGACGCGCCGGCACGCACCGCACCACCACGCTTGGCGCGTTGCTGGCCGGCAGCAAGGTGACGTTGGCCTATCCGGATGAATATCTCGAAGGCCTCTCCGACAAACTGCTGATGGCCAACGTCTCTCATCTGCCCGTCGTCACCCGTGAGGGCTTGCAACTGGTGGGCTATGTCGGCTGGAAGGATTTGATGCGCGTGCGGTCCAGGAAACAGGCCGAGGAGCGCGAGCGTTCGACCTTGCTCGGCTTCGGCACCAGACGCAGGAAAAAGGAAGACGTGGTCGAAAGCCTCTAGGAACTCGTTCCGCGCTTGGCGCAGTCGAGGACATAGAGCCTCAGCGCCGAGGACAGGTTGGTGTCGCGGGGCCGCGTCTCGTCGACTTCGGCGACAAGAGCGGCGAGCGTCAGTTTCCTGGTCGCCGCGATCGCGACGAGGTCCTCAAAAAAAGGTTCTTCAAGGGAATAGCTGGTGCGGTGGCCGCGAATGGTCACCGAGCGCTTTTCGACCGCGCTCACTGTTCGCCCGATTCGCCATGCTTTTCGCGGCGGTGTCCAGCGACGAAGTTCTCGGCCTTCTCGGCGAGGATGCGGTCGCGTTGCTTCTCTGTCTTGGAGCGGCCGTGCAGGGCGCGGTTCTGGCTGGCGTCGCGTTCCTTCTCCAGCCTTGCCCTCTGCTTGCGGGCCTGGCGGAGATTGACGATGTCGGCCATGGCGCGAAGCTTGGCTTATTTCTTGCGGAAGGCGTCGAGCGAAACCACTTCGGCGCCCTTGGTGGCGGCGTCCGCCGCTGCGGGCTTCTTCTCCGCCTCGGCGGCAGCTGCCTTCTTCTCGGCCTTCGGCTTTTTCTCGGAAACGATGGTCAGCGGCTCGGGCGTTGGCGTGGCCGGTTCCTCGGCAGCCGCGCCATCCGTCTTGACGTCGAATTCGAGTTCGAAATTGACTGAAGGATCATAGAAGCCGCGCACGGCCGAGAACGGGATTTCGAGTTTTTCCGGCACATCGGAAAAGGACAGGCCAACCTCGAAGCCGGTGTCGGTCACCTTCAGGTCCCAATACTGGAACTGAATGACGATGGTCATCTGCTCGGGATAGCGCTCGCGCAGCCGCGAAGACACGCGTACGCCCGGCGCGCCGGTCAGGAAGGTGATGAAGAAGTGGTGGTTGCCGGGGAGGCCGGTGCGCGCGACCTCGGCCAGGACCTTACGCATGACGCCGCGCAACGCCTCCTGGGCCAGAATGTCGTAGCGGATGTGGTCGTCGGCCATGTGGCGGTCGGGTTCCGTTGAATCGTCCGCATAGCTGTAATCAAGCTTGAGGGCGGCGTAAACCGCATATAGATCACCCTCGCGCGGAAGCGAAGACTATTGCCAGCGATTTGATCGCTCAGGCGCTGGCGAGCGCGCTTTGCTTTTCGGACGATGCCGCGGACCGGCGCTTGCCGAAGGCGCGCAGGAAGGTGCGCACGCCATTGGTCGCGGATTGCAGCACCTCGTCCTCGCGCGGCGAGCCGCCAAGCATGAAGGTGGTCTGCAGTTCGGCATTGACGAGGCCAAGGAACTGGCGCGCCGCCACGTCCGGGTCCTCGATCGTGAGGTAGCCGCCATAAGCGAGGCGGGCGAAGCGGGCGGCGATTGCCGGCCATGTCCTGCCCGGTCCCTGTTCGCGCCATTCAGCAAACAGTTCGGGATAGCGCTCGCCTTCGGTCTGGATCAGCTTGCGCAGGAATTTTCCGTCGCGGTTGCAGATGCAGTTCTGGTTCAGGCGCACGGCAAAGCCGATCAGGTCGGCTTCGAGATCCCCCGGCTGGTCGGGGAAGGTGGCAATGGTGGCGAAGATGCCGGCATTGCAGCGTTCGGTGAGGTCGCGGACCACGGCGACGAACAGCTTCTCCTTGTCGCCATGATGGTTGTAGATCGTCTGGCGCGAAACGCCGGCTTCAGCCGCGATCAGATCGATGTTGGCGCCGGCGAAACCTTCGCGGCAAAACACGGTGGCTGCGGAGTCGACGATCGACAGGCGCTTGGCCTCATGGCCGCGTGGCGGGAAAATGTCAGGAGAAACGTGCAGCTTCATAAAAACCATATAGAGGTGATTGACGATTTAGACAAGAGTGTCTAAATTTGTGGACACAAGATAAAGAGATTTCGCGTGAGAGAGACGAATGGAATTCGCTCTTGAGGTGTCGGAATCTCACGGGATGGAACGTCCTAGGTTAGACGTCGCCTGGCGGCGGCAACCAGATTTGAAAGAAGCCTTTATCATGAGTCCCAAATTCCTCCGCATCGCGGTCGTGCTCGGCTTGTTGTCCGCCATCGGCCCGTTCGCCATCGACATGTATCTGCCCGCGCTGCCGTCGATCGGCGCGGATCTGCATGCCGGCACCGCTGCCGTGCAAATGAGCCTGTTGATCTTCTTCCTGTCGATGGGGTTTGGCCAGATCGTCGTCGGGCCGATCTCCGACATGGTCGGCCGCAAGCTGCCGCTCTATGGCGGCCTTGCGCTGTTCATGGTCGGCGGCATCGGTTCGGCAATGGCGCCGACCATCGAATGGCTGATCGCTTTCCGTTTCCTGCAAGGGCTTGGCGCCAGCGCCGGCATGGCCGTTCCGCGCGCCATCGTGCGCGACCTGCACACCGGTAATGAGGCCGCCAAGCTGATGTCCTTGCTGATGCTGGTGTTTTCGGTGTCGCCGATCCTGGCGCCGCTGACCGGCAGCGTGATCATCGAGAATTTCGGCTGGCGCGCCGTGTTCTGGACGGTGACGGGCGCGGCTCTGCTGGCCACCATCCTTCTGGCGACTTCGCTCAAGGAGACGCGGCCGGTGGAAGATCGCGCCGGGTCCTCCTTCGGCACAGCGCTGTCGGCCTACCGCTTCCTGATGGGTGATCGCAACTTCCTCGGTCTGACGGCGATCGCCGGCTTCGGCATTGCCAGCTTCTTCGTCTATCTGTCGAGTTCGTCGTTCATCCTGATCGACCATTACGGGCTGTCGCCTTCGGTCTACAGCGTGTTTTTCTCGATCAACGCGGTCGCCTTCATCGGCATGTCGCAGATGACGGGGCTGCTGGCCGAGCGCTTCGGCCTGAGGCGCGTGGTGCGCGTCGCGGTGACCGGCTATGCGACGACGATGGTGGTGCTGTTCGCGGTGATGGCGACGGGTATCGACCGGCTCGACGTGATGGCGGCGCTGCTGTTCGTCGGCTACGGCTTCCTCGGCCTGGTCATTCCGACCACCTCGGTGCTGGCCATGGAAGAACATGGCGAGATTGCCGGCACCGCTTCAGCGCTGATGGGCACGCTGCATTTCGCCATCGGCGCACTCGCCATGGGTGTTGCCGGCGTGTTCTTCGACGGTACGCCGCTGCCGATGGTGGCCGGCATCACGCTCTGCGCGGTGATTTCCTTCACGCTGGCCAAGTTCACGCTCGGCCGCTCGCGCGAAGCCGTCGAGGCGCCGGCGGAATAAGCAACCAAAACAAATGAAAAAGGCCGGGTTCATCCCGGCCTTTTTCATGCCAATCCTGCCTCGATCAGTACGAAGCGCAGCCGCTCCTCGACCGTCGCCAAAGGCAGCGGGACGAGTTCATAGCCCAACTCCGTGTAGACGCCGACCAGCGCATGGTGGGTACGCTCGGCCTCGTCGAGCGTCTGCTTGCGCTCTTCATCCTGCGCGAAGATCTCCGGCCATAGCGGGGCGACGAAGACACGCTGATGATAGCGGAAGCGCTCGGCGGCAGCGGTGGCGTGTTCGGATAGCGGCAGGCCGCTCAGCCTGAGATAGCCGAGCGTGTCCGGAACGCCACGATCGAAAAAAACAGGACGCCCGGTCTGTTCTTGCGCAATTTGATACGAGCGCATCTCCCATGACAGCATCAACTCGGCGAACAGGGCGCGATCACGCCAGGGCAAAGCGGGTCCGCCAATGGCGGACTGGTCGCGGATGATGCCGCGCCCGGCTTCCACCGAGGTGGCAAAGCCTGCGTGGCGCAGGGCTTCGATCAAGGTGGTCTTGCCGGAACCGGGACCGCCGGTCAGCACAAAGAAGCGATCGGAATCGTTTTGCATGTTTTGTCCATGGAGGGAGCACGCGGCCGGGCGCCTTCGCGGCGAAGCTGCCACTGCGCATGCTGCATATCGGAGGAGGGGAGAAGTGGAGGTTTCTGTTGCCAGGTACCTCCGAACCCCGCCTAGAAGTGCGAACCTCTAGGGCTTGATTTGAAGCTATCGCACCGCTTACGCGGCGAGACGTGCTTCCGCATAGTTGTCATTTGCAACTACAGGTTTAGCCCGATGACGGTGGTACCATGCCGGGCAAAAGTACGATCTTTACACCTTCGTCGATCCTATTTCGCCCCCAGCAAAAACCGCTCTGTCATCAACAGCGGCTTTTGGTGGAGGCGCCGGGTACCGCCCCCGGGTCCGAACGGCTTATTTCATCGCCCATTTATCGCCATAGTCGGTCAAGCCGACAAACTGAATATAGGGGGCCATCGCAGGAAATGGAAGGCCGCAATGGCACTTTGTCCCCCTGACAAAACCGCAAGTCCAAAGGGTTGACTTGGGCGCGGTCTCAACCGAAGCTTTACCCCGGTGAGGAGTTACCGACCTAGCGCACATGTTGCAGCAGCGCGCCACAGCCCTCATCGATCGGATCCGTGGCGCCGACGAGGGGAATTTTGATGGCCGACTATCTTGCAGACGTGAAGAAATACGATGCCGGCGCCAGTGCTGATGCGGTTGAAAAGATCGTCAAGCACCTGGGCATCGCGCTCAGGAACCGGGATTCCTCGCTGGTATCCTGCACCGACCCGAAGGAACTCGGGCGTGTCAGGGACAACTGGGTCGCCAAGAAGCTCGGCATCAGCGATGCAGCGAAGGCCGATGCATCCATCGAGAAGACCTGCAAGGCAATGGCTGCCGACAACACCAAGAGCCGGGTGACTTTCTACTACCTCGTCGCGAAGGACCTGGGCAAGCTCGGCTCCCTCTGACGACCGCGCTTCAATTCGCAGGGCTGGCGCGGTCCATGCCAGCCCTGACGTTGTTGGGGACTGGCTGGCTTCGGGCAGGGCTTGCGCTGCTTTGTGGTGTTCGATTGCCTGTCCGTAAGCTATGATGGCTGGACAACCGAATCGAGCCGGAACCGATGCGCCAGTATCTCGACCTCCTGCAGCACGTGCTGGACAACGGCGCCGATCGCGGCGACCGCACCGGCACCGGAACCCGCTCCGTCTTCGGCTACCAGATGCGTTTCGACCTGGCGCGCGGCTTTCCCGTCACCACGACCAAGAAGCTGCATCTCAAGTCCATCATCCATGAGCTTCTGTGGTTCCTGGCCGGCGACACCAACATCAAATACCTCGCCGACCATGGTGTTTCGATCTGGGACGAATGGGCCGACGAGAATGGCGATCTCGGCCCGGTCTACGGCAAGCAATGGCGCTCCTGGCCGGATGGCCATGGCGGCTCGATCGACCAGATCGCGAATCTCCTCAAGGAGATACGCAAAAACCCTCAATCGCGGCGGCTGATCGTTTCGGCATGGAATCCAGCCGAGGTGGAAGCGATGGCGCTGCCACCCTGCCACTGCCTTTTCCAGTTCTATGTTTCGGAAGGGCGGCTCTCCTGTCAGCTTTACCAGCGGTCGGCCGATATCTTTCTCGGCGTGCCGTTCAACATCGCGTCCTATGCCCTGCTGACCCTGATGGTGGCGCAGGTCACCGGGCTGAAACCCGGCGATTTCGTCCACACACTTGGCGATGCGCATCTCTACTCGAACCATTTCGAGCAAGCACGCGAACAACTGCGGCGCACGCCGAAGGCGCTGCCGACGATGTGGATCAATCCGGAGGTGAAGGACCTGTTCGCCTTCCGCTTCGAGGATTTCCGACTGGAAAACTACGTCGCAGACGCGTCGATCAAAGCGCCGATCGCGGTCTAAGGCCGCAAATTTCAGTCGATGCCGACCATCACGTCCGAGACCTTGACCACGGCATAGGCCTGCTTGCCCTTTTGAGCTTGAGATCGGCGACGGCCTCGTTGGTGAGCGAGGCGGTGACGATGGCGCCGCCACCGATGTCGATCGTGACATGCGAGGTGGTGGCTCCTTGACGATCTCGGCGATCGTTCCCCGGAGGGGATGTTGCGGGCACTGATCTTTCCAGGGTTTCTTTGCCGGTCTTTCGAGGACAATTGGTGTCGTACGGACGCTTTCATGGGGCGCCGGGCCTTCCCTTGTTATATTCATGCGGATATATCGGTCGGAGACTTAGGGCTGACTAGCTTTCAAACCGAGGAGAGTTTCCATGCTGCGCAAAGGTTTTGGATCGAGGGCGATCGCCATTGGCGGTTTCGCTGCGGCGCTGATGGCAGTCGTGCCGGCAGCACATGCGGAAGACAAGGTGGTGGTGTTTGCCGCGGCCAGCCTCAAGGACGCGCTCGACGCCGTGAACAAGGCCTGCGAGGCCGATGTCGGCGAGGCGGCGACTGTCTCTTATGCCGCGAGCTCGGCGCTGGCCAAACAGATCGAGGGCGGGGCGCCTGCCGACGTCTTCATCTCGGCCGACCTCGACTGGATGAAATATCTCTCCGACAAGAAGCTGACCAAGCCGGACACCGAAGTGAAGCTGCTCGGCAATGAGATCGTGCTGGTGGCGCCGAAGGACTCGGCGGTCGACACCAGGATCGAGAAGGGTTTTGACCTCGCCAAGCTGATCGGCGACGGCAAGCTCGCCATGGGCGACTTCAAAGCGGTGCCGGCCGGCAAATACGGCAAGGCCGCACTTGAATCGCTCGGCGTCTGGTCCTCGGTCGAAGGCAAGGTGGCGCAGGCCGAAAACGTGCGCGCGGCGCTGAAGCTGGTTTCGACGGGCGAAGCCGCCCTTGGCATTGTCTATGCCACCGACGCGCATGCTGAAAGGGGCGTCAAGGTGGTCGGCACCTTCCCGGAGGATTCGCATCCGCCGATCATCTATCCAGTTGCCCAGACCGCCGATTCGAAGGACAAGGATACGCCGGCTTTCCTGAAATGCCTGCAGTCGGCCAAGGCGGCCGCGCTGTTCAAGGATCAGGGATTTACTGTGCTCGCGCCGAGCAACTGAGTTCCAAGGGGCACTATGAACTGGCTGCTGGATCTCACTCCCGACGAATGGAATGCGGTTCGGCTGTCCATCAAGGTGGCAACGGTGGCGATGCTCGCCAGCCTGCCACCAGGCATCTTGATTGCGCTGCTGCTTGCCCGGGGACAGTTCTGGGGCAAGACCGTTCTCAACGGGCTGGTGCATCTGCCGCTGATCCTGCCGCCCGTGGTGACCGGCTATCTGCTGCTGCTCACCTTCGGCCGGCGCGGCCCGGCCGGCGCTTTCCTGGCAGAGCATTTCGGCATTGTCTTCTCCTTCCGCTGGACAGGTGCGGCGCTGGCCTGCGGCGTCATGGGCTTTCCGCTGATGGTGCGGGCGATCCGATTGTCGATCGAGGCGGTGGACCGCAAGATGGAAGCGGCGGCGGGAACGCTCGGCGCCAATCCGCTGTGGGTGTTTGCCACCATCACGCTGCCGTTGATTCTGCCCGGGCTGATCGCCGGCGCCATCCTGGCCTTCGCCAAGGCGATGGGCGAGTTCGGCGCCACCATCACCTTCGTCTCCAACATTCCCAATGAGACGCAGACATTGCCGTCGGCGATCTACACCTTCACGCAGGTGCCGGGGGGCGATGAAGGGGCGCTCCGCCTGACGCTGATCTCCATCGTCATCTCCATGGCAGCACTTGTGGCCTCGGAGGTGCTGGCGCGGCGTGTCGGCCGGCGACTGGACATCGAATGAGCGTTCTCGTCGACATCAGTCATCGGCTCGGCGGTTTCGCCATCGACGCCCGCTTCGAAAGCGCTGGGCGGCTGACGGCGCTGTTCGGAGCGTCTGGGTCGGGCAAGACGACGCTGATCGACATGATTGCCGGGCTGATCCGGCCCGACAAGGGACGCATCGAGGTCGACGGCCGTGTGCTGGTCGATACCGGTGCCGGCATTTTCGTGCCGAAGCACAAGCGCCGCATCGGCATGGTGTTCCAGGACGCACGGCTGTTTCCGCATATGAGCGTTGCCGGCAATCTGCGCTACGGCCGCTGGTTCACGCCGCCGGCGGAGCGCTACGCCGATATCGATGCCGTCGTCGACCTGCTCGGCATCGGGCCGCTCATGAACAGGCGGCCGGCAAAGCTCTCGGGCGGCGAGAAACAGCGCGTGGCGATCGGCCGGGCATTGCTTGCCAGCCCCAGACTGCTGCTCATGGACGAACCGCTGGCCTCGCTCGACGAAGCGCGCAAGGCCGAAATCCTGCCCTATGTCGAAAGGCTGCGCGACGAGACGAAAATCCCGATCGTCTATGTCAGTCATTCAGTCGCCGAAGTGGCGAGGCTGGCCAGCGACGTGGTGATGCTGGCGCAGGGCAATGTCGTTGCCAGCGGGCCGACCGAGGCGGTGATGCAAAGGCTCGACCTGTTGCCGGCGGAGGAGCGCGGCGAGGGCGGCGCCGTGCTGGACACCAGGGTGCTGCATCACGACGAGACTTTCGGCATGACCGTGCTCGGCTCGGCCGCGGGCGAGTTCCGGGTGCCACAGCTGGCGATGAAGACAGGTACGCCGGTGCGCATCCGTATCCGCGCCCGCGATGTGATGATCGCCACCGAAAAGCCGAGGGGTCTCAGCGCGCTCAACATCCTGCCGGGGACCATTACCGCGATGAGCCCCGGCGAAGGGCCCGCGGTCGAGGTCGGTATCGACTGCAATGGTGCAACCGTGCTTGCCCGCATCACCGAACAGTCGCGGCAGGCGCTGAAGCTCCATCTTGGCGGCAAGGTTTTCGCGGTGATCAAGACGGTGAGCTTCGATCGGGCGAACACCGGCGCCGGCCTGCCCGCCGAGGTGGATGGGTGATCCCGCTATATCTTTTTGGAATAGCGGTTTCGCCAGGGAGCTTCTAGTATGAGGTTGGACCGCGGAGAATAATGATGCCGTCGCTGAGCTTGCGGATAAATCTCGACCCCGACGGGCGCGTCGGGCCGGGCAAGATCGAACTCCTGGAACAGATCGCCGCCTTCGGCTCCATTTCGGCCGCCGCGCGCGGCATGGAGATGTCCTACAAGCACGCCTGGGACCTGGTCGAGGACATGAACCGGGTGTTCGGCAAGCCGCTGGTGGCGGCACAGACCGGTGGCCGCAAGGGCGGCGGCGCGCAACTGACGGCTGTGGGGCTGGCGGTGGTCAGCCGTTTTCGCGCCATCGAGCGTGCGGCGGCTGCGGCGGCGGCGACGCATATGGAGGCGCTGCAGGCGGAGATTGATGCGGGATAGGGTAGGCAGTAGGCAGTAGGCAGTAGGCAGTAGGGCCTATTCCTCTTCCCTGGGCTTTCGGAGCAGGTACGTATCCATGATCCAGCCTTTCATTCGGCGGGCGTAGTCGCGAACCTTTTCGATCTCCGCACCGACATCGCCGAGACGGCCCGAAATGAGGAGCTCGTCTGGTGTGCCGAGATAGGCGCCCCAGTGGATGATCAGATCCTTGTCGTCCAGCGTGTTGAAGGCGCATTTGCCGTCGAGCAGGACGACCGCGCTTCCGGCATTGTCCGGCATGCCTTCCTCGGTCAGGCGGCGGCCGGTGGTGATGAGGACGGAATCGCCGATGCGGTTCAGTGCCATCTTGTGGCTGGCGGCCAGCGCCTGGACAGCGGTGATGCCGGGGATCACCTCAAGCTCGAACGCTACATTTCCTCGCAGGCGCACGCGCTCGAGGATGCGCAACGCGCTGTCATAGAGCGAAGGGTCGCCCCAGATCAGGAAGGCGCCGCAGCCGTCGTCTGCAATCTCGTCGCGGATCAGGCCTTCGTAAATGGCGGCGATGGCTTCGTGCCAGTCGTCGACGGTCGCGCGGTAGGAGGGGGCCGGCCCATCTTCTACTGGCCCATCTTCCATTGGCAGGTCGCGCGCCGGCACGTCGAATTCGACGCGGCGGGACTTCGGATTGGTGACGAAGCGGTCGCATATCCGGCGGCGCAGTTCGGCCAGCTCATTTTTTTTCGCGCCCTTATCGGGAATGAACAGCACATCCGCCCGGTTCAGGCCTGATATGGCCTGAACGGTCATGTGGTCGGGATTGCCGGCGCCGATGCCGATGACGAGAAGCTTGCGCATGGGCGAATTCCTGCCCGATCGGAACCCGTTAGTCCAGACCGCGCTGGCGCGTGTCCAGACCGCTGCTGGGTGTCCAGACCGCTTGCTCCAGACCCTTTTTGGTGCGCTAGCGGATGCGGAAGGGCTTTGAAACGCTACATTGAAACGGCTAGGGTCCTGCAGGCATTCTAGCCGAGGGGGCTTCCATGTTGCGATATGTTCTGACCGCCGTGCTGGCCCTTTCGCCCGCGCCCGCCTTCGCCAATGATTCGGTTGCCGAACTTGGCACTGGCGGCCTGATCCTGTCGCGCAGCGATGCCGTGGCGATGCAAAGCGAGGACCTTTTCATCTCGCCGGAAAAGGTCACGGTCGACTATGTCTTCCATAACAACACCGATCGGGATGTCGAGGCCATCGTCGCTTTCCCGATGCCCGAAATATCGGGCAATCCCGAAGAAATCCCGGCGATTCCCGAAAACCAGAGCGACAATTTCCTCGGCTTCGAGGTGACGATCGACGGTGCCGCCGTCAAGCCTCAGCTGGAGCAGAAGGTGTTGGCGCTAGGCATCGAAATCAGCGCAGAGCTGAAGGCGCAAAACGTGCCGTTCTATCCTTTCGGCGATGCGGCGAAGGCGGCGCTGGCCAAGCTGCCGCAAGCGGTTGTCGATGACTGGGTGAACCGCGGCATCATCATCGAGGACACCGGCAGCGACGGCACGGAGACGACCAAGGTCTACACGCCGTTCTGGCAACTGCGTTCGACCTACTGGTGGCGTTCGACCTTTCCGGCCAACAAGGACGTCCATGTTTCCCACCACTACAGACCGAGCGTCGGCGGCACGTCTTCAGTCAGCTTCTTCTACGACGGCAAATTCCAGGGTCAGTATGCGGCCTACAAGGCCCGCTATTGCATGGATGATACATTCGAAAATGCGGTGCGCAAGGCGGCCAAGAGCGACCCTGACGGCTACCCCAAATATGTCGAGAACCGCATCGCCTATATCCTGACCACCGGCGGCAACTGGGCCACCGGCACGATCGGCAAGTTCAAGCTGACGATCGACAAGGGCAATCCGAAAGCCCTGGTCTCGTTCTGCGGCGACAATGTCAGAAAGACCGGACCGACGACATTCGAGATGACGGCGGATAATTTCTACCCCGAGCGCGACATCGACATCCTGATCCTCGAGTCAACGGACGACAATTGATGCATGTCGCAATCTACGTTGCCATCGCCGAGAACGGCGTGATCGGGCGGGACGGCGGGCTCCCGTGGCGGCTCTCCACCGATCTCAAGCGCTTCAAGGCCGATACGATGGGCAAGCCCATCATCATGGGCCGCAAGACCTATGAGGGCATCGGCCGGCCGCTGCCGGGCAGGTTGAACATCATCGTCACCCGCGACAAGACCTGGCGCGCCGAGGGCGTAGAGGTGGCACATTCGCTCGAAGCCGCGATCCAACTGGCGACGGAGCGCGGGCGCCGCATGGTCGGTGTGGACGAGGTGTGCGTCATCGGTGGCGGCGAAATCTATGCCCAGGCCATGCTTCTGGCCGATCGGCTGCATGTCACCCATGTGCTGGCAGCGGTCGACGGCGACGCGCATTTCCCGCCGATCGATCCTGATTCCTGGCGTATTGTCAGCTCGCACGACGTCCCGGCCGGGGAAAAGGACAGCCACCCGACGCGCTATTCGGTTTACGAGCGGCGTCGAGAGAGACATTGACTGAAAAAAGGGGCATTGAAGGAAGACAAAGGGTCGCGACCGGACAAATCGGACGAAGTCGGCAGCGCATCGCGTTGAAAGCGCCTCGTGGCGTCCCTATAGAAGAACAATACTGGATTTTGCGCCGTAATACCGGCGCTTGAGGGAATTCCAAGCGAAAGGACATTCATGCCCTGGAACGACAAAAGCGGCGGTGGCGGCGGCCCATGGGGTGGCGGCGGCAACAATCAGGGACCCTGGGGGCAGGGTCCAAAGGGACCCAGCGGCCCACAGGGCTCGCCTCCCGATCTCGAAGACATCATCCGCCGCGGCCAGGACCGGCTGCGGCGCGCTCTGCCGGGTGGCGGCGGCGCAAGCCCGGCTATCTTCGCCCTGATCGCGGCTGCACTTGTGGTGCTGTGGGCGTTCAAGGCGGTTTATACCGTGCAGCCCGACGAGGTCGCGGTCGAATTGCGCTTCGGCAAGCCGAAGACCGAACTGTCGCAGCCTGGCCTGCATTTCCATTGGTGGCCGCTCGAAACCGTCGAGACGGCCAAGATTTCCGAGCAGCTCGTCGATATCGGCGGCGGCGGCGCGACAAGTGGCAACACGTCCGGGCTGATGCTTACCGGCGACCAGAACATCGTCAACGTCCAGTTCTCGGTGGCCTATCAGGTCTCCGACCCGAGCGCGTATCTCTTCGATGTGTCCGATCCCGACGGCATGCTGCGGCAGGTTGCCGAAAGCGCCATGCGTGAAGCCGTCGGCCGCCGGCCGGCGCAGGACATCTTCCGCGACGACCGCCAGGGCATTGCCGCCTCGGTGCGTGAAATCATCCAGACGACGCTGGACGGCTACAAGGCCGGTCTCAACGTCAACGCCGTCTCGATCGAGGATGCGGCACCGCCACGTGAAGTGGCCGATGCGTTCGACGAGGTGCAGCGCGCCGAGCAGGACGAGGACAAGTTCGTCGAGCAGGCCAACCAGTACTCCAACCAGAAGCTCGGGCAGGCGCGCGGCGAGGCCGCACAGATCCGCGAAGACGCGGCCGCCTACAAGAACCGGGTCGTGCAGGAAGCCGAGGGTGAGGCGCAGCGCTTCATCTCGGTCTATGACGAATATGCCAAGGCGCCCGATGTAACGCGCAAGCGCCTCTACCTGGAAACCATGGAGAAGGTTCTGAAGGATTCGAGCAAGGTCATCGTCGAGCAGGGCAACGGGCAAGGGGTCGTTCCCTATCTGCCGCTGCCGGCATTGCAGCCGAAAGCGCCGGCACCCGCTGCGCCCAGTGGCGTTACGGGAGGTAACCAGTGATGGCCAACCGTCTTCCCATCATCGTCGTCGCAGCAGCGGTTATCCTGTTCCTGCTCTATTCGTCGGTCTTCGTGGTCAATGCGCGTCAGCAGGCGCTGGTGCTCAGGTTCGGCGAGATCGTCGACGTCAAGAGCGAACCCGGCATCTACTTCAAGGCGCCGTTCTCGTTCTTCGACGCCGATACGGTGCAACTGATCGAGAACCGGGTGCTGCGCTTCGACCTCGACAACATTCGCGTCCAGGTCTCGGGCGGCAAGTTCTATGAGGTCGATGCCTTCATCGCCTATCGCATCTCGGATCCGCGGGTCTTCCGCGCCGCGGTGTCCGGTCAGATCGAATTGGCCGAGGCCCGGCTCAGGACGCGTCTCGACGCTGCCTTGCGCCGTGTCTATGGTCTGCGTGATTTCGAGGCAGCACTCTCCGAAGAGCGCGGCGTGATGATGCGCGAAGTCCGCGACCAGCTCAGGCCCGATGCCACATCGCTCGGCCTGCAGATCGAGGATGTCCGCATTCGCCGCACCGATCTCACGGCCGAAGTCTCGCAGCAGACCTTCGACCGCATGAAGGCGGAACGCCTGGCGGAAGCTGCCCGGCTGAGGGCACGCGGCAACGAAGCGGCGCAGCGCATCACGGCCCGCGCCGATCGCGAAGTGGTCGAGATTGTCGCCGAAGCGCAAAAAGAGTCGGAAATCCTGCGCGGCGAGGGCGAAGCCCAGCGCAGCGCCACCTTCGCGGGAGCCTATCAGCGCGATCCGGCCTTCTTCGACTTCTACCGGTCGATGAACGCCTATGGCACGGCGCTGGACAACACCGGAACGACGATGGTGCTTTCGCCGAACTCGGAGTTCTTCCGTTTCTTCCGCAATCCCGACGGCGGCGAGGGGCCGGCAAAGCCGGCTTCGCCTGCGCCAAACGCTCCGGCGACGGCACCCGCCGCGCCGGCACAGCCCAGCACCGGCCAGTAGCGGCCGGTGCAGGATTTTCTTGCCGCCATGGGCCTGGTCCTTGTCATAGAGGGTCTGGTCTATGGCGGTTTTCCCGGCCTGGCCAGGAAACTTGCCACCGAAGTGCTGTCGCTGCCCGAGAACGCGCTGCGGATCGCCGGGCTGGCGGCGATCGTGATCGGCGTCGGCATCGTCTGGCTGGTACGAGGCGCATGACGGCTGCGATGATTTATCCTCTGCCGATAGTCATAGCCGCAAACGTGCCGTATTTTTTGCCAACATGGCGTGACGCGGCGTTTTCGTCGAAGCGCTTTTCTTTTCAAGGATACCGGGAGGCTTCTCGATGACATCCAATACAATTCTGTGCGCGGCTCGGCGGACATTTATCGCCAGCGCGGCGGCACTTCTTGTCAGCGCCGTCGCTGTCCCGTCCTTCGTGACGCCGACATTTGCCGCCGATGGACCCGCTTCGGTCGCCGATCTGGCGCAAGGCCTGCTCGGCGCGGTGGTCAACATATCGACCTCGCAGACGGTCAAGGGCACCGAAGGCCCGGGCGCCGTGCCGATGCCGCAATTGCCCGAGGGGTCGCCCTTCCAGGACTTCTTCGACGATTTCTTCAAGAACCGCGGCGGTGACAAGGACAACGGCTCGCAGAAGGTGCAGTCGCTGGGCTCCGGCTTCGTCATCGATGCCGAGCAAGGCATCGTCGTCACCAACAACCATGTCATTGCCGATGCCGACGACATCGAGGTCAATTTCTCCGATGGTGTCACCTTGAAGGCGACGCTGGTCGGCACCGACACCAAGACCGATGTCGCCGTGCTCAAGGTCGATCCGAAAGGCCACAAGCTGACGGCGGTGAAGTTCGGCGATTCCACCAAGATGCGCGTCGGCGACTGGGTGATGGCGATCGGCAATCCGTTCGGCCTCGGCGGCACGGTGACGGTCGGCATCGTCTCGGCTCGCAACCGCGACATCAATTCCGGCCCCTATGACGATTTCATCCAGACCGATGCCGCGATCAACCGTGGCAATTCCGGCGGACCGCTGTTCAACAGCGCCGGCGAAGTCATCGGCATCAACACGGCCATCATTTCGCCGTCCGGCGGTTCGATCGGCATCGGCTTCTCCATCCCCTCGCAGCTCGCGTCCGGCGTCGTCGACCAGTTGCGCCAGTTCGGCGAGACGCGGCGCGGCTGGCTGGGCGTGCGCATCCAGCCGGTGACCGACGACATCGCCGAAAGCCTCGGCATGGCGACCGCCAAGGGCGCGCTGGTCGCCGGCGTGATCAAGGGTGGCCCGGTCGACAATGGCACCATCCAGGCGGGCGATGTCGTCATCAAGTTCGACGGCAAGGACATCCATGAGATGCGCGATCTGCCGCGCGTCGTCGCCGAAAGCCCGGTTGGCAAGGCGGTCGATGTGCTCATCGTGCGCAAGGGTGTCGAGCAGACCGTGAAAGTGACGCTCGGCCGGCTCGAGGATGGCGAAAAACTCGCCAGCGGCGAGGAGGGCAGCAATACCGACCAGGACAAGGGTGACAAGGCTCCAGCCGTTTCCACTGCTTCGGTGCTCGGCATGACGGTCGGCGAACTGAACGACGAGACACGCAAGAAGTTCAGCATCGCGGCCGATGTTTCGGGCGTCGTCATCACCGACGTCACCAAGGACTCGGCAGCCGCCGAACGCGGCATCCAGCCAGGCGAGGTGATCACCGAGATCGCACAGGAATCGGTTGCCACCCCCAAGGATGTCATGGACCGCATCGGCGCCTTGAAGGAACAGGGGCGCAAGAATGCACTCTTGATGCTGGCCTCGAAGACCGGCGAGCTCAGGTTCGTGACGATCCGAATGGACTGAGATCCGGAAGATCCGGCGAAATCCTCATCTTGAATAAAAAGGGCGGCTAGCAAGCCGCCCTTTCTCCTTGTTCCCAATCGGCGCGGGAGAGCCGGTAGAACACATGGCGCTTGAGCGCGGGGTGGCTGTCGGGAATGCCGGGATGATCGAAGTCGGCCGATGGATCGGCTCTCATGCCGAGGCGCTCCATGACGGCGGTGGAGCGGCGGTTGTCCGCGACGGCGAAGGAGACGATTTCGTCAAGGCCGATTGTTTCGAAGCCGTAGGCAAGCCATGCCTGAGCCGCCTCGGTGACGTAACCTCTGCCCCAGAATTCAGGCGCCAATCGCCAGCCGATCTCGATCATGCTGGCTGGCAGGAAGTCCATGTGATCGGTTCCGGTTACACCGACAAAACCGATACATTCGCCCGATGCGGCGATTTCTGCGGCCGCAAAGCCAATGCCATCGCGGTCGATGGCGGCGCGGAACTGATCCATCTTGGCATCCGCCTCGGCGCGGCCACGGCGGAACGGAAAGAACTCCATCACCCGGTCGTCGGAGTTTATGCGGTGGAACAGGTCGCGGTCGCGATCCTCCCAGTTGCGCAGGATCAGGCGCTCGGTACGCATTGGTTTCATTGCACAAACTCCTCCTGCCTGTAGCCTTGCACATAAAGCAGCGCGGTCAGGTCGCCATGATCGATGCGGACCTTGGCCTGTGCCGCCACCGTCGGCTTGGCGTGAAGCGCGACACCGGTACCGGCCAGGCGGATCATGTCGAGGTCATTGGCGCCGTCACCAACGGCGATGGCGTCGACGGGCGTCAGACCGAGGCGCGCTGAAATTTCGATCAGCGCGTCCGCCTTGGCGGCGCGGCCGAGGATCGGCTCGCCGACAAGGCCGGTGAAGCGGCCATCCTGTTCGAGCAGGCGATTGGCACGGTTCTCCTGGAAGCCGAGCATGGCGGCGATGCGCGTCGTGAACACCTCGAACCCGCCAGATACGAGTGCCGTCCAGCCGCCGTTGGCGCGCATGGTCCGGACCAGAACACGGCCGCCCGCGGCCAGCGTCAGGCGATTGGCGACGATGCGATCGACCACGGCGGCGTCGAGGCCCTTGAGCAACGCCACCCGTTCACGCAAAGCCGGTTCGAAGGCGATCTCACCATTCATGGATCGCGCGGTGATGGCCGCAACATGATTCTTGAAGCCGATCTCGTCGGCCAGCTCGTCGATGCATTCCTGGTCGATCATGGTCGAATCCATGTCGGCGATCAGGATTTTCTTGCGGCGGGTTTCTGCCTCTTGGACGATCACGTCGACCGCCTCGCCGGCGAGTGCCGTGCGCAAGACGGCACTCGTGACGGCGGCGTCGGCTGCCTCAGGCAGGACGAGATCGCAGGCAATAGCTTCAGCCAGCCAGACAACAGCGCTTGCGTGGACCGACCGTGAGGCCATATTCGCAAGCGACAGCGACAAAGCGCGCTCAGTGGGACGGGAAACAAGCGTGGCGATGAGCGGCATGAAACATTCCGGCGGGCAGGCGGGCGAGGGCCGCGTGAAGAACGCGATCCTGATAGCCGGGCCGACCGCCAGCGGCAAGTCGGCGCTTGCGCTCGATCTGGCCGAGCGCAGGGGTGGCGTGATCGTCAACACCGATTCCATGCAGGGCTATTCGGTGCTCGACGTGCTGACCGCCCGGCCGGAGGCGGCCGACCTCGCCCGCGCACCGCATTATCTTTATGGCCATGTCCAACCGGCCACCGCCTATTCCACCGGCGCCTGGCTGCGCGACGTGATGAAGCTGATCGAGGACGGCACATTCTCCGAACGGCCAGTGATTTTTGTCGGCGGCACCGGGCTCTACTTTCGCGCGCTGGCCGAGGGCATTTCGGAAATGCCCGACATTCCGCAGCGGGTCCGCGACCGCTGGCGCTATGAGTTGAAGGAGCAGGGCGCCGTCAAGCTGCACAGCCTGCTGCTGCGCGAGGATTCGGCGGCCGCCATGATGCTCAAGCCAACCGACAGCCAGCGTATCGTGCGCGCATTGGAGGTTCTCGATGCGTCTGGCCGCTCCATCCTGGAATGGCAGGCAGAGCGCGGCCAGCCGCTCATCGACAGGGAAAGCGCGCGTTTCCTGGTGATCGAGCCGGATCGGCCGGCGTTGGTCGGACGCATCGACAAACGCTTCGACCAGATGCTGGACAAGGGCGCGCTGGATGAGGTCAAGCGGCTTGCGGCACTTGGCCTCGATCCCGAATTGCCGGCGATGAAAGCGATCGGCGTTCGCGAACTGCAGGCAGCGATGGCCGGAGAGATTGGCTTTCCCGAGGCAATCGAACGCGCCAAGATCGCGACCAGGCAATATTCCAAGCGGCAAACCACCTGGTTCAGGCATCAATTGGGGCCGGAATGGCTGAGGTTGCGCCCCGGTGATGATCTGGAAACCACGATCTCAGCGCTTGCTTCCGATGCAACCTGAAAAGTTTACCTGCAAGGAAAGGTTCCCGTTGTGGTTGTCCAAATTAACCCTCCGTAAGCCCGCCCATGCCATAAGGTCGGTGGGCACTTTTCCAACGGGGAGCAGATGCGTTTCCACAAGGCGGAATCAGCATTTTTCGTCTTTATATTCGTGATCCTGGCCGCCGGCCTGGTGACGCTGCATGCTTACGGACTTCTGCAATCCTTCGCCGACGAGTTGCATACGGCTTCGGGTCTGGACAAGGTCATCTATCTCAACAAGCTCTTGTTCGCGACCGGCGTGCTCCTGGCCACCGCGCTGTTCTTCGGCATTTTCTTCATCTATCCGCTGATCCGCAAACAGGCGACGGAGGAAGGCAAGCTGCGCGCCATGACGGTCTCGCTCAGCGCGCGCTCGGAAACACTCGAGCATGCGGCGCTGACCGACGGCCTGACCGGCATGCAGAACCGGCGCTATTTCGATGATGCGCTGAAGGAGTATCTCGAGGAGTTCCGGCGCATCGAAAAGCCCGTCGGGCTGATGATCCTCGATCTCGACCATTTCAAGCAAGTCAACGACACCCACGGCCATGACGTCGGCGACGAAGTGCTCAAGGCCGTCGCGAACTGTCTCAAGGATATGACGGGCTACCACGATGTGGTGGCGCGATTGGGCGGCGAGGAGTTCGCCGTGGTCACGCCCAATATGGACGCCGAGCTTCTGGGCAAGTTTGCCGAGCGCATCCGCAAGGCGATCGCCAACATGTCGGTGCTGTCAGGCAATGTCCGCCTCAAGATCACCACCAGCGTCGGGCTTGCCGTCTGGGACCGCAAGGAAACAGCTGAAGAGTTCTATCGCCGCGCCGACCGCCAGCTTTACGAGGCGAAGAGGCAAGGCCGCAACCGCGTCTGCGCCTGAAATCCCATCACTGAATTCGTGAGGCTGACCGTCTGGCGCCGTTTTCTGCGCTTCCGATGCTCACGGACTCAAATGTCCGCTCCGCTTCGGTTCTCGAAAACAGCACCACCCGACTCAGCCTGACGAATTCCCTGACGGGATTTACCCAGGCTTTTCCAATGGATCTCGGAAGCCCTGACTTGGGTGCTCAGACCCACCCGCCGATGTGTGTGACGCCCAAACTCAATCGTTTTGCGGGCGCAGGCCGAAGGTTGCGGGCTTGAGGCCGTAGCGCATGTCGAAATCATCGTCCGATGGCGCGCGCGCGGCGGGTGGCTTGCGGTAGTCGGGATCGCCGGCCTGGCGGCCTGAATCGACGACCTCGGCGAAGGCCATCGCCTGCTGCGTTGATTTAGGCACGTTGCGCAGTCGTTCCACGATCGCCACCAGATCGACATCGTCGCCCGGCTTCGACGAGGCGGCCTCTTCGCGCTTGGCGGTGCCAGGAAGCAGGTGGCTCGGCAGTTTTTCGAACTTCAGCCGCATGGTCGTCGCTACGCCTTCGCCAAAGGCGATGGCTTCGCGCTGGCCCATGGAGGACAGGAAGGCAAGCGTCGAGGCGGAAGAATCGGCAATCGCCGAGCGGATGATCGCCTGGTCCTGCTCATTGGCAAGCCGCATGGCGAAGAAGGTCGAGCATTGCGACAGGATGGTCGGGTCGAGCTCGCCCGGGCGCTGGGTGACGACGCCGAGATAGCAGCCATATTTGCGGCCTTCCTTGGCAATGCGCGACAGCGCGTGCCTTGTCGGCGCGAAGCCGAGGCGCGGGTCGGCCGGCATATAGCGGTGCGCTTCTTCGCACAAAAACAGAAGCTGCAGCTTGCCCTCGCTCCACAGAGCGAGGTCGAAGGCCAGGCGCGCCAGCACCGAGCAGACCGAATTGACCACTTCCGACGGCATGCCGGCCATTTCGAAGCAGGTTACCGGGCGGCCATGATGCGGCACGCGGAAGATGTTGCCGATCGTCTCGTGGATGGTGTCCTCGATCAGGCGCGAGTTGAACATGAAGCGATAACGTGGATCGGCCGCCGCCGATTCGATGCGCGTCTTCAGCGATTTGAGCGTCGGGCGATCGGTCTTGCTTTCGAGCATGCCCATGCGCTCATCGATCTGCTTGAGCAGGTCGGCGATGCGGTAAGGCACCGGCGTATCGGCGGTCAGCGCATCGCTGCCGCGCCTGATATAGGAGCCCGAATTCGGGTTGCGGTAGAGATTCTTGGCGGCCGGAATGAGGTCGCGCAAGGCGTCGATTTCTTCCGGCTCGGTCTCGCGGCCCCGGAACAGCACCTCGGCGAATTCCTCCAGCGTGAACATCCAGAACGGAAGATCCAGGGTTTTGGAATCGACCCTGACGCAGTATTCGGGCAGCGATGCAGCGAACTCGTTGTGCGGGTCGAGGATCAGGATGCGCAGATCCGGCCGTGCCGCGATCGACTTGCGCAGCAGCAGCGAGACGGCGGTGGATTTGCCGACGCCGGTGGTGCCGACAATGGCGAAGTGACGCGCCAGCGTATCGTCGATGGCGATGTTGGCGGCGATCGTCTCGTCCTGCGCGAGCGTGCCGATCGTGATCGAATGACGCCCGGCGAGGTCATAGACCGCCTGCAGGTCGCGGGTGCGGATGCGATGCGCAACGGCGCCGATATGCGGATAGGTGGTGATGCCGCGATCGAAGACCGGTTTGGCGCCGGGCTCTGCTCCGTCACGCACTTCGCCGATCAATTCGATGCTGACCTCGATGGCGTTCTGGCCCTCATTGCTCCAGGCGCGGTCCGACTTGCCGATTGCGTAGACAAGGCCGACGGTTCGCGTCGATCCAAGATTGATGGAGATCATCTTGCCGACCGTCCACAGACCGGTCACCGCGCCGTCGACATCGTCCGCATAGGCGCTGATGGTGGCGCGCGCGCCGTCGCATTGCACGACATTGCCCAGAATGCGTCTGTCGCTCTGCTCGGCGTCGCGGCGCTCCTGCGATGTCGGTTCTCCAACGGAGGCTTCGCGTTCGACATACATGGACAGGCCAATCCCCATTTCCCTGGAACATCGATCCTACCCGAATGGGGTTAAGGCCCGATGAGGTCGGATGGTGTAGAGAGCATTAAGGGGCCCGTGAAAATTGTCGCAAGGCGGCTCTTCTCCGGCGTCTATTTTTCGCTATAATAGACATATGGATGATATAGCGAACGACATTTCCTCGACGATCGGCCGCAGGATACACGCCGAAAGGATCGTGCGCGACTGGTCCCTGGCCGAACTCGCGGAGCGTTCCGGCGTCTCGAAGGCGATGCTCAGCACGATCGAGCGGGGCAAGACCAGCCCGACGGCGGCGCTTCTGGTGCGCATCGCGTCGGCCTTCGGCATGACGCTGTCGACCTTGATCGCACGCGCGGAATTGCAGGGCGGCGGGATATTGCGCGAGGCCGACCAGCCGGTGTGGCGCGATCCCGACACCGGCTATGTCAGGCGGCATCTTTCGCCGGCTGGCGATATGCCGCTGGAACTGATCAAGGTGCATCTGCCGGCGGGCGCCAAGGTCAGTTTTCCGGCCGCTTCATACGCCTTCATCAAGCAGCAGATATGGCTGATTTCCGGGCGGCTCGAATTCATCGAAGGTGAGGCGGTGCACAAGCTTGTATCAGGCGACTGCCTGGCGCTTGGGGCGCCGTCGGACTGCACCTTCCATGCCCTGGAACCAGGCGCCGACTACCTGGTCGCGCTGGTCAGGGGCTGACACAATGGCAAGAAGACCAAAGCGCTCCCATAATGGGGGGCCGCCTCTCGATGAGTACAAGGGCCCGCCATGGGGCAAGGGCGATCCCTACATCTTTCTTGCCTGGCAGGCCGCCCATGCCAGGGCGTGGAAGGCGCCGAGCCACGAGGTCATGCTGCTGCGCATGGACAGAGCCGAGCGGCTTGGCCTGACCTATGAGGAGTACACGCTCGAGATCCTCGAGCGCGGGCGGCATCTCGGGCACGAAGACGCCGACCGCATCAGCGCCATCAAGGCGGCGCGAAAGCGACGCCGCGCGCGCCATCTGGACTGACAGCAATGCGCCCGCTTCTATCTCAATCACAGGATATCCTGCACATGAACTCGATCGAGATCGCAACCCTGAACCCGGCTGCCGAGACGCAGGACATGCTGGCCGAATTGCTGGTCGCAACGGTGGCGGCCGGCGGTTCGGTCAGCTTCATGCATCCGTTGGCGCCGCAGGCGGCAAGGACGTTCTGGGAAAAATCGCTGGCCGCGGCGGCAAGGGGCGAAAGATCGGTGCTTGGCGCCTGGGACGGCAAAAACCTGGTCGGCACCGTGACCTTGCTGCTCGATTGTCCGCCCAACCAGCCGCACCGGGCCGAGATCGCCAAGCTGATGACATCAGTCGATTACCGGGGCAGGGGTGTGGGAACGCGCCTGATGCGGGCCGCCGAGAGCCTTGCCATCGAGAGGGGCCGCACGCTGCTGGTTCTGGACACGGCGACCGAGGAGGGCGCCTCAGGCCTCTATGAGCGGCTGGGCTTCACGCTGGCCGGTGAGATACCGAACTATGCCCTGAAGCCGCATGGCGGGCTGACCGGCACGTTGATCTACTGGAAGCGGATCGGGCCAATCTCATAACCAGTCATGCCGGCGCGGAGAGGCGCAGGAGCAGCCACTGGCGGAAATCCTGTTCGGCGCCGGTCAGCCGGGCTGTCGACGCCTTGGTCAGGAAATGCCCCCATATGCTGGAGAGTTCGTAGTCGGAAAGGCTGACCAGCGTCTTGCTGTCGAGCGCCGCATCGACCAGCGGCCGCGAGCCAAGCAGCACACCGGCGCCGGCCTTGGCCGCTTCCATGGCGGCAACGAAGCTATCGAAACGGTGCGATCGTCTGGGGTGGCCGGCCAACCCGGCGGCGGCGAACCATTCCGCCCACATCTCGCGTGCGCCGGCAACGAGAAGCAGCGGCGGGGAGGTCCAGTCGTCGTCGCCGGTGAGCGCAGGTGCGGCCACCGGCACGAGCCGCTCGGCGGTCAGCCTGTCGGCTTCGCGGCCGGGGAAGGATCCGTTGCCGAAGCGGATGTCGAGCACCGAGCCCGGCAGATCGTAGTCAGCAGGGCGATGGATCGTCACCAGATCGAGCTGGATGCGCGGCAGTGCCTTCGCGAGATCGGGCAGCGCCGGAACCAGCATGAGCAAGGCAAAGGAGATCGGGGCCCGGATGGTCACGGTCTGGACGGCACGCGGCTCGAACAGTTCCGCGGTGCTGTTGCCGATGGTGGCGAAGGCCGACTGGATGTGAGGCAGGTAGGCTGCTCCCTCCGGCGACAGTGCGACGCCCCGCGCCAGCCGCGAAAACAAACGTGTCTTGAGCCGCTCCTCGAGAAACCGGATGTGCTGGCTGACGGCTGCCTGGGTGAGACCGAGCTCGGCTGCCGCCGCGGTGAAATTCGACAGCCGCGCCGCCGCCTCGAAACTGCGCAGCCAGTCCAGAGGCGGCACCGGTGTATTTGTACGAGCCATTAGTATTCTGCAGTCATTGGCTAAAAAATGATAATTTGAGTTATGCCTGTCGCGCGATCAACATGCAATCGAAACCCTGCGGATCAGGCTGCGGGGGACGCAATGGACAGGAACGGATCTCCATGCTCACCCACGCGCTGATCGGCGACGAAGGCAGAACAATCGACCTTGGCTGGCAGGACGGGTCGCGCAGCCGTTTTCACGCCATGTGGCTGCGCGACAATGCGCTGGACGACAAGACGCGCAGCGCCGGCAATGGTCAACGGCTCATCACCATTCTCGACATTCCCGCCGACACCAGGATCGGCGCCGCGTCGATCAAAGGCGGCGCCCTGGAAGTCAGCTTCGTGCCCGAGCAGAAGACGGTCAGCTTTCCCGCGGCATGGCTGAGCGCCAATGCCTATGATCGTGACGCAGGCCGCCAGCCCGGCTGGACAGGCGAGGCCACCGTGCGATGGACCAAGGCCTCGATGCAGAATTCGGTGCCGCGCGCCGGCTATGTTGCGGCCAACCGCGATCGCGCTGTGCTGGGGCAATGGCTGTCGGCGGTGAAAACCTATGGCTTCGCGGTGATGGATGATCTGCCGACCGAATCCGGGGCACTGTGCAAAGTGTCCGATCTTTTCGGCTACATCAGGGAAACCAATTACGGGCGCTGGTTCGAAGTGCGCGCCGAGGTCAATCCGAACAATCTCGCCTACACGAATCTCGGCCTCCAGGCGCACACCGACAATCCCTATCGCGACCCTGTTCCGACGCTGCAGATCCTGTCCTGCATCGAGAATACGGTTGAGGGCGGCGAGTCCAGTGTCGTCGACGGGTTTGCAGTCGCGGCTGCGCTGCAGGCTGAGAACCCGGAAGGCTTCCGGCTGCTGAGCTCATGCCCGGCGCGCTTCGAGTATGCCGGCTCTTCCGGCGTGCGGCTGCAGGCGAAGCGGCCGATGATCGAGCTCGGGCCCGATGGCGAGCTGATTTGCATCCGCTTCAACAACCGCTCGCTGGCGCCGACGGTCGACGTGCCGTTCAGCGATATGGAAGCGTACTACGCCGCCTATCGCCGGTTTGCGGAACTGATCGAGGATCCATCCTTCGAGGTGACGTTCAAGCTCGAAGCGGGGCAAGCGTTCATCGTCGACAACACCCGCGTCATGCATGCCCGCAAGGCGTTTTCCGGTACCGGTAAGCGCTGGCTGCAGGGTTGCTACGCGGACAAGGACGGTCTGCTGTCGACGCTCGCGGCAATCGAGCACGGGTTCAAGGAGGCCGCGGAATGAGCGGCCAGGATTTGAACGCGGACACCATCGTCGAGTTCATCGCCGACATCTTCGAGCGCCGGGGCGCCGAATCCTATCTCGGCGAACCCGTCACCATGTCGGAGCACATGCTGCAGGGCGCCTGGTTCGCTGAAAAGGACGGCGCGCCGGACGAACTGGTGGCGGCGGCGCTGCTGCACGACATCGGCCATTACACCAGCGAGTTCGGCACCTATTCGCCCGAGGATGTCGAGGACAAGCATCATGACGAGGCCGGCGGCGAGGTGCTGGCGCCGTTCTTTCCACCTGTCATCGTCGAATGCGTCAGGCTGCATGTCGCCGCCAAGCGCTATCTCTGCGCCACCGACCCGACCTATTTCGGCAGGCTTTCGCAGGCCTCGGTGCACACGCTGTCGCTGCAGGGCGGGCCGATGAATGCCGAGGAGGTCGCCGAGTTCCGCAAGAACCCTTTCCATGAGGAAGCGGTCCGGGTCCGCATCTGGGACGAGAGCGGCAAGATCGCCAACATGAAGACACGGACATTTCGCGATTACGTGCCGCTGCTGCAGCGGGTGGTGATGCAGTTCGCCGCGGGCAAGCCGGCGTAAATTCCCTAGGGAAGGAGGCAGGGTGCAAGCCGTGCCTCCTTCTTTCTTCCGGCTTCGCCGGAATGGCGCTCGCCTACCCCTTGTGGTGCACCTGCTGCAGCCCGTAGACCGGCGTCGCGATGCCTTCATGCCGCGCCTTCAATTGCAGCGACAGAAATTGCGAATAGTGACGTGACTGGTGCAGATTGCCGCCGTGGAACCACAGCGCCTCCTGTTGCGTCGGCTTCCACATGTTGCGCAGCTCACCTTCCCAGGGGCCGGGATCCTTGGTGGTGTTCGAGCCGAGGCCCCAGCATTTGCCGACCTTGTCGGCGGTTTCGCGGGATATCAGATCGGCGGCCCAACCGTTCATCGAGCCGTACCCGGTGGCGTAGACGATGAGCTCCGCAGGCAGTTCCGACCCGTCGCTGAGCAGAACAGAGTGCTGCTTGATTTCCTCGACGTCGACGCCGCTCTTCAGCTTGATCGAACCATCGATGACCAGCTGCGAGGCGCCAACATCGATATAATAGCCAGAGCCGCGCCGGAGATACTTCATGAACAGGCCGGATTCGTCGTCGCCCCAGTCGAGCATGAAGCCAGCCTTTTCCAGACCCTTGTAGAATGCCGCGTCGCGCTTCTTCATCTCGGCATAGGCCGGGATCTGGAACTCGTGCAGGATCTTGTAGGGCAGCGAAGCGAAGATGAGATCAGCCTTGGCGGTGGTGATGCCATTCTGCAGCGCCTGCTCCGAATAGAGCGAACCCAGTCCGATTTCCATCAACGTGTCGGACCTGGAGATATGGGTGCTCGATCGCTGCACCATGGTCACGTCGGCGCCGGCTTCCCAAAGGGCCGCGGCAATGTCGTGGGCGGAATTGTTGGAGCCTATGACGACGGCCTTTTTGCCGGCATAGGCGTCGGGACCCGGGTGCTTCGAGGAGTGGTGTTGGTCTCCCTTGAAGGTCTCCATGCCCTTGAATTTTGGCAGATTGGCCTTGCCGGACTGTCCGGTGGCCAGCACCAGTTGCTTCGGCTTCAGCGTGATGTCCTTGCCGTCGCGGTGGACGACGACGGTCCATTCCTTCGTCTTGTCGTCATAGGACGCGCTTTTGGCCTCGGTCGAGGACCAGTAATTCAGCTCCATCACCTTGGTGTACATTTCCAGCCAGTCGCCGATCTTGTCCTTGGGCGAGAAGACCGGCCAGTTCTTGGGGAAGTCGATATAGGGCAGATGGTCGTACCAGACCGGGTCATGCAGGCAGAGCGACTTGTAGCGCTTGCGCCAGCTGTCGCCGGCCCGCTCGTTCTTCTCGATGATGATGGTGGGAACGCCAAGCTGCCGTAGCCGCGCGCCGAGCGCGATACCGCCCTGGCCGCCACCGATGATCACCGTATAGGGCTGCGTCTTGAAGCCGAGCTCGGCGGCTTCCCTCTCGCGTTCTTCTTTCCATGTCGGACGGTTCTTGCCCGAGCCGTGCCTGGCGCCCATCGGCCGCGCGAAGCCTGCCGGCTCCTCGTGGCCTTTCAGTTCGGCCATGGTGGTCAGCAGCGTCCAGATCTTGCCGTTCTTCAGCCTGATATGGCCGAAGCCGCGTGCCACTTCCGTCTCGAAGCTGATCCAGCCCTCGATCAGCCCGCCGGTCTCGGTCGCGTCCTCGCCCTTGGCGATGGCGAAATGCGATGGCCTGGTGTTCGACAACTGGCTTTTCAGCATGTCGCGGACCCGGTCGCGGCCTTCCATGGTCTTGATGTTCCAGGTGAAGGTAACGAGGTCGCGCCAGTAGCAATCCTCTTGAAAGCAATCGACCGCTTTCTCGATGTCATTGGCGGCAAGCGCGGCGCCGAATTGATCGAGCAGGTCGGACAGTTTCTTGTTTGGGGCCTTGTCGAGCATCAGCTTTCCTCCCGTGAAATCCAGATCTCGGCCGGACGTGCCAGCCGAACGATGAAGTATCGGCAAAGATGGCGGCCTTCGTCACGCCCCACCATAGTTTCCTGTGGTTTCAATGGCTTGTCTAAAGAGCAGGATTCAGGCTTCGGCTCAGGGACACCGTTGCGCATTCGTGATGATCATTTGCCGGCTCTGGGACACCTTGATTGCCGGCGCGATTTTTCCCGTTGACAGGCTGCCTTGCCCGCCCTTAGTGTCCGCCACCATGAAAACGGCACTCATTCTCGTAGGAAAGCGCGTGGGCAAGGCGGTGTAACCGCCGGGCGAAAACCCCCCCATGCGCAAGACACAGGCTCCCTCGGGGGCCTTTTTTATTGCCTGAAACACGACTAAACGACCAGCAATCGCCAGACGGCGGACAGTACGGGACCAGACCGATGAGCAACGGACAGAACGAACGGCGCGAAATGACAGGCGCCGAAATGGTGGTGCAGGCGCTGAAGGACAATGGCGTCAAGCATGTCTTCGGCTATCCGGGCGGCGCCGTCCTTCCGATCTACGACGAGATCTTTCAGCAGGATGAGGTCGAGCACATCTTGGTGCGCCATGAGCAGGGCGCCGGCCATGCGGCGGAAGGCTATGCGCGCTCGACCGGCAAGGCCGGCGTCATGCTGGTGACCTCCGGACCCGGCGCCACCAATGCGGTGACGCCGCTGCAGGACGCGTTGATGGATTCGATCCCGCTGGTCTGCCTGACCGGGCAGGTGCCGACCTCGCTGATTGGCTCCGACGCTTTTCAGGAATGCGATACGGTCGGCATCACGCGTCCCTGCACCAAGCACAACTGGCTGGTGAAGGACGTCAACGAGCTCGCCGCGACCATCCACGAGGCTTTCCATGTCGCGACCACCGGCCGTCCCGGTCCGGTCGTTGTCGACATCCCAAAAGACGTGCAGTTCGCCAAGGGATTCTACGTCCCGCCGCAGATCGCGCCGCGCACCAGCTACCAGCCCAAGGTCCAAGGCGATTTGGAAAAGATCAAGGCGGCGGTCGAACTGATGGCCGGCGCCAAGAAGCCGATCATCTACAGCGGCGGCGGCGTCATCAATTCCGGCCCGGAAGCAAGCCATCTGCTGCGCGAACTGGTCGATCTCACCGGTTTCCCGATCACCTCGACGCTGATGGGCCTCGGTGCCTATCCGGCATCGGGCAAGAACTGGATGGGCATGCTGGGCATGCACGGCACCTATGAAGCCAACATGGCCATGCATGATTGCGACGTGATGATCTGCATCGGCGCGCGGTTCGACGATCGCATCACCGGCAGGCTGACAGCCTTCTCGCCGAACTCGAAGAAGATCCACATCGACATCGATCCGTCGTCGATCAACAAGAACGTCCACACCGAAGTGCCGATCATCGGCGATGTCGGCCGGGTGCTGGAGGATATGGTGCGGCTGTGGCGGGCGAGCGCCAAGGCCGACAAGAAGGCGCTCTATCCCTGGTGGGAGCAGATCGCCAAGTGGCGCGCGCGCGACTCGCTCGCCTACAAGATGAACAACGACGTGATCATGCCGCAATACGCCATCGAGCGGCTCTACGAACTGACCAAGGGCATGGACACCTACATCACCACCGAGGTCGGCCAGCACCAGATGTGGGCGGCGCAGCACTATCATTTCGAGAAGCCGAACCGCTGGATGACGTCAGGCGGGCTGGGCACGATGGGTTACGGCCTGCCGGCGGCACTGGGCGTGCAGATCGCGCATCCCGATGCGCTGGTCATCGACATCGCCGGCGATGCCTCGGTGCAGATGACGATGCAGGAGATGAGCGCTGCGGTGCAGCACAACGCGCCGATCAAGATCTTCATCTTGAACAACCAGTATATGGGCATGGTGCGGCAGTGGCAGCAGCTGCTGCACGGCAACCGGCTGTCGCATTCCTACACCGAGGCGATGCCGGACTTCGTCAAGTTGGCCGAGGCCTATGGCGGCCACGGCATTCGCTGCGAGAAGCCGGACGAACTGGACGACGCGATCAAGGAGATGATTGCGGTGAAGAAGCCGGTGCTGTTCGATTGCCGCGTGGCGACGCTTGCCAACTGCTTCCCGATGATCCCGTCGGGCAAGGCGCACAACGAGATGTTGCTGCCCGACGAAGCGACCGACGAGGCCGTGGCCAACGCCATCGACGCCAAGGGCAGGGAATTGGTGTAGCCAGCAGAGCCGAGGCAGGGCTGTCGCGAGAAGCCGTGCGCAAACAGAGAATTAGCTCAAGAGCTTGAAAAACGAGATTCATGTCATGAACGCACAGCTACAGCCGACCGGCTCCGCCTATTTCATCGCCAAGGAAACGGAAAAGCCGGAAAACCACACGCTTTCCGTGCTGGTCGACAACGAGCCGGGCGTGCTTGCCCGGGTCATCGGCCTGTTTTCCGGGCGCGGCTACAACATCGAAAGCCTGACCGTTTCCGAGACCGAGCATGAGAAGCACCTGTCGCGCATCACCATCGTGACGCGCGGCACGCCACATGTGCTGGAGCAGATCAAGCATCAGCTCGAGCGCATCGTGCCGGTGCACCGCGTCGTCGACCTGACCGTGCGTTCGCATGAATCCGGCCAGGAGCGGCCGCTGGAGCGCGAACTGGCGCTGGTCAAAGTCGCGGGGACCGGCGAGGCCCGCGTCGAGGCGTTGCGGCTGGCCGATGCGTTCCGCGCCAGCGTCATCGACGCCAACACCGAGCATTTCATCTTCGAGATCACCGGCAAAGGCTCCAAGATCGACCAGTTCATCGCCATCATGAAACCGCTCGGCCTGGTCGAAATCTGCCGCACCGGCGTGGCAGCGTTGAACCGCGGCCCGCAGGCGATGTAGGACTTCGGCGGGGCTGGCGTCGAACGCGTCAGCCAGTTTCCATGTGAGGCCGTCCGTAGCCTTTGCGGGGTCGCCGAGAAGAGACAAGATGCTGACTTGTCAGGGAAGATATCCATGTCGCTCGACGCATTCCTTGCCCTGCTTGTCTACGCCTTCGTGACGTCGATCACGCCGGGGCCAAACAATCTCATGCTTCTGGCATCGGGCGTGAATTTCGGCCTCGTGAGAACCGTTCCGCACATGCTGGGCATCAGCATGGGTTTCCTCGTGCTGCTGCTTGCCGTCGGTCTTGGCCTCGGCGCTGTGTTGACGGCGTTTCCGGCGCTGCATACGGCGCTCAAGATCGCCGGCGGCGCCTATCTTTTGTACCTCGCCTGGAAGATCGCCATGTCGCGCACGCTGACCGGCAAGGGCGAGACGAAAGCGCGGCCCATGCGCTTCATCGAGGCAGCCGCATTCCAGTGGGTCAATCCCAAGGCGTGGGTGATGGCGATCACCGCCATGGCCGTCTATGCCAATGCCGAGCACCCGTTCCTGTCGGTGGTGTTGATCGCCGTGGCTTTCACCATCGTCAATTTGCCGAGCGTCTCGGTGTGGGCTGGGTTCGGCACCGCACTGCGCGGTTTCCTGTCGGACCCGGTGCGGCTGAAATGGTTCAACATCGCCATGGGCGTGCTGCTGGCGGCGACGCTTTGGCCGATGCTCAGGTAGGCCGTGGGGCGCACCATCTGATCGTAGGGGACGGGATCCGGACTCTCGGCGGACCGCCCCCCGGATCGGGAGCCGCCCCGTGTTGCACATCCATTGTGCAGTGCACATTAAATCTTCGTAATGCCGCCTTTTGGCCCTTTTCCGACAAAGGGGTGTCCTATCTATTCGGCGAAATCGCGGCAGTGAGCCGTGAGTTGCGCTAGAATACGACCACCTGGTTATGGCGTGTCGGACAGAGAGGGCCTTTTGTCGATGCGTGGAAAAGTCATTCTTTCATTGCTTGCGGTCGCCTGTGTCGGCGCGGCCTGGCTCTATCTGTCTCCGGACACGCTGAGCAGAGTTCAGCAGCTTATCGGCGCAAAGCAGGTCGCGGCCGCGGACAAACCGACCACCGACAAGCCGGCAACGGGGGGCAAGTCGGCAGGTGGCGGCAGCGGCGCCCGTTCGGCCTCCATCCTCTCGGCCGTCGCTTCGACAGCCGATTTCCCGATCCGGCGCTACGCCATCGGCTTCGTCTCCTCTCCAGCCGTCGTCAACATCAACGCGCGGGTGTCCAGCCAGATCGTCTCCATCGATGTCAAGGACGGGCAGATGGTCAGGGTCGGCGACGTTCTGTTTTCGCTCGATGACCGGGCGCTGAAGGCGCAGCTTGCCAAGGACGAGGCGGCGTTGGCCAAGGATCAGGCGATGCTCGCCAGCTCGCAGTCGGATCTCCAGCGCGCCAAGGATCTGGTCGCCAAGCAGGCCGGCACGCAGCAGACCTACGACCAGGCCGTCGCCGCGCAGAAGGCTGCCGCAGCGACTGTCGATGCCGACAAGGCGACAATCGACGCCGACAATGTCCAGCTTGGCTTCGCCACGATCACGGCGCCGATTTCCGGCAGGCTGGGCGCTGTCAGCGTCGCTGTCGGCGATCTCGTCACCGTCAGCAATGGCAACAGCAGCACGGCCACTCCGCTGGTGACCATCACCCAGATGGACCCGCTGCAGGTCAACTTCAATCTTCCCGAGAGCAATCTGGCCCTGCTGCACAAGGCGCTCGCCAACCCGCAGCAGGACGCGGTGACGCTGACCAAGGATGGCGACCCGACGCCGATCGGCAAGGGTACGCTCGATTTCGTCGACTCCAGCGTCGACACCGCGTCGGGCACGATTGCCACGCGGGCAAGCATTCCCAATGCCGATCTTTCGCTATGGCCCGGCCAGTATGTGAATGTCGTGCTCGACGCCGGCATCATGCCGCAGATGACGTCGGTTCCCACGGTCGCGGTGCAGCCAAGCCAGAAGGGGCCGTTCGTCTATGTCGTCAAGCCGGACAACACCGTCGAGATGCGGCCGGTGCAGGTGGCGCTGACCGAAGGCGACAACAGCGCCATCAGCCAGGGGCTGAAAAGCGGCGAGAAAGTTGTCACTGAGGGCCAGACGAGGCTGAAGGACGGCGCCGCGGTGCATGAGGGCAAGGCCACGGCCGATGCCGCGCCGAAGGTGGCCGAGGCGAGCAAAGCCGGCGAGGCAGCCCAATGATCTCCGAATTCTGCATACGCAGGCCTGTCGCCACCCTTCTGATGTCGTTCGCCCTCGTGCTGGGCGGATTGTTCGCCTACAAGTTCCTGCCGGTGGCGGCACTGCCCAGCGCCGAATTCCCGGTGGTCAATGTCTCGGCCTCGCTGCCGGGCGCCTCGCCGGAAACCATGGCGACATCGGTGGCGACGCCGCTGATCAAGCAGTTCGCCACCATCGCCGGCATCGATTCGATCTCGACCACGAACTCGCTTGGCCAGACCTCGATCGCCATCCAGTTCGTGCTCAACCGCGACATCGACGCGGCAGCAGCCGACGTGCAGGCGGCGATCGCGCGCACGCAGAAATCATTGCCGCCGCAGATGACGGCGCCGCCGAGCTATCGCAAGGTCAATCCGGCCGACGCGCCGATCCTTTTGATGTCGCTGGTCAGCGACACGGTTCCGCTGACCGATCTCGATGCTTTCGCGGAAAATGTCATCTCGCCGTCGCTGTCGACCATCGACGGCGTGGCGCAGGTCTCGATCTTCGGCCAACAGAAATACGCGGTGCGCATCCAGATCGACCCGACCGCGCTTGCCGCGCGCGGCATCTCGATCGATCAGCTGCAGGCGGCGGTCGCCTCGGCCAACAGCAACACGCCGCTGGGCGTGCTGCAGAACGACAAGCAGCAGCTCACCATCACCGCCAACACGCAGCTGACCGACGCCGCCGGCTTCTCCAACATCATCATCGCCACCAAAAACGGTCATCCCGTGCGGCTGGGCGAGGTGACCCGCGTGGTCGATTCGGTGCAGACCACCACCACCGCAAGTTGGTACGATGGCACCCGCGCGATCATCATGGCGGTGCAACGCCAGCCCGACGCCAACACTGTCGACGTCGTCGACAAGGTCAAGGCGATGCTGCCGTCCTTCAAGGACCAGATGCCGGCCGCCGCCGACATCAAGCTGCTTAACGACCGCTCCAGTTCGATCCGGCAGGCGGTCAGCGACGTGCAGTTCACGCTGTTGCTCACCATTGCCCTGGTGATCATGGTGATCTTCGTGTTCCTACGCCGGGTGACGGCGACGATCATTCCGGCCGTGGCTGTGCCGATCTCGCTGATTGCCACGCTCGGCGCGATGTTCCTGTTCGGCTTTTCCATCGACAACATCTCGCTGATGGGCCTGACGCTCGCCGTCGGCCTCGTCGTCGACGACGCCATCGTGATGCTTGAAAACATCTTCCGCCATATGGAGGAGGAGGGGTTGTCGGCTTTCGATGCGTCGCTGAAGGGCGCGCGCGAAATCGGCTTCACCATCATCTCGATCTCGATTTCGCTGGTGGCGGTGTTCATCCCCGTGCTGCTGATGGGTGGCGTCATCGGGCGCATCTTCAACGAGTTCGCCGTCGTGGTGACGGTCGCCATCCTGGCGTCGATGTTCGTGTCGCTGACGCTGACGCCGATGCTGTGCTCGCGGCTGCTGTCGGTGACCAAAGCCGACCGTGACAAGCATGGCCCCGGCCATAAGCAGGACCTCATCACCCGCGGCTACGACAGGGTCTTGAGCTTCTGCCTGCGCCACACCTTCCTGGTGTTCCTCGTCTTCGTCGGCACCGCGGCAGCGTCGGTGTGGCTGATCCAGACTTCCCCGAAGGGTTTCTTCCCGCAGGAGGACATCGGCCAGATATCGGTGACCACCATCGCACGTCAGGACATCTCTTTCGACGCCATGTCCAGGCTGCAAGGACAGGTCGCCAGTGTCTTCTCGCATTCGCCCTATGTCGACCATGTGGCGTGGTCGGCGGGCAGCGGCAACAATGCGCTCAACCAGGGGCAGCTTTTCGTCCAGCTCAAGGGCAAGGACCAGCGCCCCGATATCGAGAAGGTGCTTTCGGATCTGCGCAAGCAACTGGCCGGCGTGGCGGGCATCGAGACCTACATGCAGCCGGTGCAGAATTTGAGGCTGGGCTCGCGGTCGTCGGCAAGCGCCTACCAGCTCGTGGTTCAGGGCCTTGATACCGGCCTGACCGATATTTGGGCGCAGAAACTGAACGACGCGATGGCTGCCGACCATGCGAACTTCACCGACGTCACCAGCGACCTGCAGAACAATGCGCTGCAGGCGACGCTGGTGGTGGATCGCGACAAGGCCGCCCAGCTCGGTATCGACACCGACACGTTGCGCTCCGCCCTCTATGGCGGGTTCGGCACCGACCAGGTTTCGACAATCTTCGGTTCGGCCGACAGCTACGAAGTCATCACCGAGCTCGATCCCAAGATCGAGTGGTCGCCCGAGCGGATGCTGGCCATCCAGATGAGGACGGCGAGCGGCAGTCTTGTTCCGCTCGGCGCCTTCGCCCGGGTCGATCGCACGGCCGGCGCCCTGACGGTCAACCAGCTCGGCCAGCTTCCGGCCGTGACCATCTCCTACAATCTGCCGCAGGGCGTGGCGCTGGGCGACAGCGTGACCCGCATCAATGCGCTCAAGGAGCAGATCGGCATGCCGACGGTGATCTCGACCACCTTCGCCGGGACGGCCAAGACCTTCCAGGATTCTCTTGCCAACCAGGGTTTTCTGGTCGGCGGCGCAATCCTGACCATCTACATCGTGCTCGGCATCCTCTACGAGAGCTTCATCCACCCGCTGACGATCCTCACCGGCCTGCCGTCGGCCGTGCTAGGAGCGGTTGTTGCGCTGCGCTTCGCCGGCATGGATCTGTCTGTCATCGCGGTGATCGGCATCCTGATGCTGATCGGCATCGTCAAGAAGAACGGCATCATGATGGTCGACGTCGCGCTCGAACTGCGACGAGAAGGCATGTCGGCGACCGAGTCGATCCACAAGGCGTGCCTGATGCGGTTCAGGCCGATCATGATGACGACGCTGGCGGCACTGATGGGCACCATCCCGATCGCGCTCGGCACCGGCGCCAGCGCCGAGCTGCGCCAGCCGCTGGGCGTTGCCGTTGTCGGCGGCCTGCTTGCCTCGCAGGCGCTGACGCTGTTCGTGACGCCGGTGATCTATGTCTACATGGAGAATTTCTCGGGCTGGCTGGTCGGGCTTTGGTCAAGTCGCAAGGGCGAGCCGAGCCCGGTCGAAGATGTCGACCAGCTCTCGCTGTTCAAACCAAGGGAAGACATGCTGGCCGAACCGCAGCGGGCGGCCGCCGAATGATGTGACAGGGCCGACGCCATATGCCGTTGGCCCAAGCCGTCGCGCTTGCGGCGGCATCATTGCAAACGTAGTTTGTAGCCATGTCACACGATCATGGCCACGACAACGAACTCGATCCGTTTGCCGCCCGCGTCCGCGCGCTGGAAACCATCCTCACCCAAAAGGGGCTGATCGATCCGGCGGCGATCGACGTCATCGTCGATACCTACGAGACGAAAATCGGCCCGCGCAACGGCGCCAGGGTGGTGGCGAAGGCCTGGAGCGATCCCGCCTATGCCGAATGGCTGAAACGCGATGCGACGGCGGCGATCGAATCGCTGAGCTATACCGGCCGTCAGGGCGAGCACATGCAGGCGGTGTTCAACACCGAGGAGACGCACAATCTCGTCGTCTGCACGCTGTGCTCCTGCTATCCGTGGTCGGTGCTCGGCCTGCCGCCGGTCTGGTACAAGGCGCCGCCCTATCGTTCGCGTGCCGTCATCGATCCGCGCGGCGTGCTGGAGGAGTTCGGGCTGACGCTGCCGGCGGACAAGAAAATCCGCGTCTGGGATTCGACCGCGGAGCTGCGCTATCTCGTCGTGCCGATGCGGCCCGAGGGCACCGAGGGCTGGAGCGAGGAGCGGCTGGCGGAACTGGTCAGCCGTGATGCGATGATCGGGACAGGCTTGGCCCAAAGACCTGAAATAGAGGGGCAGCCGGCATGAACGGGCCGCAGGATCTCGGCGGGCAGATGGGGTTCGGTCCCGTCGCGCCCGAACAGGACGAGCCTTACTTCCATACCGCCTGGGAAAGGCGGGCGCTCGGCGTGACGCTGACTGCCGGCGCCATGGGAGCCTGGAACATCGACGAGAGCCGGCATGCGCGGGAATCACTGCATCCGGCCGACTATTATGCCTCCAGCTACTACGAGATCTGGATCAAGGCGCTGGAGGTGCTGCTCAAGCGCCATGGGTTTGTCAGCGAGCGCGACTTGGCTGAGGGCCGAGCGGTTGATCCGGCTGCGACACCGAAAAGGGTGCTGAAGGCGGAAAACGTGCCTGCCGTGCTGGCCAAGGGCGGGCCTTGCGACCGGCCGGTGGCACAGCCAGCGCGGTTCAAGGCCGGCGATCCTATACGGACCAAGAATTTCAACCCGACCGGCCACACGCGGCTGCCGCGCTACGCGCGCGGCAAGCAGGGTAGAATCGAGGCCGTGCGCGATGGCTTCGTGTTCCCCGACAGCAACGCGCATGGCCACGGCGAAAACCCGCAATGGGTCTACACCGTGGTTTTCGAAGGATCGGAAATCTGGGGCGAGGGCGCCGACCCGATGCTTGTTGTGTCGATCGATGCCTGGGAGAGCTATCTTGAGCCGGCGTGACTCGGACATGGCCGATTTGCCGCCGAGCGTCGATGCGCCGGTGTTTGCCGAGCCATGGCAGGCCGAGGCGTTCGCCATGACGGTGGCGTTGCACGACAAGGGCCTGTTTTCGTGGAGCGAGTGGGCGCAGGCGCTGTCGGAAGAAGTGAAGAGACCGGGCGCTGCTGCCGACGGCCACGATTATTACGAACATTGGCTGGCGGCGCTGGAAAGCCTGCTTGCCACCAAAGGGCTGGCCGCGAAGTCGGATGTCGACGCTATGGCTGAGGCTTGGGAGCGCGCCGCGCATGCCACGCCGCACGGCAAGCCGATCCTGCTGGAGAACGATCCCCAGCCGATTCGATAAGGTGTGGGGCGAGCTTGTATGTTCCCTTTACGTTCTTGTTTGCGCCTGATAGCCTGACCTGTCGGCGGCATTGAAGCGTCCCGGCGCATCGATGATGGTGGCGGTTGTCTTGTCTTTCCCTTGCGAATCCGGTCTCTCGCGCTGATGGAATTCTCTCCCCAACAGGACGACGCGCTGAAGGCGGTCGCCCAATGGCTGAAGACCGGCCAGCCGCAGCTGTTCCGGCTGTTCGGCTATGCCGGCACCGGCAAGACGACCTTGGCGCGGTATTTCGCCGAACATGTCGACGGCCAGGTGCAGTTCGCCGCCTTTACCGGCAAGGCGGCGCAGGTGCTGCGCTCCAAGGGCGCGGTCAATGCGCGCACCATCCATTCGCTGATCTATCGGCCGAAGGGCGAGGAATCGGTATCGGACGAGGTCACCGGCAAGACGTCGATGTCGCCGACCTTCTCGCTCAACCGCCAGAGCCCGATTACGCGGGCGAAACTGGTCGTCATCGACGAATGCTCGATGGTCGACGAGCAGCTCGGCCGCGACCTGATGAGTTTCGGCACGCCGATCCTGGTGCTGGGCGACCCCGGCCAGCTGCCGCCGATCTCGGGCGGCGGCTTCTTCACCGACCACGAGCCAGATTTTCTGCTGACCGAAATCCACCGGCAGGCGCGCGACAACCCGATCCTGCGGCTGGCGCTCGATGTGCGCGAGGGCCGTGAATTCATGCGTGGCGACTATGGCACGGCGCAGGTGATCGGCAAGGAAGACGTCACCCAGGAGCTGGTGCTGAAGGCGGACCAGGTGCTGGTCGGCACCAACCGCACGCGTCGCCGCTACAATCAGCGGCTGCGCGAGCTCAAGGGCTTCAACGCCGATTATCCGCAGGCCGGCGACAAGCTCGTCTGCCTGCGCAACGATCCGGCCAAGGGCCTGCTCAACGGCTCGCTGTGGAAGGTGATGACCTCGTCGCGCGAGACGGTGAAGCCCGGCATCAATCTTCTGGTGTCGCCGGAAGAGGACGATCCGGATCGTGGCGTCGCCAAGATCAAGCTGCTCAAGGCGGCGTTCGAGGATCCCGATGCCGATATCCCCTGGCAGCAGAAGAAGCGCTTCGACGATTTCGACTATGGTTACGCGCTGACCGTGCACAAGGCGCAGGGCTCGCAGTGGAACGAGATTGTGCTGTTCGATGAAAGCTGGGCCTTCAAGGAAACCCGCCAGCGCTGGCTCTACACCGCCATCACGCGGGCGGCCGAGCGGCTGACGATCGTCAGGTAGGGGCGCCGGATGCTGTTGCCCCGATAGGCTGTGCGGCAAGCCATTGCCAGGCGGCAGCCTCGTCCTCCGCCCTGAAATGCCTCATTTCGATGGGCGGTGAGGACGGCAGAAAGCGTTGTGCGTCCGCTATCCAGTCCGGTTCGCCGATGGTTGCGCAACGGCCGACATGTTCCAATGCATGAATGGCGCCCTGCTTCAGGGTCTCGTCCGCGATGTCGGCCCAGTCGACGCCATCGTGGTCGACGAGGCGCACCAGCACATCGATGCGCGGATGCAGGGCATAGGCTGCCTCCAGCAGCCCGAAAAGATTTTCACCGTCGGCCGCGGAAACGTGCCCGACGACATCGATGGCGAAAAGGTCGTCGCGGCTGGTGTCGATACGGCGGACTGCCGGAACCTCATCGAGAAAATTCATCGGTGCGTCCTTTCCCGGGTTCGCTCATCAGGCTTGGAACACGCGAAACCCCCAGTCTGTTCCCACCAAAGGCATTACTGTTCCCGTCAAAGGCATTATAGGTGGGCGCGTTGAATGATTTCCGAGGCCACCCGCATGCCTGCAAAGCTCTCCGTCAACCTCAATGCCATCGCCATGCTGCGCAACCGGCGCGACCTGCCGTGGCCAAGCGTGACCGGCCTCGGCCGCATTGCGCTGGCGGCGGGAGCGCATGGGCTGACGGTGCATCCACGCCCCGACGAGCGGCACACAAGACACTCCGATCTGCCAGAAATCCGGTCGCTGATCGACGACGAGTTTCCGCGCGCGGAATTCAACATCGAGGGCTATCCGACCGAGGATTTCCTGGTGCTTGTGGAAAAGCACCAGCCCGAACAGGTAACTTTGGTGCCGGACGATCCGACCCAGGCGACATCGGACCATGGCTGGAACTTCGCGACCCAGACCGCGTTCCTCACACCGATCGTCAAGCGTCTGAAAAAGGGGGGCTTTCGCGTGTCGCTGTTTTCCGATCCGGACCCCGATTGGGTGGCGGCCGCCCGCGATGTCGGCGCCGACCGTATCGAACTCTATACGGGTCCATATGGCAGCTATCACACAGATTCCGCCAAAGCGGCCAAGGAGCTGGAAAGACTGGGAAAAACCGCCGACGCCGCGCTCGACGCCGGGCTGCAGGTCAATGCCGGGCACGATCTCGTGGTCGGCAATCTGCCGGCGCTGGTCAAGCGCATTCCGGCATTGGCCGAAGTGTCGATCGGACATGGGTTGACAGCCGACGCGTTGGAGTATGGCATGGCCGGCACGGTGGGTCGGTTCCTCAAGGCCTGCGGATGGTAGCAATGGCAGCCTCGCGTGGCAGGCATGGCAGCCATTACGCGACGGCACTTGATATTGCATTGCAGCAAGCGTAGAGCACCGCGCGCTTATCGGAGTGTCGTCCATGGCCCTTACCAATACTGGTAGTGAGGCAGAACCCGTCGAACAATCGAGCCATTCGGAAGTCGAGCAGCACAGCACCAAGGTTCTGATGCTGGGCGCGCTCGGTGTCGTCTATGGGGATATCGGCACCAGCCCGATCTACGCCTTTCGCGAGGCGCTGGTGGCGTCGTCGGGCGGACAAGTCGCCCAGCGCGGCGATATTCTGGGCGTTTTGTCATTGATCATCTGGTCGCTGACGATCATCGTCACCATCAAATACATCATGTTCGTGCTGCGGGCGAACAACCGCGGCGAGGGCGGCGTGCTGTCGCTGATGGCGCTGGCGCGCGGCAGTTTCCCCAAGCGCTCGGCGCTGATGCTCGGCATCGGCATTGTCGGGGCATCGCTTTTCTTCGGTGATGCCGTCATCACGCCGGCGATATCGGTGCTGTCGGCGGTTGAGGGCATGAATGTCGTCACGCCGACTTTTCAGCCCTATGTCGTGCCGCTGACATTGGTCATCCTTGCCATGGTGTTTGCGGTGCAGCGTTTTGGCACGGGCGGGGTAGGATTGGTGTTCGGCCCGGTGACGGCGGTGTGGTTCCTGGCCATTGGCCTTTCCGGCCTCAACCACATCATCGCCGATCCGGAAATCCTGTGGGCGATCAGCCCGCACTACATCGTCGCGTTCCTGATCAATTCGCCCGACGTCGCTTTCGTGACCATCGGCGCCATCTTCCTCGCCGTCACCGGCGCGGAAGCACTCTATGCCGATCTCGGCCATTTCGGCCGCAAGCCGATCGTGCTCGCCTGGCTGTGGGTCGTGTTCCCGTGCCTGCTGCTGAACTATGCCGGGCAGGGTGCCTTCGTGCTGGCCAAGAACGGCGTCGTCGGCCATCCGTTCTTCGAAATGAATGAAGGCTGGACGCTGATCCCAATGGTCGTGCTGGCGACCGCCGCGACGGTCATCGCCAGCCAGGCGGTGATCTCGGGCGCCTTCTCGCTGACGAGGCAGGCGGTGCAGCTCAACATGCTGCCGCGCCTTGAAATCCTGCACACCTCGGAGAAACAGTCCGGCCAGATCTACATGCCGCGCGTCAACCTGCTGTTGGCGCTGGTGGTGATGATGCTGGTCGTCGGCTTCGGTGAATCCAGCAGGCTGGCGTCGGCATACGGCATCTCGGTGACCGGCAACATGCTGGTGACCACAGTGCTCTTGTTTGTGGTCATGACGCGGATTTGGAAATGGCGGCTGTGGGTGGCGGTCGCCATGACGGCGCTGTTCGGCTTCATCGACGTCGGCTTTTTTGCCTCCAACATCGTCAAAGTGTTCGAGGGCGGCTGGGCATCGCTGGCCGTGGCCTTCACCATTGTGCTGGCCATGTGGACCTGGGTGCGCGGCAGCCGCTATCTGTTCGACAAGACCCGCCGCAACGAGATCCCGCTCGACTTCCTCGCCGGCAATTTGTTGAAGAAAAAGCCGCAGCTGGTGTCCGGCACCGCGGTGTTCCTGACGAGCGATCCACTCAGCGCGCCAACCGCGCTGATGCACAGCCTGAAGCACTACAAGGTGCTGCATGAGCAGAACGTCATCCTTTCGGTGGTGACCGCGCCGCAACCGGTGGTGCCCGACAGCGACCGGGTCAAGATGGAGACGGTCAACGAGTTGTTCATGCGAGTGACGCTGACCTTCGGCTACATGGAGCAGCCGAACATCCCGCGCGCGCTGGCGATCTGCCGCAAGCAGGGCTGGAAGTTCGACATCATGACGACCTCGTTCTTCCTGTCACGGCGTTCGCTCAAGGCCTCGCCCAATTCCGGCATGCCGGTGTGGCAGGACCGGCTGTTCATCGGCTTGGCGCGCACCGCGGCCGACGCGACGGAGTACTTTCAGATCCCGACCGGGCGCGTGGTCGAGATCGGCACGCAGGTGGCGATCTAGGACATGCCGATATTCAGGTGAGTCCGGCCGGCGAACAGCAGGTCCTGCGCTTCCGGTACTTACGGAACCTAAATGTCCGCTCCGTACCGGTTCTCGGAACCCGCCATTCTCGGCTCGGCCTGACCTGAATCTCGACACGCCCAACGAAGACGCCGATCTTAGCCGGCCAGCGCGGCCTTGTTTGCCTCGAGGAACTGCTTCAGCGTCTTCGACTTCCGGCCGGAAAGCGTCTCGACCGCGTCCGTCACCATGGCGATGCGGCCGGAACGCGTGTTGGCGTCGAACGACACGATGATGCGGGCAAAGTCCTCGGGAACGCCAGCCGCCTTCACGCCTTCGGTCAAGGCTTCATCCGAAACCGGCACGACATCGAGCGGCTTGCCGGTGACCTCGCTTACCAGGGCGGCGATCTCGGCCGTCGTGTAGGCCTGCGGGCCAGTCAAGGTGTAGGTCTCGCTTTCGCTTGATGCGGCAGCGAGGCCGGCGGCGATCGCTGCCGCCATGTCGTCGCGCGCACCGTGCGCCATGCGGCCGTCGCCGGCGGACGTGTACCATTTTCCCGAAGCGATCGCGTGCGGCAGGGCCATGAACAGGTTCTCCTGGTACCAGCCGTTGCGGAAGATCGTGTAGGGGATGCCGCTCGCCTTGATCGCCTGCTCGGTGCCGTAGTGATCATTGGCAAACAGCACCGGCGAAACCGGTTCTGGATTCGGCATCGAGGTGTAGAGAAGGTGGGAAACGCCGGCCTTCTTCCCGGCGGCAACCGCGTTCTCGTGCTGCCTCAGGCGCTTGCCGTGAAGCAGGTCGATCTCGCCGGTCGAGATGATCAGCACCCTGTCGGCTCCCTTGAACGCAGCCTCCAACGATAGTGTGTCGTCGAAGTCAGCCGCCCTTGTGATGACACCTCGCGCCGCCAACTCGGCAAGGTTTTCCGGATTGCGGGTGGCGGCGATGATCCGGCCCGCTGGAACCTTGAACGTGTCCAGCAGATGGTTGATGACGCCGCGGCCGAGCTGGCCGGAAGCGCCGGTGACGAGAAGGGTTTCGGTCATGGAAGATCCTGACATTGCGCCGCTAAGGCGGTTCGAGTGGAAGTCTCAAAAAGAGACCAGCACTAAAATAGGAATTGACCCGTGGCCGTAAAGAAGGCAGTTTTTCGGGAGGTAGGCAGGCGCAGGGAACCAGCGGTGGACAGCAAGATCGTCAATCTGAGATCGAAGATGGAGGTCTACAAGGCGATCTCCGGCGGCGGCAATTTTGCAAATTGTCCAGTCCGCGATGTCATCCAGGGGGTGAGCGGCAAATGGAGCTCGCTGCTGATGATGGCGCTGGCCGAAAAGCCCTATCGGTTTGGCGAATTGCGGCGGCTGGTGCCCGATATCTCACAGCGCATGCTGACGCAGACGCTCCATGATTTGCAGCGTGACGGCTATGTGCATCGCGAAGTATTCCCGACCAAGCCGCCGAGCGTCGAATACAGCCTGACCGATCTCGGACACTCGATGTTCGGCGCCTTGCATCAGCTGATCCTATGGGCCGAACTCAATCACGACGCGGTGCGCGACGCGCGTTCCGGCTTTGATGCCATGCAGGCTTGAACGGCAGTTAAAACCCGCGGCTTGATTTCGTCGGGCGGCTGAAGGATTGTCCCGGCCAGTTCGGCTTGGGGGCATTGGCATTTCCTACGACATAGCAATTGCCGGCGCCGGGCCGGCGGGATTGGCCATGGCGCTCTATCTCAAGCGTGCCGGGCATCGGGTCACGGTCTTCGAGCGCTTCGATGAGCCGAAGCCGGTCGGCTCCGGGCTGATTCTGCAGCCGACAGGGCTGACTGTGCTGGCGGATCTCGGCCTGCTCCAAGACATACTGGCGCTGGGCAGCCGCATCGACCGCCTGCATGGCGCCGATGCCAGCACCGGCCGCACCGTGCTCGATGTCCGCTATGATGCGCAACGCGGCGGCCGCTTTGGGCTGGCGGTGCACCGGGCGGCCTTGTTCGGCGTGCTTTTCCGCGCCGCGCAGCGCGAGGCGATCGCCATCGAGACCGGCGTCGAGATCGAGGCTCTGGAGACCGGCGAACGGGCGACGCTGATATGCGGCAACGGACGAGGGGCAGGGCCGTTCGACCTCGTCGTCGACGCCAGCGGTTCGCGCTCGAAACTGCGCCGCGCGAGCGCTCCAGGCGAGCCAAGAGCACTCACCTATGGCGCGTTCTGGGCCTCGCTTGGTTGGCGCGACGACGGTTTCGATGAGCATGCGCTGCTGCAACGCTACGACAAAGCGAGCGTGATGATCGGCGTGCTGCCGATCGGCCGGCCGCAGCCGGGTGCTGAAAAGATGGCGGCATTTTTCTGGAGCCTCAAGCCGGCGGATTTCGAGCAAGTGCGGGCAGTGGGTCTGGACGCCTGGAAGGAAAGGGTGGTCCGGCTGTGGCCACAGAGCGAGGCGTTCACCAGTCAGATCGACAGTTTCGACCAGCTCTCGCTGGCCCGCTACGGCCACCACACGATGAAGCTCCCGGCCGGTAGGCGATTGGCCGTCATCGGCGACGCGGCGCATTCCACCAGTCCGCAACTCGGGCAAGGGGCGAACATGGCGCTGCTCGACGCGGCGGCGCTCAGCCATGCGCTGGTGCGGACAACGAGTGTCGAGGCAGCACTGGAGGCCTATGCGAAGGCGCGGCGCTGGCATGTCCGCATCTTCCAGGCGCTGTCGCTGGCATTCACGCCGTTCTACCAGTCGGATTCGGCGGCGCTGCCCTTCATCCGCGACCGGTTGGTGGCGACGGTGGCAAAAATCCCGCCGGCGCCGCAGTTTCTCGCCTCGATGGTGGCCGGTACGGTGATCGATCCGTTCAAGCGGATTGGGCTGACCGAGGCGCGGTGGCTGGATCGTTTTGCCGGATGAGGCCTGAAAGGTGCGATCCCTTCGCTTGCAGGAAAGCATGCAGGCGCTGCGGGTACTCCGGCGCCACGGCTTGCCTGATCGACGGGCGTTCACTCAACGCCTTGCGCCAGGCTCGGACGAGCGGTTTGCCGTCCAGAATGCCGAAATCACCGATGCGGTCGAAGACATCGAGATAGCGGAAGACCGGACCGTAAACGGCGTCGACCAGCGAAAAGTGCTTGCTGGCGAACCAGGGTCCGCCGGGCTCGTCCGCCAGCTCGGCTTCGAGGCGATCGAACATGGCGGACAACGCGCTGGATTCGGCAAGGAAGCCAGCCTCGGTCGAGGCTGAATAGAACCGGCCGATGGCGTTGAGGGTCGCCGAACCGAACTCGATCCAGGCGCGATGACGGGCGCGGGCATAGGGATCGACAAGGTGGAGGGGATTGGCCTGCGTCTCTTCGAGGAATTCCAGGATGACCGCTGACTCGAAGACCACCGTTTCCTCGCCATTTCGCTGCACGCGCAGCAGCGGCACCTTGCCGAGCGGCGAGATCGCCTTGAACCAGTCCGGCTTGTTGGCGAGGTCGATATCGATGCGCTCGAACGGCACGCCCTTTTCGACCAGCGAAATCGCGGCGCGCTGCACATAGGGGCAGAGGTGATGGCTGACGAGAATGAGCTTGTCGGCGCGTGTGCAGGTTTCGTGTTTCATCGGATCGGCTTTCCAGGGTTAATGCAATTGCATCTATGTAGATGCACATGCATCGACCGTCAAGCTTGATGCAATTGCATCTATCGTCTAGGGATGCACCATGACTGAGAAAGCCATGCCTTCGCCCGAAGCCATCAAGGCCTGGGCTCGCCTGATGCGCGTTTCGCGCCAGCTGATGGAAAGCGCCGAGGAGGCGTTGAAGGCCGCCGGCCTGCCGCCGCTTGCCTGGTACGACGTGCTGCATGAGCTCGCCGAGGCGGGTGAGGGCGGGCTGCGGCCGTTCCAGCTCATCGAGCGCACGCTGTTCGCGCAATACAACATCTCTCGGCTTCTGGCCCGCCTAGAGGCCGACGGACTGGTGGAGAAACTGCCGGTGGCCGATGACGGCCGTGGCCAGACCATCCGCATCACCGCCAGCGGGCGAGAGACACGCCGCCAGATGTGGGCTGTCTACGGACGCTCGATTGCGGAACTGGTAGGCGCCAAATTGTCGGCGGATGAGCTGACCATGGTCTCGGCATTGCTTGGACGGCTGCGTCAACCGCCAGCCGGCGACTAGGCGAGGCTTGTCGCGCGCGGCAACGCTCATCCACTTGCAGATATTTTGCTCTCGTCCTCTTGCGTGCGGCCTTGGAATGCGCAATATGCCGAACCGTAACGTACGGTACGGATTGCCGAGTGATCGGTGGCCTGCCTTTCGAGAGAAGAGCGTGTTGCACATCTTGCCCGATATGGACACCAGCGAAGCGCTGACAGAACGGCAGAAGGCCGTCCTCGACGCGGCGTTGCGGCTGCTGGTCGAGGAGGGCGATCATCTGACCATGACCGCCGTGGCGCGCCGCGCCAGCTGCTCCAAGGAAACGCTCTACAAATGGTTCGGCGACCGTGACGGGCTGCTGACGGCGACGGTGCAGTGGCAGGCCTCGAAAGTGCGGGTGGCGCCGGTTGACGGCAAGGGGCTCGATCTTGCCTCGCTGACCGCAAGCCTCGAACGCTTTGCCTCGGACTGGCTTAAGGTGATCTCCAGCGACACGTCGATCGCCCTCAACCGGGTGGCGGTCAGCCATGCCGGTTCCGGCAAGGACAATCTCGGCGCCGTGGTGCTGGAGAACGGCCGCTTCGCATTGGCCAAACGGCTGAAGCCGGTGCTTGAGGCCGGCCGACGGACCGGGCTTTTGGATTTCGCGGATGCCGAAACGGCCTTCCGCACCTTTTTCGGGCTGGTCGCCCGCGACGTGCAGATCCGTCTGCTGCTCGGCGACCGGCTGGAATTGACTGAGGCGGCGATCGGCGGCGATGCCGCGCGGGCGACGCAGCAGTTTCTCGCTCTTCATGGAGCAAAAACCGGGCCGCAAGGCCTCTGATTTGTAAAAACGGGAAGGAAGACAAAATGCGCGTCTATTACGATCGTGATGCCGATCTCAATCTGATCAAGGGCAAGAAGGTCGCCATCATCGGCTATGGCAGCCAAGGCAGGGCGCATGCGCTCAATCTCAAGGATTCCGGCGCCAAGGAGATCGCCATCGGCCTCAAGGCCGGCTCGGCGACCGCCAAGAAGGTCGAGGCCGACGGGCTCAAGGTGATGAGCGTGGCGGACGCCGCCAAATGGGCCGACCTGATGATGATGGCAACGCCGGACGAACTGCAGGCCGACATCTACAAAAACGAGATCGCGCCGAACATCCGCGACGGTGCCGCAATCGCCTTCGCACACGGCCTCAACGTGCATTTCGGCCTGATCGAGCCGAAGTCGACGGTCGACGTCGTCATGATCGCGCCGAAGGGTCCCGGCCACACGGTGCGCGGCGAATACCAGAAGGGCGGCGGCGTGCCGTGCCTGGTCGCCGTCAACCAGGACGCTTCGGGCAATGCGCTCGACCTGGCGCTGTCCTACGCCTGCGGCGTCGGCGGCGGCCGTTCGGGCATCATCGAGACCAATTTCCGCGAGGAATGCGAGACCGACCTGTTCGGCGAGCAGGTCGTGCTGTGCGGCGGTCTGGTCGAGCTGATCCGGGCCGGTTTCGAGACGCTGGTGGAAGCCGGCTACGCGCCTGAGATGGCCTATTTCGAGTGCCTGCACGAGGTCAAGCTGATCGTCGACCTGATCTATGAAGGCGGCATCGCCAACATGAACTACTCGATCTCGAACACCGCCGAATGGGGCGAATATGTCTCAGGCCCGCGCATCATCACCGCTGAGACCAAGGCCGAGATGAAGCGCGTGCTGAAGGACATCCAAACCGGCAAGTTCACCTCGGAGTGGATGCAGGAATACCGCGCCGGCATGTCCCGCTTCAAGGGCATCCGCCGCAACAATGACAGCCACCAGATCGAGGAAGTCGGCGCCAAGCTGCGCGCGATGATGCCGTGGATTTCCAAGAACAAGCTGGTCGACAAGGCGAAGAACTGAGCGAAATCCACAAGCGCTCGAAAACAGCGGCTTCCATGAACAAAAAACGGCGCCTAGTGGCGCCGTTTTTTCATTCTGTCGGTCAGCTCAGCTACAGGCCAGCTCAATAGGGTGAGTAGCACTGCTGCCGCGGGCCGTTATAGGGCTGGAACGTGTTGTCGTAGGCCCGGTACGACCGGTAGCGGTTGTAGCACCATTGGACATGGGCGCTCGAAAGCCGTCCCGCGCGGTAGTAGCGGCGCGGCGCCGGCCGGTCATAGTAGTCGTAGTTGTTGTACATGCTGCCGAGGCCAAGCCCCAGCCCAAGGCCCAGAATCGCTGCACTCGCGCCATCATCATAGTAACGGCCGCCGCGATAGTGATGGCGACCATGGCGCCAACGCCAGTTGTCTCCGCCATTCCAGTTACCGCCGCCGCCGTGCCAGTGTCGACGGCCGCCGTTCCAATTGCCCGACCGGCGCCATCTCCAATTGTCGTTGTTGAACTGACGGTTGTTGCCGCCCGCCCAGCTGTCGCGGACCGGCGTGACATTCGGCGCCGCCGTGCTGGTGGGAATCGACAGGTCCGGCTGCATGATCGGTCCGGCGGCGGATGGTGCCGTGATGCCGGAGAGGATACCGAGGGCTATCAGCCCCGATTTGACCGTGGAAGAAAAGAGCGAATTCATTGCACTCTCCAAGAGCTACAGGCCCCACGCCCACCCGAGGAATGGGGCAACAATGGATGTTTGCATCTGAACGGCGGATGAACGGAAAGGTTCCGTCAACCATGACGCGAACGCACCCAGGACCAATCGATCTCAGCTGGTGATCCTGCGAGCTTGTTTTCCGAAGCACTTGCGGGCAAAGGTCATGGCATGTCGCTGCGCCTTGCCACCTTCAATGTCGAGAACCTGATGAACAGGTTCGATTATTCCGGCTATCGCAACCAGCTCAACGAGGATCGCACGCTGGCGCTGTTCGATATCCAGAGCGAGGCCGAATACAGGATGCTGGAGCAGGCCCGCGCCATCGCACAGTCCGACGACACGCGCCAACTGACGGCGCTGGCAATCGCTGCCACCCGGGCCGACATCATCTGCATGCAGGAGGTCGACAACATCGAGGCGCTGAAGGCCTTCGAATACGGCTATCTGTTCAAGATGGTGGGGCAGGGCTACCGGCAGAAATACACCACAGCGGGCAATGATTCGCGCGGCATCGACGTGGCCGTGATGATGCGCAACGAGACCGCGCAGGGGCAGCCGATCGAATTCGTGCGCATGACCAGCCATGCCTATGTCACCTACGAGCAGTTCGGGCTGCACACGCCGGAACTCGAGGCACTGGGCAATCAGTCCAATGAGCGCATTTTCCGGCGCGACTGCCTGGAGATCGACGTCACCGTGGGCGGCGTGCCGCTGACGCTCTATCTCGTGCATTTCAAGTCGATGGGCTCGCCGCGCAACGGGCTCGACGGGCGCGAGGCGACGATGCCGGTGCGCATCGCGGAGGCGCAAGCCGTGCGGCGGATCATCGAGGAGCGCTTCGGTGGGGACACCGCTGACAAAAGTGGGGCCGCCGACAAACGCTGGGCGATCTGCGGCGACATGAATGACTATCGCCAGCGCGTGAAGGTAGCCGGCGATGCGATCGACGGTTATCGCTTCGAGGTGGTCGACGAAGCCCTGTCCTGCATCAACGTGCTGACGGCAGGCGGCTTCTGCGAGAACGTCGTCGAGCGGCGGCCGGAGATGAACCGCTGGAGTTTCTACCACACGCGCGGACCCGAAGAGCGGCATCTGTGCCAACTCGACTACATCCTGCTGTCGAAGGGGCTCGCCGCCAGCAACGCAACGGCCGTTCCCGACATCATCCGCAACGGCCAGCCCTGGCGCACCATTTTTCCGCCCGGCCAGGAGGTCGAGCGGTTTCCGCGCGCCGGCTGGGACCGGCCGAAGGCATCGGACCATTGCCCGGTGGCGATCACGCTGGACATGACCTGAGCTGCGTTAGAGCAAGATGAGCTTCGACCTGCCCCGCAATGTCATCCTGCCGGTCGATGCCGTCGATGTCAGGCTCGATCCTGGCCCGCATCCCTTCGCCCGGGATAATGCAGAGGCGATCGCCGAGAACTGGCAGCGCGAGATATCAGCCAATCCGGCGCTGTTCGACGGCACCGTGGTGCTGCTGTCGCAACTCGCTTACCGCGATAACCGTCTCGTCGGCCGCTGCCATGCGGTCAACTACTCGACGTTCATGCTGTGGCGGAAGCGGCGCGAGAATTCGGGCGCCGAGCATGCCTATGCCCATGCCATGCTGGTGGCCGGCGACAATGCGCTGGTGGCGATCCGCATGGGTCCTCACACAGTCAACGCCGGCCGCGTCTATTTCGCTGCCGGCTCGTTCGAGCCGATCGATTTTCGCGATGGGCTGGTCGATGTCGATTTCAACATGATCCGCGAGGTGCGCGAGGAAACCGGTCTCGACCTGTCAGGTGCTGAACGCGGCAAGCGCTACCACGCCATGTCGACCAGCAGCGGCACGGTGATCTTCCGCCGCTATCACGAGACGGCGCCCCCAGACGAGATCGCCAGGCGCATCTCAGCCTTCGTCGCCACCGAGACCGAGCCGGAGATCCAGGGGCCGGTGATCATCCGCCATGCGGCCGACCTGCCGGACGGGCTCTCGCCGCACATGAAGCCGCTGATCGAGTGGCATTTCGCAAACGGGAATTAAGGGCGCGTCTTGTTCTGCGCCGCGTTGCGATCGTTGCGGGCGGCGACGAGGAACAGGATGAAGCCGATGCCGAGCAGGCCACCCATTGCCATTCCCATGGTTTGGCCGACGACCGCCTGGAAGTCAGCGGTGACGCGGTCGGGATTGGCCATGCCGTAGCGGGCGAGATACCACCAGATGCCTGCAAGGCCTGCCTCGATGAGCACCATCGCCAGGACCAGTCGCGCCTTCTTGCTCATCCGCCATTCCTCCGCCCAAGGTGAATTGCCCTACCATCGCGAACGGAGCGGCGACAGTGGCGGGGCAGGCTGGAAACGCCGAAGACTGTGCAAAACCAGTCGGAGCGCTGGCGCGCTTCCGACCGGGTTGCCTACTCGTGCCTTAGCGCGTCGATCGGATCGAGCCTGGCGCCGCGCAATGCTGGGAAGAAGCCGAACACCATGCCGATCAGCGCGGAAAAGCCGACGGCGAGCAGGATCACCGCCGGGCTCGGCGCGAACGGGATGATCAGCGTCACCGCGGCGAGACCGGCCAGCGCCAGGCCGATCAGGATGCCGATGATGCCGCCGAGCAGCGACAGCACCGTCGCCTCGACCAGGAACTGGATCAGTATGTGCTTCTCATGCGCGCCGATGGCGAGCCTGATGCCGATCTCGCGTGTGCGTTCGGTGACCGACACCAGCATGATGTTCATGATGCCGATGCCGCCGACCAGCAGGCTGACGCCGGCGACGGCGCCCAGCATGCCGGTCATGGTGGTTGTGGCGCTGGCCATGGCGTCGGCGATCTGGGTCATGTCGCGGATGGCGAAATCGCTCTCGCGGTCGGGCGTGATGCGGCGCGCGTCTCGCAAAATGTCCTCGACGCGGGGCTGCAACTCGCTGGTCGGCGTACGGTCGTCGGCGGCGATGTAGATGTTGTCGATGTCGCGGTTGCCGGCGATGCGGCGCTGGTAGGCATGCAGCGGCATCAGCACGACATTGTCCTGGTCCTGGCCGAAGCCGGTATAGCCCTTGGGCTCGAGCAGGCCGATGATCTTGCAGGAGGTGCGGTTGACGCGGATGATCTCGCCCTCCGGATCGCCGGCGCCGAAGAACTGCTGGCGCACCGTCTCGCCGATCAGGCACACGCCGGTGCCCGAGCGGGTTTCGGAATCGCTGAACGGGCGGCCCGACACCAGCTTCCAGTCGCGCGCATCGAGATAGGCGCTGTCGGTGCCAGTGACGCCCGAGGTCAGGCTCTCGGTGCCGAAGATGACCCGGACCTGCTTTTGCGAGGCCGGCGAAATCGCGCGCGCGCCGCTGAGATGCGCCACAAGTGCTGCAAGGTCCTTTTCCGCGAGCGGACGCACCACCTGGTCGAGCCCGCCCGGTCCGCCGGGGCCGGCCGGACGGCCGGAGCGGACCACCAGCAGATTGCTGCCGAGCTTGGAGATGTCGGCCTTGACCTTTGCTGTGGTACCCGAGCCGATGGTAAGCATGGCAATGACGGCGGCAACACCGATGACGATGCCGAGCAAGGTCAGGAACGAGCGCAGCACGTTGCGGCGGATCGAACGCAGCGAGAGACGGACGGTTTCCCAGATCATGGCTGTGCGATCTCCAGCTTCCTGGAATCCGAAGCGACATGGCCGTCGAGGAAGCGGATGGTGCGCTCGGCATAGTCGGCGACGTCGGCCTCATGCGTGACCATGGCGATGGTCAGGCCAAGCCCGGTGTTGAGCCGGGTGAGCAGCTCCATGATCTCGTGCGTGCGGGCGGTGTCGAGATTGCCGGTCGGCTCGTCGGCGACGAGCAGTGTCGGGCGCGTGACGATGGCGCGCGCGATCGCCACGCGCTGCTGCTGGCCGCCGGACAGTTCGGCCGGCGTGTGGTGCTCGCGTCCGACAAGGCCGACCTCTGCCAAGGCCTGCATGGCCAGGTCGCGGCGCTCGCGGGCGGCGACGCCGCGATAGATCAGCGGCAGTTCGACATTTTCGGCCGCCGTGGTGCGGGCCAGCAGGTTGTAGCCCTGGAAGACGAAGCCGACATAGAGGTTGCGCAGCATGGCGCGGCGGTTACGGTCGAGGCGGCCGGCATCGATGCCCATGAAGGAATAGGTTCCGGCCGTCGGCGTGTCGAGGCAGCCGATGATGTTCATCGCCGTCGACTTGCCGGAGCCGGACGGACCCATGATGGCGACGAATTCGCCACGCCGGATGGCAAGATCGACGCCGGCCAGCGCGTGCACTTTGGCCTCGCCCTGGCCATAGCTCTTCCAGACCTTGTCGAAGGTGATGAGGGTCGCGCCCGCAGCCACGGCATCAGCTCCGCTGCTGCGACGCGGTGATGATTTGAGCGCCTTCATCCAGGCCCGAAATGATCTCGGTCAGTTCGCCGTCGGTGGAGCCGATCTTGACGTTGACCGGACGCGGACGGCCGTTCTCCAGCACGTACAGCGTGCGAGAGCCGTCTGTGGGCACTGTGGCGGCCTGGCGCTGGCGGTTGCCGCCGGGGCGGCCCATGCGGCCGGTGAACAGGTCGCTCAGGCTCCAGCCGCGGGCGGCCTGCTGCGCCGGACGATAGCGGAAGGCGGTGGCCGGCACGGTGAGCACGCCCTTGGCCTGTTTGGTGACGACCGAAACGGTGGCGGTCATGCCGGGCCGCAGCAACAGCTCGTTGTTGTCGACCTCGAGCCGCGCATTGTAGGTGACGACGCCGTCGGTGGTGACAGAGGCATAGGAGATATCGCGGATCTCGGCATCGAACGGCCGCTCGGGGAAGGCATCGACGGTGAAGCGGGCGTGCTGGCCTGACTTGACCGCGCCGATGTCGGCCTCGTCGACCGCCGCCACCAGTTCCATGTTCCTGAGATCGGCGGCGATGATGAACAGCACAGGCGCCTGCAGGGAGGAGGCGACCGTCTGGCCGGGATCGACCGAGCGCGTCAGCACGATGCCGTCGATCGGCGCATAGATGGTGCTCTTGGCAAGGTCGGTCTGCTGCGCCTTGAGGTCGGCCTGGGCGATGGCGAGGTTGGCCTGCGCACTGTCGAGCGCTGCCTTGGAACGGTCGCGCGTGGCGGTTGCTGCTTCAAGCGACTGGTCGGTCGCCATGCCGCGCTTGGTCAGTGCTGCTGCGCGCACCAGCGCCTTCTCGTTTTCGGTCAGCGTAACCGTGGCGTCCTCGACATTGGCGGCGGCGGCCTTGGCCGAAGCTTCGGCGCGCTCGATCTGGACTTCGAGTTTCACCGTGTCGAGTGTCGCCAGCACGTCACCCTTCTTGACCTGCTGGTTCTCCTCGGCCGAGACCGAGCGGATGATGCCGGACAGTTCGCTTGAAATGTCGACCTGGGTCAGGGGCTGCAGCGTGCCGGTTGCCGATACCGCGACGGTGAGGTCGGCCTTGGCGGCAGGCACGGTGGTGTAATCGATCCTGGCCGGCGAGCCGGCATACCACTGATAGACGCCGAGCGCGGCGACGAGCACGATCAGCGCCAGCAGCGCATAGAGCCAGCCGCGCCGGCGCGACTTGCGCCGCCCCGTCTGGTCGAGTCCAAGCGCCGTCTCGATGGCGGAATCCGATTCCGTCTTTGGCAGATTGACAATCTGGTCCACGCTGGACCCCTATAATGCGCAATGTCCCTATCTGTGCACAGATCAGGCTTACTGGTTCAAATATCAAATTAAATTTCGCCCATGTTGGGATTGAGGCAGGAATGAAAACTCGGAATTACTTGCTTTACGATGTGTTTACGACCGAGCGACTGGCCGGCAATCCTTTGGCCGTCGTGCTGGACAGCAAGGGATTGGACACGGCCGCGATGCAGGCCATCGCACGTGAGTTCAACCTGTCGGAATCGGTTTTCGTGCTGCCGCCGGACAATCCCAAGCACAAAAACCGCATTCGAATCTTCACCCCCGACTATGAAATGCCGTTCGCTGGCCATCCGACGGTCGGCGCCGCGATCGCGCTGGCCGAACTGGCGCAAGAGGGCGGCGCCGGCATCTTCGTGCTGGAGGAAAACATCGGCCCGGTGCGGTGCGCCGTCAGCAAGCATGACGGCAACACTTTTGCCGAGTTCGACCTGGCGAAGCTGCCGGAGCCGCTGAAGCTCGATGCCGATCCGGAGGCGATCGGCGCCGCCCTTGGGTTGACGCCGCATGAAATCGGCTTCGAGAATCACCGCGTCGCGTTCTGGTCGGCCGGCGTGCCCTACGTCACCATTCCGGTTGCCAATCTCGAGGCGGCGGGCCGAATCCGGCTGGACAACCAGGCTTGGTCGGAACTGGCGCCGCGCAAGAGCGAATGGGCCTTTGCCAGCCCCTATGTCTATTGCCGCGAAACGGTGAACCACGAAAGCGCCTTCCATGTGCGCATGATCGTGCCTGGCACGCCTTCCTACGAGGATCCGGCGACCGGCTCGGCGGCTGCCGCCTTTGCCGGTGCCATCATGCATTTCGACGCGCCGACCGACGGCATTTCGCAGCTGTGGATCGAGCAGGGGCTGGAGATGGGCCGGCCATCGCGCATCCGCCTCGAACTGACCATACAAGGCGGAAAACTGGCCTCGGCGCGCATTGGCGGCAACGCGATCAAGGTGGCGGAGGGCAAGCTGTTCGTCTGACAGCGCCTTAATGGGTCGAGGAAGGCCGTCGCTGTTAGCGATCCTCACCGCCCCCCTCTGTCCTGCCGGACATCTCCCCCTCAAGTGGGGAGATTGCCGTAACTTCTGATTTCGCCAACCTCGGATGCAAAAAGAGAGGCGGGACGACGAATCTTCCGATCTCTCCCCTTGAGGGGGAGATGCCCGGCAGGGCAGAGGGGGGCGCCGTCCCGCCAAGAGAACGTAAGGTTTCGCCCGGCACCAACACCTAAAAGCGAGGCTCCAGGCGATTTGTCGGGAAATGATTCCGGCAGGGCTGGACAGGACCGATGGTGGCGGCTATATGCCCGCCAACGCCGGTTTTTGCCGGCCGAGTGGGTGCGTAGCTCAGTTGGTAGAGCAGCTGACTCTTAATCAGCGGGTCCACAGTTCAATCCTGTGCGCACCCACCAAATTCTTCAAAGACTTGGTGGAAAGACCCTGGAACACAGGGAGAACGTGAGACGGTTTTTTCCCCGGCTCACGGCTCGTGTGAGATCGTTCATATCCGAAGAACCGTTTTCGCGTGCACGATCCGCCGCTCCTTCACGCAACTCATTAGAAACTTCAATATGTGCTGGCTCGCATCGAACCATTCGCCGCTGACGTGATGACTGGCAAAGGTTCGGTGGATCGCCACCTCGTCGGATCGAGATCCCCGAAAGAAAGCGAACATGTCGACCGGGTCAGCCAGCCCGGTCGCTAATTGCTTCAAGCGCTGCGCCGGCTGGAGCGAAAAGCCTATCTTGATCCGGTCGCGAACGAGCAGGAAATAGACAAAGCCCGGCGCTGTCGGGTCGCCACGCGGCACAATAATATTAGGCAGCGTTTCCTTCACGCCGGCGGACAGGTTCAAATCGTGTGCTGCGGCTAGCGCTGCTGCCATGGAAAGCCATTCACAGCGCCCATCCTTGAGGTCGCGACCATGCAAGCCACGCTCCCGCATAATCTTGCTCGGCTGCCAGCGCGGCCGACCGTCTCGCCACATGAAGTATTTGACGCCGTGGCTCAATGTGACCTCTTGCTTTCAGTGAAGGGCTCGGTGTGCAGAGCGTTGACGGCGTGATTGGCGCCGTCAAGTTCTTTTCGCTCGATTTTCAGGCGGTCGGCTGATGGGGCGAAGTCCAGCGACTACTTCTCCGAAACGCCAGCCTCGGCAAAACTCGCCATGCGGGCATGGCACTCCAGCGCCGCGCGGACGATGTTGACGGCGAGGCAGGCGCCGGAGCCTTCGCCGAGCCGCATGCCGAGATCGAGCAGAGGCGGCAGGCCGAGGGCTTCGAGCAGGCCACGGTGGCCTGACTCGGCCGAGACATGGGCTGCGATTGTGTGGGCGAGGCCGGCCGGGTGCAGCTTCGCTAATGGTGCGGCGGCGGCGGTGCAGACGAAGCCGTCGAGCAGCACGGGTATGCCCAGATGGCGGGCGGCCAGCGTGGCGCCGAAGATGGCGGCCAGTTCGCGGCCACCGAGCGCGGCAGCGACACCAAGCGGGTCAGCAAGGGCGGCGGCGTGGCGCTTCAGGCCGGCTTCGATGGCGACCACCTTGCGCTTCAGCCCGGCGTCGTCGACGCCGGTGCCGCGCCCGGTCCATTTTTCCGCACCACCGCCGAACAGGGCGGCTGAAATGGCGGCCGCCGGCGTCGTGTTGCCGATGCCCATCTCGCCGAAGCAGATAAGGTCGAGGTCTTTCGTCACCGCGTCGTAGCCGGCCGAAACTGCCGTCAGAAAGGCCTTCTCATCCATTGCTGGCCCTTGCGTGAAGTCGCCGGTCGGATGGTCGAGATCGAGCGGGATGACGTCGAGTTCGGCGCCGGCCATGCGGGCAAGCTGGTTGATGGCGGCACCGCCGCCGGCGAAGTTCGCCACCATCTGCACGGTGACTTCCGAGGGATAGGCCGACACGCCTTGCGCGGTGACGCCGTGGTTGCCGGCGAAGACGAAGACTTTTACGCGGTCGAGTTTCGGCATGTCGCGGCCCTGCCAGCGCGCCAGCCAGGCGGCGATCGTCTCCAGCCGGCCAAGGCTACCTTGCGGCTTGGTGAGCGTGTCCTGGCGGCGCACAACCGCATTGGCGGCAGTGTCGCTGCCGGCCGGCAGATCGAGGCAGGCGGCGCGCAGTTCACTAAGCGATTTGAAGGGCATGGGGGCAAAGTCTCCGAAAGGGAATCAGGCCAAGAGAATCAGGCCAAGGGATCAGGAAAGCGCTACGGAAGCGACGAGCAGCACCGCGATCTCGCTTGCCTGCTGCAAGGCTCCGATCGTGTCGCCGGTCTGGCCATCGATCTGGTTGAAGCAAAGGGCGCGGAAAGCGGCAAACAGCAGGCCAAGCAGGATCAGCGCGAAGACGGCGCCGCCCAATCCGAGCAGGAGCAGCGGGATCGCGCCGAGCACGGCGCCGGCCATGGCGGTTTCCTGCGAAACCGTGCCTGCGTCGGCCGAGAGCCCGTCGATCCGCGCCGGGGGCAAGAGATGCATGAAGGCGCCAAGCAGGCCGCGCGAGGCCGCGTGCGCGGCCAGGAGGGCGAACAGGGCCTGTGTAGGGTCGACGAGTTCCGACAGCGCGCTCCAGCGGATCAGCAGCGACAGAGCCAGTGCCGCCGCGCCATAGGCGCCGATGCGGCTGTCGCGCATGATTTCCAGTTTGCGGCCGCGCGACTTGCCGCCGCCAAAACCGTCGGCGACGTCGGACAGCCCGTCCTCATGCAGGCAGCCGGTGGTGAGCAGGGTGGCCACGAGCGCAAGGGCGGCAGCCGGACCCATGGCAAGGCCAAACCGTTCGGCCGTGGCGAAGACGATGGCGCCGATCAGGCCGACGACGAGGCCGGCAATGGGGGCTGCCCAGATCGCGGCGGCAAGGCTGCGGCCTCGGAAATCGAAGACCGGCAGCGGCAGGCGGGTGAAGAAAACCAGGCAAAGCGCGGTGTCGTCGAGGACTTGCCGCGGTGAAAGAGCCAAGTTCTTGAGCTTCATGCGCTAGCCCCTCGCGATGGCGTGGAAGAAAGTGCCGCTGACATGGCCGCGCCGATAGCCCGAGGCGCCGATCGGATTGCCCTGGCCGTCGGCAAGGTCGGCCAACGGCTCGTCATTGCCTGTCGCCGTCATCTGCGCATAGTGGAATTCGTGGCCGCGGATCAGCGCGCCCTGTGAGCCCAGCGGGCAATCGGCGCGCAACCGCGCCTCGCGATAGCCGAGGTTCATCTTGCGCTTGGCGAAGCTGGTGGAATGGCCGAGCAGGCCGAGCATCGGATGCGTTTCGCCTGAAGCGTCCTCCAGCGCCTCGCCCAGCACCATGAAGCCTCCGCACTCGCCATGGATGGGTTTTGTGGCCGCAAAACGCTCCATCCCGGCACGGAAAGTCGCGGCGGCGGCGAGCCGGCCAGCGTGAAGCTCGGGGTAGCCGCCGGGCAGCCAGCAGACGTCGCAATCCTCGTCGGGTGCCTCGTCGGCGAGCGGCGAGAACGGGACGATTTCGGCACCCGCCTTGCGCCAATAGGCGGCGACATGCGGATAGAGGAAGGTGAAGGCGGCATCCTCGGCCAGCGCGACCCGTTGGCCGGGCGGCGCCAGTGCGTCGGCGAAGCCGCCGGGCGCCGGGGTGAGGGGTGTCGCCAGGGCCATGATCGCATCGAGGTCGAGCGACTTTTCCGCCATGTCGGCCAGCCGGTCGAGATGCGCCATCAGATCATCATATTCTCTAGCCTGGACGAGGCCGAGATGGCGCTCGGGCAGGTTCAGAGTGGGATCGCGCAGGATGGCGCCGACGACCGGCAGGCCGATCGCCTCGATGGCCTCGCTGCACAGCTTGCGATGGCGCTCGCTGCCCAGCCGGTTGAGCACTACACCGGCCATGCGTACATCCGGATCGTAGGTGGCAAAGCCCTTGGCGACGGCGGCCGCGGTGGTCGACTGGCCGGAAACGTCGAGCACCAGCAGCACCGGCAGGCCATAGAGCCGCGCCAGGTCGGCCGCCGACCCAGTGCGCCCCGGCGAGGCCGGAATACCGTCGAAGAGGCCCATGGCGCTTTCGAGGATGACGAAATCGGTGCCGTCGGCGGCTTGCGCTGCGAGTGCGTTGAGCAGCGATGGCGGCATCGCCCAGCTGTCCAGATTGACGCCCGACAGTCCCGTGGCGGCGGTGTGGAAGCCGGGGTCGATATAGTCGGGGCCGGATTTGGCGCCTCGCACCTTCAGCCCACGCCGGGTGAGCGCGCGTAAAATGCCGATGGTGACGCTGGTCTTGCCGGAGCCGGAGCGCGGCGCGCCGATGATGATGGCGCGGGCGGTCATGCTTGTCCCGCCAGTGCCGCGCGCATGGCAACGATGCCGCCAACGACGATCAGCGCCGGCGAGGCGAGACCGGCGGCGGCCGCTTCCTCGGCAATGGTGGCGAGCGTTGCGACGACGGTTCGTTCCTGCGGCGTCGTCGCGGCGACGATCACTGCCGCCGGTGTTGACGGCGCCAGCCCGCCGTCGAGCAGTGCCGCCGCGATCAAAGGCAGGTTGGCCATGCCCATATAGACGACGACAGGCTGGCCGGTGCGGGCGATCGCCGCCCAATCGAGATCGTCATCGGTGCCAGCGGCGTGGCCGGTCGCCAGGATCAGCGCCTTGTTGATGCCGCGCATGGTGGCCGGAATGCCGGTCGCGGCCAGAGCGCTGAGGCCCGAGGTCAGGCCTGGCAGCACGCGGAACGGGATGTTTTCACGCGCCAGCGCCAGAGCTTCTTCGCCGCCACGGCCGAAAATATAGGGATCGCCGCCCTTCAGCCTGACGACGCGGCGGCCGTCGCGCGCCAGTCGCACCAAAAGCGCGGTGATGTCGTCCTGTTTCATCGACGGTTTGCCGCCGCGCTTGCCGGCAAAGAAGAGCTCGGCATTTTCGGCGACGGCGACGACATCTGGGGAGACCAGCGCGTCATAGACGACCGCATCCGCCTCGGCCAAGGCCGCCAGCACTTCGAGCGTCAGGCAGCCGGGGTCGCCGGGGCCGGCGCCGGCCAGCCAGACGTGACCCGGTTCCAGTTGGCGCGGCTTGAAGTTCAGCCGCGCAAAAGCCTGTTCGAGCCTGGCGTTTTCGCCCTTGTTTTTGGTGCTGCCGCTCACAATCCGTCCCGTCCGCGAAAACGCCGCTGGTAGTGGGCGTCGTATAATGAACTCTCGCCAAAACCTTCCGCCGCCAGCGAGCGGCCGACAAAGATGATCGCCGTGCGCTCCATCGGATCGGCGGCGAGCAGCGCCTCGATGGTTGCCAGCGTCCCGGCCAGCACGCGCTCGTCCGGCCAGGAAGCGCGGAAGACGACCGCCACCGGGCAATCGCCGCCATAGTGCGGCGTGAGCTCGGCGACGATGCGGTCGATGGCGTGGATGGCAAGATGAATAGCCAGCGTGGCGCCGGTGCGGCCGAAGCCGGCCAGCGTTTCGCCGGGCGGCATTTTCGATGCGCGCCCGGAAATGCGGGTCAGCACCAGGCTTTGCGCGATCTCGGGAATGGTCAGTTCGCGGCGCAATGCGGCGGCAGCAGCGGCGAAGGAGGGGACGCCGGGCGTCAGCGTGTAGGGAATGCCATGCTTTTCCAACCGGCGGATCTGCTCGGCCACGGCGCTCCATACAGACAGGTCGCCAGAATGCAGGCGGGCGACATCGTGGCCAACCTTGTGCGCCGCGACATACTCGGCCTCGATCTCGTCGAGCGACATAGGTGCGGTGTCGATCAGTTTTGTCCCCGGCGCGCAGTGCTGCAGCAATTCGGGCGCGACGATCGAGCCGGCATGAAGGCAGACCGGGCAGCTTGCCAGCAGCCTCGCACCGCGCAGCGTGATGAGGTCGGCGGCACCCGGACCGGCGCCGATGAAATGGACGGTCATGGCGCATCTCCGCTGATGGCGATGGCGCAGGTGACCGGGCCGAGCACCGTGCGGGGCCCGAGCAGTCTGGCGCCTTTGCCGGCGACGGCAAGGGCGGATGCCTCGGAAACCGATGGGGTGCCGGCGAGTTCTTGCGAGAGCTCGGAATGGCTGAGCGTGTCCGACGAGACGGCCTGAAGTGCTGCATCATCGACGACGATGACCGGAAGGTTCAGCACGCGGCCAGCGGTGGCGATCGCTTCTTCATCCTTCTTGAACTCGGCAGTTGCCAGCGCCGAAAGCGCCGTCATCGCCAGCCCGTAGGCTTCGAGGGCGGTTTCGATCGCGGCAAGCACGTCTTCGACGCTCACGCCCTTTCGGCAGCCGATGCCCGCGACCATCATGGCTTCACCCAGCTCCATTGGGTGACCGGCATGGCTGGCCGCCAGGCCTGCATCGCGCCGACCGGCGAGGCGCGAGAGATGGCGATGCGGGTGAGATCGCCGCCAAGCGAGACATGGCGGGCGAGAAGCAAGGCTTCCATCTCCAGCGTCACCGCATTGGCGACAAGACGGCCTCCGGGGGGTAGGGCCTTGATCGCGGCGTTCAAGACGCCGGTGTCGCTGCCGCCACCACCGATGAAGATCGCGTCCGGCGTGTCCAGCCTGGCAAGCGCCTTGGGTGCGGCGCCTTCCACCACGACAAGGCCGGGAACGCCGCAGGCGGCCGCGTTGCGGCCAATGCGGGCGGCGCGGATCGGATCGGCCTCGATGGCGATGGCGCGCATCGAGGGGTGGGCCAGCATCCATTCGATGCCGATGGACCCGGAGCCGGCGCCGATGTCCCACAGCAACTCGCCGCGCTTGGGCGCCAGCGCCGACAGGGTGATGGCGCGGATTTCGCGCTTGGTGATCTGGCCGTCATGGTCGAACAGATGATCGGCAAGGCCTGATGTGAGCGGCAGGACGCGCGCATCCGGACCGGATTCAACTTCGATCGCCAGCACGTTGAGCGGATTGATGTTTTCGAGATCGAAGGCATCGGCGCGGGCGGTGCGCCGGTTTTCGCTTGGCCCGCCTAGTGCCTCCAGGATTGTCATCCGCGAGGCGCCGAAGTCGAGTTCGGTGAGCAGGCGCGCTATTGCCGCCGGCGCATCGCTATCCGACGTCAGTGCCAAAATGCGCGCGCCTGGCTGCAGCAGCGGCCGGATCAAGTCGAGCGGCCAGCCGTGCAGCGAGACGGTCTCGATGTCCTGCAGCGCCCAACCAAGGCGGGCGGCCGCAAGCGAAACGGCTGACGGGGCGGGGATGACGTGCATCTCCTGTGCCTTGATCTTGCGGGCGAGGGTGGCGCCGACGCCATGGAAGAACGGATCGCCGGAGGCGAGCACGCAGACGCGCCTGCCAGCCAGCGTCAGCACATCAGTCATCTCGGCATCGAAAGGAACCGGCCAGGGGCGGGCCTCACCCTCGGCGAAGGACGCGACCAGCGCCAGGTGCCGCTTGCCGCCGAAGATGATCTCAGCCTGGGCAATCCGCTGCTTGGCCTCGTCGCCGAGACCCGCTAAACCGTCCTCGCCGATGCCGACGATTGTGAGCCAGGCGGCGCTCGATTGACCCCTAGCAGGCATGATGACCCACCGCATTCTGATCCTCGGCGGCACCACCGAAGCCCGGCAACTGGCCGGAAAACTGGCGGCGCGCGCCTCGGTCACGCTGTCGCTGGCTGGCCGCACTGAAAGCCCGGTCGCGCAAGGTGTCCCGGTGCGAAGCGGAGGCTTTGGCGGTGCCGATGGGCTGGCCGACTATCTGCGGAAAGAGCCTATCGACCTCCTGATCGACGCGACGCACCCCTATGCGGCGCAGATCTCCGCCAATGCGGCGCAAGCCGCCCGCGTGGCCGGTGTGCCGATCCTTGCGCTGCGACGCCCCGGCTGGGAGCATGTCGAAGGCGACCGCTGGACCGAGGTCAATACATCCGGCGATGCCGCGCGAGCGCTTGGACTGGCGCCGCGCCGTGTTTTCCTGGCGCTGGGCCGGCAAGAGGTCGCCGCTTTCGAAGCTGCGCCCCAGCATCATTATCTCGTCCGCAGCGTCGACGCGATCGAGCCCAAGCTTGCCGTGCCGGATGCGAGCTATCTTCTGGCCCGTGGCCCGTTTCGTGAGGCGGAGGAACGCGCGCTGCTCGAAAAGCAACGCATCGATGTCATCGTGTCCAAGAACAGCGGCGGCGAAGCGACTTATGGCAAGATCGCCGCGGCGCGGGCGCTTGGCCTCGAGGTGGTCATGATCCAACGGCCAACCTTGCCGGATGTTCCCGCGGCTGAAAGCGTTGAAGCGCTGACCGTGATGGTCGATCATTTTGTCCGCCCCGTGGACGAGCGCGGCGTGTAAACCAGCGCCGGCTTCTCAGCGCGCTTGATGATGCGGGTTTCCGGCGAGCCGATGATGATGCAGGTCGCCATATCGGCTTTTTCAGCCTCGACATCGGCCAGCAGGTAGACCTCGATGCGCTCGTCGGGACGGCCTGCGGCGCGGCCGAAAATCACCGGCGTGGTGCCAGGCAGGATCGCGGTCAGGCATTCGAAGGCGCGGCCGAGCTGCCAGGGCCGCGCCTTGCTGATCGGGTTGTAGAGCGCGATGACGAAGCCGGCGCCGGCTGCCGCCAGCAGGCGCAGTTCGATCAGCTCCCATGGCTTCAGATTGTCGGACAGCGAGATGGCGCAGAAATCATGGCCGAGGGGTGCGCCGATGCGGGCGGCAACCGCCAGCATGGCGGTGATGCCGGGCACGACGGCGATATCGACCGTGCGCCATTCGGCCGGGCCGGCCTCGATCGCCTCGCAGACGGCCGCCGCCATGGCGAACACGCCGGGATCGCCACCGGAAACCACCGCGACGTCGTGGCCCTCGGCGGCTTTGACCAGTGCGTCCTTGGAGCGGGCGAGTTCCTCGCGGTTGTCGGAAGCGACGCGGGTCTGATCCGGGCGCAATTCCAGCCGGTCGAGATACGGTTTGTAGCCGTAAAAGAATTTCGCCTCGGCGACGGCGCGGCTGGCTTCCGGAGTGACTTGATCGGCATTGCCGGGGCCAAGGCCGATTACGGTGAGACGGCCGCTCATGCTTGCACTCCCAAAGCGCCGGGGCGGCCGGACCAGCCGGCGACCAGCACGATGGCGAAATAGGGCGCCTTGTCGTCCGGCTTGTCGGCCAGCTTCATCGACACGCTGCCGGCCATGGTGCCGTGCTCGACATAGACGGCGCGCGACAGCTTGGCCGTAGCCTCCAGCGCCCGCCTGATCTTGGGCAGGTTACGGCCGACCTTCATGATGACGGCGGCATCGGTGTCAGCCAGCCGGCGCGTCAGCTCGAACTCGCTCATCGTGCCGGGCAGCACCGTCAGCACATCGTCGCCCTGGACGATCGGAACACCAGTCTGCGACCAGCAGCCGGACATGGCGGTGACGCCGGGAATGACTTCGGTCGGGAAGCGATGGGCGAGGCGCACATGCAGATGCATGTAGGAGCCGTAGAAAAGCGGGTCGCCCTCAGACAGCACGGCAACCATCCTGCCGGCTTCGAGGTGCTCGGCGACCCTCTCGGCCGACTCCTCATAGAAAGCCGTGATCTGCGAGCGGTAGTCGTCGTGGTCCTTATCGATTTCGGTGGTGACGGGATAGAGCAGCGGCAATTCCGTCATTTCGGGCCGGAACTGCGCTTCGACGATGGCGCGCGCGTTGCTGTTGTTGCCGCGCTTGGCGAAATAGGCCACGACATCGGCTTCCGCCAAGGCGCGCGCGGCTTTTAGCGTCAGCAGTTCGGGGTCGCCGGGACCGGTGCCGACGCCGACGAGACGGCCTTTGAGAAGGGCGTTCACAGGCCGGGCCTCGCCAGTGAATTGAGCGCTGCGGCGGTCATGGCGCTGCCGCCGAGCCGTCCGCGCACGATGGCGTAGGGAACGCCATAGGAATTCTCGGCCAGCGCGTCCTTCGATTCGGCAGCGCCGACGAAGCCGACCGGCATGCCGATGATGGCCGCCGGTTTCGGCGCGCCGTCGCGCAACTTCTCCAAGAGATAGAAGAGCGCGGTCGGCGCATTGCCGATGGCGACCACCGAACCGGCCATGCGGTCGCCCCACAGGTCGATCGCGGCGGCGGAGCGGGTGTTGCCGATCACCCTGGCAATGTCGTGCGTGCGCGGATCGCGCAAGGTGCAGATCACCTCGTTGCCCGCCGGCAGCCTGGCGCGGGTGACGCCATGCGAGACCATTTCCGCGTCGCAGAAGATCGGCGCGCCCGCCGCCAAAGCGGTGCGGGCAGCGGCAACGAAATCGGTTGAGAACACGAAATGCCCGGCGGCTTCGACCTGACCGCAGGCATGGATCATGCGGATGGCGACATCGGCCTCGGCTTCTGAGAAGCGCGAAAGATCAGCCTCGGCGCGGATGATGGCGAAGGAGCGCTCATAGATCGCCGTGCCGTCATGGATATAGTCGTAGGCGGCCATGCTCATTTCCGTTTTTCAGTTTGGGCCTGTCGGTAAGCCTCGGCGATTGCCACCGGCCCGAGCCTTGTCAGGCAAGCGGCGGCGGTTTCGCCTTGGTATCGTGTGCCGCGGATCATTGCCGCAACGCGGCCGATGCCGCGCGCGGCGTCATAGCCCGGCCTGTAGCCCGCAGGAAGGGCCCTTGCCGTCGCGTTCACGACAAGTCCGGCTCCGTTTTCGCCGCCGACGATCGTCAGCGTCGCCGGGCCGGGGTGGGCGCAGCCCTTGGCACAGCCGGAAATGTGCAGGGTGAAGTCCGGGATGTCGGCGTTTTCAGCCGCGATCGTCTCGGCAATGTCGCGCGTGGCGATGCGGCCGGAGGCGCAGGCGGGCGTGCCGGGGCAGGCGGCGATGCGCGTGCGCGGGTCGGTGGGGGAGGTGACGAAGCCGAGGGTGGCGGCGGTGTGCTGAAGGGGGTGGTTGGCGGTTGGTTGACCGAGGAAAAGCAAGGCGCGGCCGGGGGCGAGGCGGATTTCGGTTGTGCCGAGGGTGAGGGCGCTTTGTGTGAGGGCGATGATTTTGTCCGCTGGCATGCTGCCGTAGGGCAGGCCGATGCCGAGGGCGGTGGCATTGCCGCCCAAAGGGAAAAGACCGATGGGTCGGTGATCCTGCACACCCCCCTCTGTCCTGCCGGACATCTCCCCCGCAAGGGGGGAGATCGGCAGTTCCGGCGCCGGCTCTCGTCCTGCCACCTCGGCGGTGGGCGTGACGTCGGCAATTGGCGAAAGCGCCGATGACGGCTCAATCTCCCCCCTTGCGGGGGAGATGTCCGGCAGGACAGAGGGGGGTGTGACGGAGTGCCAACCTGCGAGAGAGACCAATTGGCGCTCCGTCAAATCCCTCGCATGGGCCCCCCGACCCTTCTCGGCAATCATCCTGAGCACCGCAACGGCAATATCGCGCGCTACATCGTCATCGACCGTCGCAAGCGGCCTCGCGCTTTGACCATCACCGGCAACAGACACAGCCCACGGCACGCCAGCGCTGGCCCGCACCGCCTTCAGCCTCACATCGGCCGTGACCGCATCCAACCCAAGCTGCCCGCCACCATCGACAATCACCGAAACCTTCGGCCCCAGCCGTTGCGTCAGCCCAGCCTCTTCAATTGCCGCCCTGATCCGCTCGGCCAGCGGCCGGGGATCGGCAATGTCTTGCGGATCGATGCCGGCCAGCGGCCCGGTCTCGACCGGCACGCCGGTGCGCACCGCGATATCAAGCGCATCGACCTCCGCCGCCAGCAACGCCGCGCTGTCCGCCGTCAGCCCGCGTATCTGCAGGCTGCCGCGCGCGGTCACTTCCGTGATGCCGTTGCCATGCCGCAAAGCCGATTCGGCTATCGCAATCAAGAGTTTCGGCGACAATCCTCCAGAAGATGGGCCTCCCGCGACCGGATTGAGCCGCACCAGCAGGCCATCGCCAGTCTGCATCGGCGCCGACAGGGCCGGACAAGCGCCACGACGTGAGAAGGCGTTCATGCCGCCACCCCAAGCGCTTCCGCCTCGGCAATCAGGGCCGTGAGATCGTCGTCTATGGAATTGCGCAAGGGATGCCAGAGGCCGCGCCGGCGCGCCGACAGGAAGCGCTCGGCGATGACTTTTGCGGCGGCGGGGTTCTCGCGCAGGATGAAGGCGCGGACAGCCGGATCGCTGAGATAGGCGTCATGCACCGCCTCGATCAGCGCGCCCGATATCGCATGCGTGGTTTCGGCGAAGCCCACCAGCCGGTCGACGGTTTCGGCAAATTCGGAGGCGCCGCGCGGGCCGTGGCGCATCTGGCCTGATATGAAGCGTGGATTGACGGCGCGGGCACGCACAACGCGCGATACGGCCTCGCCGACCGAGCGCGGTTTCGGCCTTTGAGGATCCGTAGTGTCGAGCACGATGACGTCGGCATTCCTGCCCAGGGTTGCCAAAGCGGCCGAAAAGCCGCCGATGAACGCGACGTCGGCGGAGCCCTCGAGGATGTCGCGGCCGGGGTCGTCGCCGGTGTGGACGAGAAGATCTGCTTCGGCGATGCGCCCCTCGAAGGCGCCGGGCGCGGAGACGCCTTCGCCCTCCGCACCGCCATAGGCGTGCGATGTGGCGTCGAGATAGGCGCGGCCGATTTCTTCGCGGGCCGCCCAGTCGCCGGAGGACAAAAGATCCTCGACGCCGGCGCCATAGGTGCCGGGCGAGGTGCCGAAGATGCGTGGGCTGATCTTGCCATCGGCGCGGGTCCTCGCCGCGAGCGGGTTTTCCGAATCCTCCTCGTCTCGCGCGGCAACGGCGTTGGCAGCGGCATCGATCAGCGCGATCTGGGTCGGGAACATGTCGCGGAACAGGCCCGAAATGCGCCAGGTGACGTCGACGCGTGGCCGGCCAAGCGGGGCCGGGGGCAGCACTTCGATGCCGGTGATGCGGCCGGTCGCAGCATCCCATTGCGGCCGGCAGCCCATCAGCGCCAGGCCTTGCGCAATCTCCTCGCCGCCGGTGCGCAGCGACGCCGAGCCCCAGAGGTCGATGACCAGCGAGCGCGGCCAGTCGCCATGCGATTGCATGTAGCCGCGCACGACTTCTTCGGCCGCCACCCTGCCGAGGTCATAGGCGGTCGGCGTCGGCATGCTGCGCGGGTCCGACGTGAAGAGGTTGCGGCCGGTGGGCAGGACGTCGGAACGGCCGCGCGCGGGCGCACCGGCCGGGCCGGCCTTGACGTGGCGACCATCGAGCGCCGCAAGTAGCGCCGTCTTCTCGCCTTCGGCGCTTTGGTGGCGCATGGCGTCGGGCTCGTTCTCGGGGGCGCGGCCATAGATATGCAGCCCGTCCTTGATGGCGAAATCCTTGAGGTCGCACAGCCAGGCGTCGATGCGGCGCAGCGCTTCGTCCGGTGCGTCGGTCGTGGCGACGCCGGCTTCGGAGGCAAGACCGGTCTTTTGCGCCGTCTCGACGATCAGCTTGGCAAGGCGGTCGCGGCGGCGACGGTCGAGCCCGTCGGCCTGGGCATATTCGTCGACCAGCCGCTCGAGCTTGTGCTGGTCCTCATAGAGCCCGGCACCGGTTAGGGGCGGCGGCAGATGGCCAAGGGTGACGGCGGCAATGCGCCGCTTGGCCTGTGCCGCTTCGCCGGGGTTGGAGACAATGAACGGATAGATGACGGGCAGGGGACCGGTGACGATCTCGGGAAAGCAGTTTTCCGAAAGCGCAACCGTCTTGCCCGGCAGCCATTCCAGCGTGCCATGCGCGCCGACATGGACCAGCGCATGAACGCCGAGCGATTTGCGCAGCCACAGGCCGAAGGCGATCAGCGCATGGCGCGGCGGCAGTGTCGGGTCGTGGTAATCGGCGCGGCGGTCGGCGGAGCGGCCGCGGTCGGGGGCGAGGGCGACCGTGATGTTGCCGAAGGTGGCGGCACGGAAGGGGAAGTGTTTCTTGCTTGATAGCGAAGGTTTGCGCGAGGCGCCCCCCTCTGTCCTGCCGGACATCTCCCCCTCAAGGGGGGAGATCGGCAGTTTCAACGCTCCGCCCCCTCCCGCAACATTGGAGATTGGCGAACCCGGCAATGGCAGCGCAATCTCCCCCCTTGAGGGGGAGATGTCCGGCAGGACAGAGGGGGGCGCCTCGCACAAACCTGTCTCGCCTTCTGCCTTCCCCCAAGCCGCCTCCATGGCAGCGACAGCCGCAGCCGGCAGGCTCTTGGAGAAGTCCAGATAATCCTCCAACCCCAGCCCATCCTTGCTGCCTTCAAGAAGCCCTAGCAACCCACGCGGTGTCTCCGGAATCCCCTCAACCCCATAGCCCTGTTCTTTGAGGTCCTGCAGCATGGCCAGCACGCTGGACGGCACATCCAAACCCACGGCATAGCCGGTGCGGCCGGGCGCGCTCGGATAGTCCGGGATCAGGACGGCCAGCTTGCGCTCGGCGCGGGACGTCTCCTGCAGGCGGATGAAGGCCGCGACGCGGTCAGCCACTTGCGCCACACGATCCGGTTCCGGCCGGTTGGCAAAGGCGCGGTGGCCAAGTGCTGGATCGATCTCGCTCTCACCCTTGAAGGAAATGGCGCCGGCCAGGATGCGGCCGTCGAGTTCGGGCAGCACGACATGCATGGCGAGGTCGGCGGGCGCCAGGCCGTGCTGGTTGGTCTCCCAGACGTCGCGGCGGGTGGTGGCGACAATGACCTGGAAGACAGGCACGCCGGCGCGGTCGAACAGGGTTTCGACGCCGGGCTCGGCGCCGGACGCGAAAGCGGTCGCGGTGATGATGGCGGCGGGTTTGAGCGTGGCGAGTGCTGTTTCCACGAATGCCAGGGATGATGGGTCCTTGAGGCTGGAGACGAAGATCGGGACCGGGGCGATGCCGCGCTGGCCGAGCGCTTCAAAAAGTGCGTCGATCGGCGCGACATCGGCGGCCAGCAGCATCGAGCGGTAGAACAGGATGGGGATGATAGGAGCGTTGACGTTGTCAGCGTCGAGTTCCTTCACACCCCCCTCTGTCCTGCCGGACATCTCCCCCGCAAGGGGGAAGATTGCGCTGTCATTGGAGATTTCGCCAATTGTCGAGGTTGCGGACGCGTCAGCTTCTAATGAAACGGGAAAAGAGCCGGCTTTGATGAAGTCCGATCTCCCCCCTTGCGGGGGAGATGTCCGGCAGGACAGAGGGGGGCGTGAAGGATCACCAACGACCCCGAGTCCTGGCTCATAAAACCCGGCTTTCGGCACTGGAACCGGCTCTGCTACGTCCGCATCCGATCCAGCCAGCCCCGCCAATCTCCGCACCAGCGCACTCATATTCGCCGGGCCGCCCTCGCGGAAATAGTCGAGCAGGCCGTCGAGCTCCTCGCGCGGCAGCGTCGAGGCTTCGATCAGGCGCAGATCCTCGTCGCGGCATTCGCCGGGCAGCAGCGCCAGCTTTATGCCGTGTGCGCGGGCGGTCGAGGCAAGCTGGTCGCAGCCGTAGCGCCACCAGTCGTAGCCGCCGAGGATGCGCACGAGGATGACCTTGGCGTGGCGGGCGACGCTGTCGACCCAGAGGTCGACGGACATGGGATGGCGCAGGTCACGCAGGGCAGCCAGCCGCATCGAGGGCAGGCGGCCGGCATCGGCCTTCCAGGCTGCCGCCAGTCCGGCGAGGTCGCTGTCGGTGAAGGACAGGGCCACGATATCCGCCGGCGTCTGCCGCAGATCGACCGGCTCGGCGAGGTCGTCGAGCGAGGCGGATGTCGTGGTGAGGATGTGCATCGCAACCCGTGTCCGAGATCAGCCGGCGAGTATACGCTCGATCGCCGGGCGGTTCAGCCCCTTCAGGCCGATGACGACGAGACGCGAGCGGCGGTCGTCCTGCGCCGTCCAGGCGCGGTCATAGTAATGATTGACGCGCGGCCCGACAGCCTGCAGCAAGAGCCGCATCGGCTTGCCACCGACCTCGACGAAGCCTTTTACACGCAGCACGTTCTCTTCTTCGGCGACGGTGGCGACGCGCTTTGCCAACTCGTCCGGATTGGCGATCGAGGCAATGTCGACGATGAAGGTGTCGAAGTCGTCATGCTCATGGTCGAATGCGCCGTCATGGTGGGACTTGCGGTTTTCGATGTCGTCCTCGACGGCGAGACCGAGCCCGAGCAGCACCGAGGGATCGACCTTGCCATGCGACGTCGGCACGATCTTCACCGCGCGGGCGGAATGTTCGTTGATGATGGCGTTGGCGCGGGCGGTGCCGGCGGCGTCCATCAGGTCGCTCTTCGACAGGATGATCAGGTCGGCGCAGGCGATCTGATCCTCGAACACTTCTTCCACCGGATCGTCATGGTCGAGCGTCTCGTCCCCGGCGCGCTGCGCCTGCAAGGCGTCCATGTCGTTGGCGACGCGGCCTTCGGCCAGCGCCGGGCCGTCGATCACGGCGATGACGCCATCGACTGTGGCGCGGCTCTTCACGCTCGGCCACTGGAAGGCCTGGACCAGCGGCTTGGGCAGCGCCAGGCCCGAGGTTTCGATCAGGATATGGTCGACCCTCGGCGTCAGCGCGAGGATCTTGTCAAGCGCCGGCACGAAATCGTCGGCGACGGTGCAGCAGATGCAGCCATTGGCCAGTTCGACGATGTTTTCCTCCGGGCAGGTGTCGATGCCGCAGCCCTTCAAAATCTCGCCATCGATGCCGATGTCGCCAAACTCGTTGACTATGATGGCAATGCGGTTGCCGCCGGCATTTTCCAGGAGATGGCGGACCAGCGTCGTCTTGCCGGCGCCGAGGAAGCCGGTGACGACGGTGCAGGGAACGCGGGAGACGGATGCAGTCATGGTCAGTCCTTCAGCAGGTCGAGGGGAGGGATGCGGGCAACAAGGCCGCGCTTCAGGCTATCGGGACGGCCGCGCCATGGAATCAGGCCGTCCTTCGAGGTGGCGAAGAGCCTGGCGCCGGTGACGAGATCGGCGCCGCTGGTCGCGGTCAGGTCGCCGAAGACATAACTCCAGCAACCGTCGCGCAGGATGGCGGCGCTCAGGCGGCGCTTGCAATTGCCGAGGCATTCGAGGCTGCGGATGCGGATGTCATCGCCAGATGCGGCGCGGCGCGTGTCGTCGGCCAGCAATTCGCCGGCGCGGGGATGAGCGTCGGCGCCGGTCTCATCGCGGCAGGAGGCGCAGACGATGATGGTGACGCCGGCCAAGGCATCATCATGGCCGGACGAAATATCCGCTGTACCAGCCGAAAAACTGCTGTCGTGGTCCAAAGATCGGGCTCCTTGCCCGGAAACCCGCCGGGCGATCGGATTCTAAAGTCGCAGACGGCAGGTCTCCTGGCTCGCGGGTCATCGCCTTGGTAGCCGCCTTCCCGGGAACTCCCCAGTGGCTTTCGGCCTTGGCTCTTCGCTTACAGTTGCGGGGACAGCCGCGGATTTGGGATTTTGCCCCGCACCGCATTCCCTCTTAGCCCTTGCCGTTGCGGGCAAGGGACCATCTGAACCGGATTTAGGCTTTTGCGGGCGGCGGTGTCAACGCGAGCTTACGACATGGCGATGTCGGCCAGCGCCGGCCCCAAATCCCCGGCAGGTGTCACTTCGATGCGTTCGAGCCCGAGCCAACCTTGCATCTGCTTCAATTCCTCGAACAGCTCTGCAGCGGTTTCAGGCGGCGCACCCGGCTCGGCATAGGCCGCATGGACCCGCAGTATGCTGGCCGGACGGTCGGCCTTGAGGTCGACGCGTGCCACGATCCTGTCGCCGAGCAGGAACGGCAGGACATAATAGCCGTATTGCCGCTTGTCGGCCGGCGTGTAGATCTCGATGCGGTAGTGGAAGTCGAACAGCCGCTCGGTGCGCGAACGCTCGAAGACGACCGGATCGAAGGGTGCCAGCAGGGTGCGGGCCTCGACTTTGCGCGGCAGGCGGGCGTCTGTGTGAAGATAGGCGGGCTTGTCCCAGCCTTCGACTCGCACCGGCAGCAACTCGCCCGTTTCAATCAGTTCCTCCAACCGGCCTTTCATGTCGGCCGGCGACAGCCGGAAATAATCGCGCAAATCGCCTGAAGTCGCCACGCCGTGGGCGCGGGCGGAAATGCGCAGCAATTCGCGGTGCGCGTCCTCAGGCGTCGGCACTGGAAGGTCGAGGACCGCCTGCGGCAGTACGCGCTCGGGCAGATCATAGAAACGCTCGAACCCGCGACGGTGCGCCGTGGTGATGCGGCCGGCCCAGAACAGCCATTCGAAGGCGTGCTTGGCATGGCTCCAGCCCCACCAGCCGCCCGAGCCTTTCTGGCCCTCCAGCGCGGAAGCGGCGATCGGGCCGCGCTCGGCGACCTGGCGGTAGATCTCTTCGATGTAGCCGGCGTGCTCGCGGCCCCATTTGGCGAGCCCCAGATACATTTCCTCGCCGCGCTCGGCGCGCTGCATGCGCCAGCGCATCAGCGGGTATGTCTCGACCGGCAGGAAGGAGGCCTCGTGCGCCCAGTATTCGAAAACAGTGCGCTTGCGCGTCACGGCCGCGTTGTCGAGCAGCGAGAACGGGTAGGGGCCAAGGCGCGAATAGAGCGGCATATAATGAGCGCGCACCACCGCGCTGACGGAATCGATCTGCAGCAGGCCGGTGCGGGAGAGGGTGCGGGCAAAATGCCGGCGGTCGGGCGTACCGGTCGGGCGGGGATCGAGGAACCCCTGGGCGGCAAGCGCGATGCGACGGGCCGTGGGGAGCGAGATCTTTTCCTTCATGCAGGCATCACTTTGAAGTGTTTTGACCGAGGGTCGAAAGGCTGATTCCAACCCATGCTAGCAGGGTTTTGGCGGCATCCATGTCAGGAGAGAAAAGTGGAGTAAAAGGCGAAGGAAATCAAACAGGAGCGGATCGGACCAGTTTGCCGCGATATGCCGTTCAGGTCGGTGTTTTGAACAAGGTTTGACTTGCTTCGCTGGAAGTGCTGCGCTAACCCTCGCCGCGTTGCAGCATAGGCCCTTAAAACGGTTCAGCGGTTAAACTGTCACGCTTCCGCATTAGGGTCCGGTGCTGTAATCAAAGTGGATTGGCGCCAACGGAAAACCGAGCATGAACGCACTCTTGAGCTCATACCTGCCCATCGTCCTGTTCATAGGCGTGGCGCTGGTTGTCGGCCTGGCGCTGCTGGCCGCGCCCTTTCTGGTGGCCTATCGCAATCCCGATCCCGAAAAGCTTTCCGCCTATGAGTGCGGTTTCAACTCGTTCGACGACGCGCGCATGAAGTTCGACATCCGTTTCTACCTGGTGTCGATCCTGTTCATCATCTTCGACCTGGAAGTGGCCTTCCTGTTTCCGTGGGCGGTGTCGTTTTCGAAGATCGGCATGCTCGGTTTCTGGTCGATGATGGTGTTTTTGGCGGTGCTGACCATCGGCTTTGCCTATGAATGGAAAAAAGGAGCGCTGGAATGGGATTGAACGACAGTTCAGGCACCCTCGTCGCGCCGAAGCCCAAGGGTATTATCGACCCCAACACCGGCAGGCCGGTGGGGGAGGACGATCCCTTCTTCCTCGAGATCAACAATGAGTTGGCCGACAAGGGCTTTTTGGTCACTTCGACCGAGGCGCTCATCACCTGGGCGCGCAGCGGGTCGCTGATGTTCATGACGTTCGGCCTCGCTTGCTGCGCGGTCGAGATGATCCACACCTCGATGCCGCGCTATGATTCGGAGCGGTTCGGCGTCGCGCCGCGCGCGTCCCCGCGCCAGTCCGACATCATGATCGTCGCCGGCACGCTGACCAACAAGATGGCGCCGGCGCTGCGCAAGGTCTACGACCAGATGCCGGAACCGCGCTACGTCATCTCGATGGGCTCCTGCGCCAATGGCGGCGGCTACTACCATTATTCCTATTCGGTGGTGCGCGGCTGCGACCGCATCGTGCCGGTCGACATCTATGTGCCCGGCTGTCCGCCGAGCGCCGAAGCGTTGCTGTACGGCATTCTTCTGCTGCAGAAGAAAATCCGCCGCACCGGCACGATCGAACGGTAAATCCATGACCGCATCCCTGAGCGAACTGTCGACCTATCTCGGCGAGAAGCTGCCTGGCCGCTTCAGTGACGGGGTGCTTGCCTATGGCGAGCTTACCGTTCACGTCGAGCCGCGCGATCTGGTCGAGGTGATGACCTTCCTGCGCGACGATGCGCGCTGCCAGTTCATCTCGATCATCGACGTCTGCGGCGCCGACTATCCGTCGCGGGCCAAGCGCTTCGACGTCGTCTATCATCTGTTGTCGCCGAAGCAGAATGTGCGCATCCGCGTCAAGGTGCAGGCCGACGAGGAAACCATGGTGCCGTCGATCACCGGCGTGTTCCCCGGCGCCGACTGGTTCGAGCGCGAGACCTACGATCTCTACGGCGTGCTGTTTTCGGGCCATCCCGATCTGCGTCGCCTGCTGACCGACTACGGTTTCGAAGGCCATCCGCTGCGCAAGGATTTCCCGCTGACCGGATTCGTCGAGGTGCGTTACGACGACGAGGCCAAGCGCGTCATCTACGAGCCGGTCGAGCTCAAGCAGGAATTCCGCAATTTCGATTTTTTGTCCCCTTGGGAAGGCACCGATTACGTGCTGCCGGGTGACGAGAAGGCAAAGCAGTAAATGGCTGAAACCTCGGTCCGCAACTTCAACATCAATTTCGGCCCGCAACACCCTGCGGCGCACGGCGTTTTGCGCCTTGTGCTGGAACTGGACGGCGAAGTCGTCGATCGCGTCGATCCGCATATCGGGCTCTTGCATCGCGGTACCGAAAAGCTGATCGAAGCCAAAACCTATTTGCAGGCGATCCCTTATCTCGACCGGCTCGACTATTGCGCGCCGATGAACCAGGAGCACGCCTTCGCATTGGCCGCCGAGCGCCTGCTCGGCATCGAAGTGCCGAAGCGCGGGCAGCTGATCCGCGTGCTCTATTGCGAAATCGGCCGCATCATGTCGCACATCCTCAATGTGACGACGCAGGCGATGGACGTCGGCGCGCTGACGCCGCCGCTGTGGGGCTTCGTCGAGCGCGAAAAGCTGATGGTGTTCTATGAGCGCGCCTCCGGTTCGCGCATGCATGCCGCCTATTTCCGTCCCGGTGGCGTCCATCAGGACCTGCCGCAGAAGCTGGTCGAGGACATCGGCAAGTGGATCGACCCGTTCCTGAAGTCGATCGACGACCTCGATCAGCTGCTGACCGGCAACCGCATCTTCAAGCAGCGCAATGTCGATATCGGCATCGTCTCGCTGGAGGATGCCTGGGCCTGGGGTTTTTCGGGCGTGATGGTGCGCGGTTCGGGCGCTGCCTGGGACCTGCGCAAGTCGCAGCCCTATGAATGCTATTCGGAAATGGATTTCGACATTCCGATCGGCAAGAACGGCGACTGCTTCGACCGCTACCTCGTACGCATGGAAGAAATGCGCCAGTCGGCGAAGATCATGCGCCAGTGCGTCGATCTCCTGCTCGGCAAGGAAAGCGCCGGCCCGGTGTCGAACCTCGACGGCAAGGTGGTGCCGCCCAAGCGCCAGGCGATGAAGCGCTCGATGGAAGCGCTGATCCATCACTTCAAGCTCTACACCGAGGGTTATCGCGTGCCAGCCGGCGAGGTTTACGCTGCGGTCGAGGCGCCGAAGGGCGAATTCGGCGTCTATCTGGTTTCCGACGGCTCCAACAAGCCCTACCGCTGCAAGCTGCGCGCGCCGGGTTTCGCGCATCTGCAGGCGATGGATTTCCTCTGCCGCGGCCACATGCTGGCCGACGTCACCGCCGTTCTCGGTTCCCTCGACATCGTGTTTGGTGAGGTCGATCGCTAAATGTCAGTCCGCCGTCTCGCAGAAGCCAGCGTCCAGCCAGCCTCCTTTGCCTTCAACCGGGCGAATGCGGCCGCGGCGAAGCAATGGATCAAGAAATATCCGAAGGGCCGTGAGCAGTCGGCCATCATCCCGCTGCTGATGATCGCACAGGAGCAGGAAGGCTGGGTGACGAAGGCGGCGATCGAGACGATCTCCGACATGCTCGGCATGCCGCGCATCCGCGGGCTCGAGGTCGCGACCTTCTACACGCAGTACCAATTGAATCCGGTTGGCACGCGTGCGCACATCCAGGTCTGCGGCACCACGCCCTGCATGCTGCGCGGTTCGGAAGCGCTGATGGATGTGTGCCGCTCCAAAATCCATCACGACCAGTTCCATACCAACGACAAGGGTACATTGTCGTGGGAAGAGGTCGAATGCCTTGGCGCCTGCGTCAACGCGCCGATGGTGATGGTCTTCAAGGACACGTTCGAGGATCTAACGCCGGAACGCCTGGCTGAAATCATCGATCTCTATGACGCCGGCAAGGGTGCTTCGGTGGAACCGGGGCCGCAGAACGGCCGTACCGGCTCGGAGCCGGCCTCCGGCCTCACCACGCTGAAGAGCGAAAAGGCGATCCTCAAGTCGACCCGCGAAAGGGAAGCCAGGGAGGCAGCCAAGGCCGCCAGGGCGGCGCCCGACGCGATCATCGCAGCGCCCGTGCCGGCACCGGCCGCGGCCCCTGTCGCACCATCCAACACCAGCAAGCCGAAGACCGACGCCCCTGAAACCAGCCCGGCATTGAAGACGCCTTCGAAAACCAAGGTCGCGCCGGCGGTCGAAAAGGCGGCGAGCGTTGCCGCCCCACTGCATTCGGCCGCCAATGCCAACAAGGCAGACTCCAAAGTCGAGCAGGTTTCCAAGCAGCGCAACGGTCCAATAACCAAGGCCGAGCCGGCATCCGCCTTCAAGGCGCCGGAGGTCAAGGTACCGGCAGCCAAGCCGGCCAAACCGTCGCTCGAGGACAAGAACCGTCCGGCCGGCATCGATAAACCGGCACAGGTCGATGACCTGAAGCTGATCTCCGGCGTCGGCCCCAAGATCGAGGGCATCCTGCATACGCTGGGCATTTTTACCTTCGCGCAGGTCGCGTCGTGGAAGAAGGCCGAACGCGAGTGGGTGGATGGCTATCTCTCTTTCCAGGGTCGCATCGATCGCGACGACTGGGTCAAGCAGGCCAAGGCGCTCGCCAAGGGTGGCGTGGCCGAATACATCCGCGTCTTCGGCAAGAAGCCGGTCTGAGGGACGAAAAATGCTTCAGGACAAAGACCGCATCTTCACCAATATCTACGGCCTGTTCGACAAGTCCTTGGCCGGCGCGATGGCGCGCGGCGCCTGGGACAACACGCCCGGCATCGTTGCCAAGGGGCGCGAGTGGATCGTCAACGAGATGAAGGCGTCGGGCCTGCGCGGCCGCGGCGGCGCAGGCTTCCCGACCGGGCTCAAATGGTCGTTCATGCCCAAGCAGAGCGACGGCCGGCCGAGCTATCTCGTCATCAACGCCGACGAATCCGAGCCCGGCACTTGCAAGGACCGCGACATCCTGCGCAACGACCCGCACACGCTGGTCGAGGGCGCGCTGCTTGCCGGTTTCGCCATGGGCGCTATTGCCGCCTACATCTATGTGCGCGGCGAGTTCATCCGCGAGCGCGAGGCGCTGCAGCGCGCGATCGAGGAGGCCTACGAGGCCAAGCTGATCGGCAAGAACAACACGTCCGGCTACGATTTCGACATCTACATGCACCACGGCGCCGGCGCCTATATCTGCGGCGAGGAGACAGCGCTCCTCGAAAGCCTCGAAGGCAAGAAGGGCCAGCCCCGGCTGAAGCCGCCATTCCCGGCCAATGTCGGTCTCTATGGCTGCCCGACCACGGTCAACAATGTCGAATCGATCGCGGTTGCGCCGACCATCCTGCGCCGCGGTGCGGCCTGGTTCTCGTCCTTCGGCCGGCCCAACAATGTCGGCACCAAGCTGTTTTGCATCTCCGGCCACGTCAACAATCCGTGCACGGTCGAGGAGGCGATGTCGATCCCGTTCCGCGAGCTCATCGAGACGCATTGCGGCGGCATTCGCGGCGGCTGGGACAATCTTTTGGCGGTCATACCGGGCGGCGCCTCGGTGCCGCTGGTGCCGGCCGAGCAGATCATCGACGCGCCGATGGATTTCGACGCCTTGCGCGACCTCAAATCCGGCCTTGGAACCGCGGCTGTCATCGTCATGGACAAGTCGACCGATGTCGTGAAGGCGATTGCGCGGCTTTCCTACTTCTACAAGCACGAGAGCTGCGGCCAGTGCACGCCATGCCGCGAAGGCACCGGCTGGATGTGGCGGGTGATGGAACGGCTGGTGCGCGGCGAGGCGCAGAAGCGCGAGATCGATATGCTGCTCGACGTCACCAAGCAGATCGAAGGCCATACGATCTGCGCGCTGGGTGACGCGGCGGCATGGCCGATCCAGGGCCTGATGCGGCATTTCCGCGGCGAAGTGGAGCGGCGCATCGACGAGTTTTCGCGCAATGCGCACCGGGCGGAGCCTGTGATGGTGGCGGCGGAATAGAAGAACGTTTTACGCGGACGAAAGTCCGCAGCGAAGGGCGGGGCGAACGAAGAAACGACCAGGAGAACTCTATGGCGCCGTATTCGAACCCGCTGATGCCCAATTTGGACCAGATCGAGAAGATGAACCAGGACTTGACCAGGATGATGCCGAAGGAGATGGCCAGCGCCGTCAACCTTTTCGTGCATCCCGTGGCGGGTGCGGCGGCGATGTCGGCGCTTGGCCTCGGGCTCGCCAACCATGCTTTCGGCGTCTGGCTGGGCGCGCTTTCAGGTGCGGCAGAAGCCTCGCAGCGGCTGCTGCAGCCGATCGTCGATGATTTCGAGGCGCGCGTCGCGCAGTTCGAAGATCCAAGTCCTTCCTCCACCAAGGCACGGGCGACGGCGAAAAGCATGATTGCCGAGGCGCAGTCCTTCGCCAGGGAGGTCACCGATATTGCCGCCAAGGAAGCCGCCACTGCCGTGCCGGCCGCGAATGCGGCTCCGGCTACGGGCGGCGCCGGCGATGCGCTGATGCCCGAGGATTTCAGGCAGCCCAACGCCATGGAGAAGCCGGCCAAACCGGCGGATCTCAAGGCCATCTCGGGCATCGGGCCGAAGCTGGAAAAGGTTCTCAACGGCCTCGGCATCTGGACATATGCCCAGATCGCGGCATGGACGCCGCAAGAGGTTGCCTGGGTCGAGGACTATCTGTCGCTCAGCGGCCGCATCGGCCGCGACGATTGGACAGCCCAAGCGGCGGCGCTCGCCGTCAAGAAGTGAATGAAGTGCTCGACGCGGTCTCGACCGCGTCCGGAAAAAGAGATTGCGGGAACTCCGCAGGGGTTTGAGGCGAATGGCAAAGCTCAAGGTCGACGGGAAAGAGATCACTGTACCCGACCACTACACGCTGCTGCAGGCGGCGGAAGACGCTGGCGCGGAAGTGCCGCGCTTCTGCTTCCATGAGCGGCTGTCGATCGCCGGCAATTGCCGCATGTGCCTGATCGAGGTGAAGGGCGGGCCGCCCAAGCCGCAGGCCTCCTGCGCCATGAACGTGCGCGACCTGCGTCCCGGCCCGAATGGCGAGGCGCCGGAAATCTTCACCAACACGCCAATGGTCAAGAAGGCCAGGGAAGGCGTGATGGAGTTCCTGCTGATCAACCATCCGCTGGATTGCCCGATCTGCGACCAGGGCGGCGAATGCGACTTGCAGGACCAGGCGATGGCCTTCGGCGTCGATTCCTCGCGCTATCACGAGAACAAGCGCGCGGTCGAAGACAAATACATCGGGCCGCTGGTCAAGACGGTGATGAATCGCTGCATCCACTGCACGCGCTGCGTCCGCTTCACCACCGAAGTCGCCGGCATTTCCGAACTGGGTCTGATCGGCCGTGGCGAGGATGCAGAGATCACCACTTATCTCGAACAGGCGATGACCTCGGAACTGCAGGGCAATGTCATCGACCTTTGCCCGGTCGGCGCGCTGACCTCGAAACCATTCGCCTTCCAGGCGCGGCCGTGGGAGCTGACCAAGACCGAATCCATCGACGTGATGGATGCGGTCGGCTCGGCGATCCGCGTCGATAGCCGGGGCCGCGAAGTGATGCGCATCCTGCCGCGCGTCAACGAGGCGGTGAACGAGGAGTGGATCTCCGACAAGACCCGCTTCATTTGGGACGGCCTGCGCACGCAGCGTCTCGACCGCCCCTATGTGCGCAAGGACGGCAGACTGGTTGCCGCCAGCTGGGCCGAGGCCTTCGCCGCGATCAAGGACGCGGTGTCGAAGACGGCGCCCGAAAAGATCGGCGCTATCGCGGGCGATCTCGCCGCCGTCGAGGAAACCTATGCGCTCAAGCTGCTGATGGCTTCGCTCGGCTCGAAGAACACCGATTGCCGCCAGGACGGCGCCGCACTCGACCCGGCGCTCGGTCGTGCGAGCTACATCTTCAACCCGACCATCGAAGGCATCGAGCAGGCCGACGCGGTGCTGATCATCGGCGCCAATCCGCGCTATGAAGCCTCGGTGCTCAACGCCCGTATCCGCAAGCGCTGGCGGATCGGCAATCTGCCGGTCGGCGTCATCGGCGATGTCGGCGATACCCGCTACGACTATGAACAGCTGGGCGCCGGACCGGATTCGCTGAAGGATTTGGCCGACGGCAACGGCAAGTTCTTCCAGACGCTGAAGAAGGCGACACACCCTCTGATCATCGTCGGCCAGGGCGCGCTGGCGCGTGCCGATGGCGCGGCCGTGCTCGGCCAGGCGGCCAAGCTCGCCGCCGCCGTCAACGCTGCTCGCGCCGACTGGAACGGCTTTGCCGTGCTGCACAATGCGGCCGGCCGCGTCGGCGGTCTCGATCTCGGCTTCGTGCCGGGCGAGGGCGGCAGAAACGTTGCCGGCATGCTGGGCGAAATGGAGCTCCTGTTCCTGCTCAGCGCCGACGAGATCGACATGGCCAAGACCGGCGGCGCCTTCGTCGTCTATATCGGCACGCATGGCGACCAGGGCGCGCACCGCGCCAATGTCATCCTGCCGGCGGCCGCCTACACGGAAAAGTCGGCCACCTATGTTAACACCGAAGGCCGCGTGCAGCAGACCAACCGCGCCGGCTTTGCGCCGGGCGAGGCGCGCGAGGACTGGGCGATCCTGCGGGCGCTGTCGGATGTGCTGGGCAAGAAACTGCCGTTCGATTCGCTGCCGCAGCTGCGCGCCAAGCTCTATGGCGAATACCCGCATCTGGCCCGTATCGATCAGGTCGCGGCCGGCAATGCCGAGGATATCGCCGAGGTGGCGAAGCTCGGCGGGCGGCTGAACAAGGGCACCTTCACCTCGCCGGTGACGGATTTCTACCTGACCAACCCGATCGCGCGGGCATCGGCCGTGATGGCGGAATGCTCGGCACTGGCCAAGAGCGGCTTCAAGCAGGCGGCGGAATAAGCATGGACACTTTCTTCTCCTTCTACGTGCTGCCGGCGTTGCTGATCCTGTTGAAGTCGGTCGTGCTGATCGTCGTGCTTTTGATCTTCGTCGCCTATATCCTCTACGCCGACCGCAAGATCTGGGCGGCGGTGCAGCTGCGCCGTGGCCCGAACGTCGTCGGCCCCTGGGGCACGCTGCAGGCCTTCGCCGATCTGCTGAAATTCGTCTTCAAGGAACCGGTCATCCCGTCCGGCGCCAACAAGGGCGTCTTCCTGCTGGCGCCGCTGGTCTCGGCCGTGCTGGCGATCTCGGCCTGGGCGGTCATCCCGGTCAGCCAGGGCTGGGCGATCGCCAACGTCAATGTGGGTATCCTTTATGTCTTCGCCATCTCCTCGCTCGAGGTCTATGGCGTGATCATGGGCGGCTGGGCCTCCAACTCGAAATATCCGTTCCTCGGCGCGCTGCGTTCGGCCGCTCAGATGGTGTCCTACGAAGTCTCGATCGGCTTCGTCATCGTCACTGTTCTGCTCACCGCCGGCTCGCTCAACCTCACCGATATCGTGCTGTCGCAGCATGATGGAATTGGTACGCGGCTTGGCCTGCCCAATACGTTACTCGACTGGAACTGGCTGGCGCTGTTCCCGATGTTCATCGTCTTCTTCATCTCGGCGCTGGCCGAGACGAACCGCCCGCCCTTCGATCTGGTGGAAGCCGAATCGGAACTGGTCGCCGGCCACATGGTCGAATATTCGTCGACGCCGTTCCTGCTGTTCTTCCTCGGCGAGTATGTCGCCATCGTGCTGATGTGCGCGCTGGCCACCATCCTGTTCCTCGGCGGCTGGCTGCCTCCGTTCGACTTCGCGCCGTTCACCTGGGTGCCCGGCGTCATCTGGTTCGTGCTGAAAGTCTGCTTCGTGTTCTTCGGCATCTCCATGGTGAAGGCCTTCGTGCCGCGCTACCGCTACGACCAATTGATGCGGCTTGGCTGGAAAGTGTTCCTGCCGATCTCGCTGTTCATGGTGGTCGCCACCGCGGCCTTCCTCAAGATCACGGGGTTTGCGTGATGTCCGCTCTTTCCCAAGCCGCAAAATCACTGCTGCTGCAGGATTTCGTCAGCGCCTTCTTCCTGTCGATGCGCCAGTTCTTCGCGCCCAAGGAGACGATCAACTATCCGCACGAGAAGGGGCCGACCAGCCCGCGCTTCCGTGGCGAGCATGCGCTGCGCCGCTATCCCAATGGCGAGGAACGCTGCATCGCCTGCAAATTGTGTGAGGCGATCTGCCCGGCGCAAGCCATCACCATCGAGGCCGGCCCGCGCCGCAATGACGGCACGCGCCGCACGGTTCGCTACGACATCGACATGGTGAAGTGCATTTATTGCGGCTTCTGCCAGGAAGCCTGCCCGGTCGACGCCATCGTCGAGGGGCCGAATTTCGAGTTCGCGACCGAGACGCGCGAGGAACTCTACTACGACAAGGACAAGCTGTTGGCGAATGGCGACCGGTGGGAGCGCGAACTGGCGCGCAACATCTCGCTGGACTCGCCCTACCGCTGATATTTGACGCATGGACGGGGCGAGGGGCCTCGTCCAGAGGATGATCCCGAAAAGTTGCGGACTTTTCGGACCAGATCATGCTCCGGAATACAGAGTGGCCCATGTTTCTTTCGATCGGGCCTTTCAACCCGATCGGAACATGGGCTAGGACAACGCGGCTTTGGAACCGGAGGCGGAACCAGGCCAGAGACAACAAACAGGACGAGCGTCCTGTTTGTACAGGAACCCGGGGGATCCCCAATGTTGAGTGGACTAGAGGCGGCCTTTTTCTACCTCTTCGCCTTTGTCGCGGTGGCGTCGGCGTTCATGGTCATTTCGTCGCGCAACCCCGTGCATTCGGTGCTGTTCCTGATCCTGACCTTTTTCAACGCCGCCGGCCTGTTCATGCTGACCGGGGCCGAGTTCCTGGCGATGATCCTGCTCGTCGTCTATGTCGGCGCGGTGATGGTGCTGTTCCTGTTTGTCGTCATGATGCTCGACGTCGATTTCGCCGAGATGAAGGAAGGCGCCCTGCAATATGCGCCGATCGGCGCGCTGGTCGGGCTGATCCTGGCGGCGGAGCTGATCGTCGTCCTCGGCGGCTACACTTTCGCGCCGCAGCTCGCTTCGACGGTCTCCAAGCCCATTCCGGATCTCGCCACGCGGACCAACACCGCCGCGCTCGGCGACATCCTCTATACCGACTACCTCTACTACTTCCAGATTTCGGGCCTCGTGCTGCTGGTCGCCATGATTGGCGCCATCGTGCTGACGCTGCGCCATAAGCCAGGCGTCAAGCGGCAGTCGATCGCGGCCCAGGTCGGCCGCACGCCGGCGACCGGCATGGAAATCCGCAAGGTCAAGACAGGCGAGGGACTCTGAGATGGTTGTCGGCATCGCGCATTATTTGACCGTATCGGCGATCCTGTTCACGCTCGGCGTGTTCGGCATCTTCCTGAACCGCAAGAACGTCATCGTCATCCTGATGTCGGTCGAGTTGATCCTGCTTGCGGTCAACATCAATTTCGTCGCTTTTTCGGCGGCACTCGGCGATCTGGTCGGCCAGGTGTTCGCGCTGTTCGTGCTGACGGTAGCTGCGGCCGAGGCCGCCATCGGACTTGCCATTCTCGTCGTCTTCTTCCGCAACCGCGGCTCGATCGCGGTCGAAGACGTGAACATGATGAAGGGTTGACGGAACCACCATGTATCAGGCCATCGTCTTCCTTCCCCTGCTCGGCTTCCTGATCGTCGGCCTGTTCGGCACGTCGCTCGGCGCCAAGGCGTCCGAATACATCACCTCGGGTTTCCTGGTGATCGCGGCCGTGCTGTCGTGGGTCGCTTTCTTCACCATTGGTTTCGGCCATGGCGAGGTGTTCACCGTGCCGGTGCTGCGCTGGATACAGTCGGGTGGGCTGGAAGCGTCCTGGGCGCTCCGGATCGACACGCTGACGGTGGTCATGCTGGTGGTGGTCAACACCGTCTCGGCGCTGGTCCACATCTATTCGATCGGCTACATGCACCACGATCCGAACCGGCCGCGCTTCTTCGCCTATCTGTCGCTGTTCACCTTCGCCATGCTGATGCTGGTGACGGCGGACAACCTCGTGCAGATGTTCTTTGGCTGGGAAGGCGTGGGGCTGGCGTCCTACCTGCTGATCGGCTTCTGGTACAAGAAGCCGTCGGCCAATGCCGCGGCAATCAAGGCCTTTGTCGTCAACCGCGTCGGCGATTTCGGCTTCGCACTCGGCATCTTCGGCGTGTTCGTGCTGTTCGGCTCGGTCAATCTGGGCACCATCTTCGCCAATGCGGCAACGTTCATTCCGGCCGAAGGCGCCCCGCACGGCGCCGCGGTGCTGACCTTCCTCGGCTATGCGCTGGACAAGCAGGCGGCCATGACGATCGTCTGCCTGCTGCTGTTCATGGGCGCCATGGGCAAGTCGGCGCAAGTGCCGCTGCACACTTGGCTGCCGGATGCCATGGAAGGCCCGACACCGGTTTCGGCGCTGATCCATGCCGCCACCATGGTGACGGCCGGCGTGTTCATGCTGGCACGGCTGTCTCCGCTGTTCGAACTCTCGCATTCGGCGCTGACTGTCGTAACCTTCATCGGTGCCTTCACGGCCTTCTTCGCGGCCACCGTCGGTCTCGTCCAGAACGACATCAAGCGCGTCATCGCCTACTCGACCTGCTCGCAGCTCGGCTACATGTTCGTCGCACTCGGCGTCGGCGCCTATGGCGCGGCGATCTTCCATCTGTTCACGCATGCCTTCTTCAAGGCGCTGCTGTTCCTCGGCTCGGGCTCGGTCATCCATGCCGTGTCCGACGAGCAGGACATGCGCAAGATGGGCGGCCTCAGGAAACTGATTCCGACCACCTACTGGATGATGGTGATCGGCACGCTGGCGCTGACCGGCGTCGGCATTCCGGTGACGGTCATCGGCACCGCCGGCTTCTTCTCCAAGGACGCGATCATCGAGAGCGCCTTTGCCGGCCACAATTCGGTTGCCGGCATGGCCTTCGTGGCTCTGGTCGTCGCCGCCTGCTTCACCTCCTTCTACTCCTGGCGGCTGATCTTCATGACCTTCCACGGCAAGCCGCGGGCGAGCCATGAAGTGATGCACCACGTCCATGAATCGCCGCCTGTGATGCTGGTGCCGCTCTTCATCCTGGCCGCTGGCGCACTGTTTGCCGGCATCATCTTCCACGGCGCCTTCATCGGCGAGGGCTATGCCGAGTTCTGGAAGGCATCGCTGTTCACACTGCCTGACAATCACATCCTGCACGACATCCACGAATTGCCGCTGTGGGTCGAACTGTCGCCCTTCATAGCCATGCTGATCGGCTTCGCGCTGGCCTGGAAATTCTACATCCGCTCGCCGGAAATGCCGGTCAACCTCGCCGCGCAGCATCGCGGGCTGTACGCCTTCCTGCTCAACAAGTGGTATTTCGACGAGCTCTACGACTTCCTGTTCGTGCGGCCCGCCAAGCGCCTCGGCCATTTCCTGTGGAAGACCGGCGACGGCACCATCATCGACGGCCTCGGCCCGGATGGCATTTCGGCGCGCGTCGTCGATGTCACCGACCGCGTCGTCAAGCTGCAGACCGGCTATCTCTACCACTACGCCTTCGCCATGCTGATCGGCGTTGCCGCACTCGTCACCTGGATGATGCTCTGATGACCGCCTGGCCAATCCTCTCGCTGGTCACCTTCCTGCCGCTGGTTGGTGTGCTGCTTATCCTGTTCATCAATGACGACAGCGAAAATGCACGCCGCAACATCCGCGCCATCGCGCTGTTGACGACGACTTTCACGTTCATCATCTCGCTGTTCATCTGGACCGGATTCGACAATTCGCAGTCCGGCTTCCAGTTCGTCGAGAAGGTCGCCTGGCTCGACTCCGGCATTTCCTACCATATGGGCGTCGACGGCATCTCGATGCTGTTCGTCATCCTGACGACGTTCCTGATGCCGCTCTGCATCCTGGCGTCGTGGGAATCGATCGAGAAGCGCGTGAAGGCCTACATGATTGCCTTCCTGCTGCTCGAAACGCTGATGATCGGCGTGTTCTGCGCGCTGGACATCGTGCTGTTCTACGTCTTCTTCGAAGCCGGCCTGATCCCGATGTTCATCATCATCGGCGTCTGGGGTGGCAAGCGGCGCGTCTACGCCTCGTTCAAGTTCTTCCTCTACACGCTCGCCGGCTCGGTGCTGATGCTGCTCGCCATCATGGCGATGTTCTTCCAGTCCGGCACAACCGACATCCCGACGCTGCTGACCCACAACTTCCCGGCCAACATGCAGACCTGGCTATGGCTTGCCTTCTTCGCCTCCTTCGCGGTGAAGATGCCAATGTGGCCGGTGCACACCTGGCTGCCCGACGCGCACGTCGAGGCGCCGACGGCGGGCTCCGTCATCCTGGCCGGCATCCTGTTGAAGATGGGCGGGTATGGCTTCCTGCGCTTCTCCTTGCCGATGTTCCCGCTGGCGTCGGAAATGTTCGCGCCGCTGGTCTTCGCGCTGTCCGTCGTCGCCATCATCTACACCTCGCTGGTGGCGCTGATGCAGGAAGACATGAAGAAGCTGATCGCCTATTCGTCGGTTGCTCATATGGGCTTCGTCACCATGGGCATCTTCGCCATGAACCAGGAAGGCGTGCAGGGCGCGATCTTCCAGATGCTCAGCCACGGCCTCGTCTCCGGCGCGCTGTTCCTGTGCGTCGGCGTCATCTACGACCGCATGCACACACGTGAGATCGCCGCCTATGGCGGCCTGGTCAACAACATGCCGAAATACGCCACGGTGTTCCTGATCTTCACCATGGCCAATGTCGGCCTGCCCGGTACCAGCGGCTTCGTTGGCGAGTTCCTGACCATGCTGGGCGTGTTCCGGGTCAACACCTGGGTGGCGTTCTTCGCCGCCACCGGCGTCATCCTGTCGGCCGCCTACGCGCTCTGGCTCTACCGCCGGGTGATCTTCGGCGCACTGACCAAGGAGAGCCTGAAGGGCCTGCTCGATCTGTCGCCGCGCGAGAAGGTGATCATCTACCCGCTGGTCGTGCTGGTCATCTTCTTCGGCGTCTATCCCGCCCCGGTCTTCGACGCGACGGCCGAATCGGTCAAGTCGCTAGTCACCAATGTCACTGCATCCATCGGCGCCGCGCAGACCGCGGCGGCGAACTGACCAGAGGTTTTGCGAACCATGACGCCGGACCTTCTCTCCAGCCTGTCGCTCTCGACGCCAGAGCTGATCCTTGCCGTCGGCGCGCTGGCGCTGCTGATGGTCGGAGCCTACTCGCGCGCCAACACGGCCAACACGGTAACCGGCCTTGCGGTTGCCGTGCTGGCGATCGCGGGCGCCTGGCTGATCTTCCGAACCGGGCAGGGCAGCGCTTACGGCAATGCCTTCATCCAGGATTCCTTCGCCCGCTTCATGAAGGTGCTGGCGCTGGTCGGCTCGGCGGTGACGCTGGTGATGTCAATGCGCTTTGCCAAGGCTGAACGCTTCGACAAGTTCGAATATCCGGTGCTGATCCTGCTCTGCACGCTCGGCATGATGCTGATGATCTCCGCCAATGGCATGATCGGCCTCTATCTCGGCCTCGAGCTGCAGTCGCTGGCGATCTACGTGCTGTGCGCGATCAACCGCGACAATCTGCGTTCGACTGAGGCTGGCCTCAAATATTTCGTCCTCGGCGCGCTGTCGTCGGGCATGCTGCTCTATGGCATCAGCCTTGTTTACGGCTACACCGGCAACACCGGCTTCCAGGAGATCGCTTCTGCGCTCGGCAGCGGCGAGCGCCAGCTCGGTCTCGTTTTCGGTCTCGTCTTCGTGCTGGCCGGCCTTGCCTTCAAGATCTCGGCGGTGCCGTTCCACATGTGGACGCCAGATGTCTATGAGGGCGCGCCGACACCGGTGACGGCCTTTCTGGCGGCAGCACCGAAGATGGCGGCGATGGCGCTGATGGTGCGCGTCACCATGGGTGCGTTCAAGCCGATCGCCTCCGACTGGCAGCAGATCGTCGTCTTCATCTCGATCGCCTCAATGGCGCTTGGTGCTTTCGCCGCCATCGGCCAGACCAACATCAAACGGCTGATGGCCTATTCCTCGATCGGCCATATGGGCTATGCGCTGGTCGGCCTTGCCGCCAACAGCCAGGCCGGCGTGCGCGGCGTTGCCATCTACATGCTGATCTATCTGGTGATGACGCTCGGCACCTTCGCCTTCATCCTCGCCATGCGGCGCAAGGAAGGCAATGTCGAGCAGATCAGCGATCTGGCCGGCCTGTCGTCGACCAATCCGATCATGGCGACCATCCTGACCATCCTGATGTTCTCGCTGGCCGGCATCCCGCCGCTCGCCGGCTTCTGGGGGAAGTGGTACGTCTTCCTCGCCGCCATCAACGCCAACCTCTACGCGCTGGCGATCATCGGCGTGCTGGCCTCGGTGGTGGGCGCCTATTACTATTTGCGCATCATCAAGATCATGTGGTTCGACGAACCGGTCGGCGGCTTTGTGCCGATGGCGAGCGAATTGCGTGTCGTGCTCGGCGTCTCCGGCGCTTTCGTGCTGTTCTATGTGCTGATCGGCGGACCGATCGGCACCTATGCCGAAGCCGCCGCCAAGACGTTTTTCTAGTCGGCATGGCATTTCGGCTGGCTCCAACCTCGGCGTCGGATGGGTTCCGGCTCGAGGCGCATGAGAGCGTTGGCTCCACCAATGCGCTGGCACTGGACCACGCAAGGGCAGGCGACCCCGGCAAATTGTGGGTCGTTTCCAAGAAACAGGAAAGCGGGCGTGGCCGGCGCGGCCGCGTCTGGGCAACCCCCGAAGGCAACCTCGCGGCGACGCTGCTCGTCATCACCAAGGCAGAGCTTCGCCTTGCCGCGACGCTGGGCTTCGTCGCCGGGTTGGCGCTGGCCGATGCGCTCGACGCCGTGGTGCCGAAAGGCCGGATCGCCATCGGCCTCGACGGTGGCAGCGAAGGAAAGAACCGTTTCGAACTGAAATGGCCGAACGACGTGCTTGCCTCCGGCGCCAAGCTGGCCGGCATCCTGCTGGAATCGGCAATTCTGGAAGGCGGCCGTTTCGCGGTGGCGGTCGGAATCGGCGTCAATGTGGTGGCATACCCCGAGGATTTGCCCTATCCCGCAACATCACTCAGCGCGCTGGGCGCGGCATGCGATGCGGAAACACTGTTCCTGGCGCTGTCGGATGCCTGGAGCGAGAATGCCCGGTTGTGGGACGAGGGGCGCGGACTTGCCGCCGTCAGGCGTCGGTGGCTTGATCGTGCTGCGGGGCTCGGCGGCGAGGTTGCTGTCAGAATTGACGGTAATGTGGTGCGTGGGGTGTTCGAGACCATTGACGAGGACTGCCGTTTCGTGATCCGCGACGATGAAGGTTCGGTTCGGACGATCGCCGCCGGCGATGTGCATTTCGGCGCGGTCGCTTCGGCCAGGGCATAGGGCCGTTCATGAACGGTTCTAACTGTTTGTTTTTGCGCAACTCCGGTGGGAAAACCGTTACACACTTTTCCCGGAATTGCTTTTTGGGCTTGGCCTGAGGGTCAGGAAGGGAAAAATCATGGCGAAAGCGGAAACCGCCGAACTCGTCTTCGTGCCGCTCGGCGGCGTCGGCGAGATCGGCATGAACTTCGCTCTTTACGGCTACGGGTCGCCCAATGCGCGCGAATGGATCGTCATCGATGTCGGAGTGACCTTCCCCGATGCCAGCCTGCCGGGCGTCGACCTGGTGCTGCCCGACACGCGCTTCATCGAGGAGAACCTCGCCAATCTGCGCGGCATCATCATCACGCATGCGCATGAAGACCATTACGGCGCTCTGCTCGACACATGGCCGAAGCTGAAGGCGCCGGTCTGGATGACGCCGTTCAGCGCCGGCCTGCTGGAAGCCAAGCGGCAAGGCGAGCAGGGCGCGCCGAAAATACCGGTCACGATCTATCGGGCGGGCGAGAAATTCACCGTCGGCCCGTTCGAGATCGAAGCCATTCCGGTCGCGCACTCGATTCCCGAGCCGATGTCGCTGGCGATTACCTCGCCGGCCGGCACCGTCATCCATACCGGTGACTGGAAGATCGATCCGGAGCCGACGATCGGGCCGAAGACCGACGAGGCGCGTTTCCGGGCCTATGGCGACAAGGGCGTTCTGGCGCTGATCTGCGATTCGACCAATGCGCTGCGCGAAGGTGAGTCGCCTTCGGAAGTGGCTGTGGGCGAGGGCCTCAAGGGCGTCATCCAGGCTGCCAAGGGCCGTGTCGCCGTCACCACATTCTCCTCCAATGTCGGACGCATCGTCTCGATTGCCAAAGCGGCGCGCGATGCCGGACGCCAGTGCCTGGTGCTTGGCCGTTCGCTGAAGCGGGTCATCGATGTGGCCGGCGAACTCGGCTACATGGACGGTCTGCCGGAGTTCATCGCCGAGGAGGATTTTGGTTTCATCCCGCGCGAAAACCTGGTCATCATCTGCACCGGCAGCCAGGGCGAGCCGTTGGCCGCACTGGCCAAGCTGTCGCGCGAAGAGATGAAGTCGGTGTCACTGACGGCCGGCGACACGGTGGTGTTTTCCTCGCGTACCATTCCCGGCAACGAGAAGGCGATCCTCGAGATCAAGAACCGTCTCATCGACCTCGGCGTCAAGATCATAGAGGACGGCGATGCACTGGTGCATGTCTCCGGCCATCCGCGGCGCAGCGAATTGCGCAAGATGTATGAATGGGTACGCCCGCAGATCGGCGTTCCCGTGCATGGCGAGGCGGCACATCTGGTGGCGCAGGGCTCGCTGATGTCGACATCGGGCATCGGCCAGGTGGCGCAGGTGCGCGACGGCGACATGCTCAGGCTTGCTCCCGGCCCAGCCACCATCATGGATCAGGTGCCGTTCGGCCGTATCTACAAGGATGGCAGACTGATCGGTACCGATCAGGCGATGGGCATCCGCGACCGGCGCAAGCTGTCCTTTGCCGGCCACGTGGCGGTCAATGTCGTGTTGGACGACAAATATGAGTTGGCCGGCGACCCCGACCTGGTCGCCATCGGCGTCGCCGAGGCCGATGGCCGTGGCGAGTCGCTGGAAGATCTGATGATCGATGCGGCAATCGGCGCGGTGGACTCGATCCCCCGTCAGCGCCGAAAAGACCTCGACCTGGTGCAGGAAGCAGTGCGGCGCGCCGTGCGCGGCGCCGCCAACGAAGCCTGGGGCAAGAAGCCGCTGGTGACTGTATTCGTCACAAGGTGACGAAAGGGAGTAGGGGAATAGGGGAGTAGGAAGAGCAAGCAGCTGACATATCTGTCTTTTCCCCTACTCCCTTATTCCCTTCCTCCCTTAGCTTGGGAGTGCCAATGCTCGGACGTCTCAACCATGTCGCGCTTGCCGTGCCGGATCTGGCGGCCGCCGTCGCCGCTTATCGCAACACGCTGGGTGCCGAAGTGACCGCGCCGCAGGCGCTGCCGGAGCATGGGGTGACGGTGGTGTTCGTCAATGTCGGCAACACCAAGATCGAACTTCTGGAGCCTTTGGGCGAGGGGTCGCCGATCGCCGCCTTCCTGGAGAAGAACCCCTCCGGCGGCATGCATCACCTTTGCTATGAGGTCGACGACATCCTGGCCGCGCGCGATCAGCTCAAGGCCGCCGGCGCCCGCGTGCTGGGCGACGGCAATTCGAAGGTCGGCGCGCACGGCAAGCCAGTGCTGTTCCTGCATCCGAAGGATTTCTTCGGAACGCTGATCGAACTGGAGCAATCATGAGCTGGGTTTCGTTCACCGCCCTGTTTTTCGCGACCTGGTGGGTGGTGCTGTTCGCCGTGCTGCCGTTCAGCGTGAGGACGCAGGACGACGATCGTGACGTGACGCTCGGCACGGTTCCGAGCGCGCCGCGCGGACCTCACATGCTGCGCGCCGTGATCCGCACCACCATCGCCACCGCGATCCTGATGGGCATTTTCTATGGCCTGACGCATGGGCTGGGATACAGCCTCAACGACATCCCGCACATCGTGCCGGAATTCAGCCAAACCCCAGCCAAATAGCCGGTCCCGGCCCAAGAAGATTTGTTCGGCAAAGACGTTTTCATCCGTCGGAACAGCTTGGTTCCAGACAGGAATGCCGTGCCGTTTTGCGGCCGGACGAGCGCTGACGCTAGGTAAGGTGGTTTGGCAACGCGTTGCGCTAAGCAGATGATTGCACAAAAAAAATGCAAGGCACGAGGCCTTGCAATTTAAACGCGTCCGATCTGTTTCCGGTTTCCGGCGGCAGCGAGTAACCGCGCCTAGATCGCATCCTCCCAAGACTTTGACCGCGTAGGAGAGCAGATTTTTTTCTACCCTCTCGGTTATCGAGGTACATTAGCCTAAGGCGAATGACAATGTCACGAAGAATTTTGCCTTGAAACGGGCATTCTCGTGCTGCACTGCACAATAGTGTGGCAGGCGTTGCTTGGCGAACGATCATCAAGACGCGCGCGGTGACCGGGAGGCCTTGCGGCGCCGTGGGTCTTCTGGGCGGGCGAAGGACGGTGCGACGCTTCTGATCCCGGCTATCCCGTGCTTTTTGAAAATCGATTGCCGCTTTTCGGGCCGAAGCGTCCGGGTTCCCATTCCGCCTTGAAATGGCTATGAAGCCGGGTCAAGCAAGCCAAAGTCGCGCCGATTCTGACGCGGCCCTCCTCACTCACGGACCAGTCCATGCGTTTGTCGCGCTATTTCCTGCCTATCCTCAAAGAAAATCCGCGCGAGGCCGAGATCGTCTCGCACCGGCTGATGCTGCGCGCCGGCATGATCCGCCAGCAGGGGCAGGGCAGTTTCTCGTGGCTGCCACTCGGCAAGCGAGTGCTGGACAAGGTCTGCCGCATCATCCGCGAGGAGCAGAATCGCGCCGGTGCGCTGGAAATCCTGATGCCGACCATCCAGTCGGCCGATCTGTGGCGCGAAAGTGGCCGCTATGACGACTACGGCAAGGAGATGCTGCGTATCAAGGACCGGCAGGACCGCGACATGCTCTACGGCCCGACCAATGAGGAAGTGGTCACCGAGATCGTCCGCGCCTATGTGAAGTCCTACAAGGACCTGCCGCTCAATCTCTACCACATCCAGTGGAAGTTCCGCGATGAAGTGCGGCCGCGCTTCGGCGTCATGCGTTCGCGCGAGTTCCTGATGAAGGACGCCTATTCCTTCGACCTCGACTTCGAGGGCGCCAGGGCGGCCTACAACAGGATGTTCGTGTCCTATCTCCGGACTTTTACGCGCATGGGGCTGCAGGCCATACCGATGCGGGCCGATACCGGGCCGATCGGCGGCGATCTCAGCCATGAATTCATCATCCTGGCCGACACCGGCGAAAGCCAGGTCTACTGCCACCGCGACTATCTTTCGCTCGATGTGCCCGGCGCCAACACCGATTTTGCCAACGACGCCGAGATCGCCGACATCGTCAAGACATGGACGACTCCCTACGCCGCCACCGACGAGATGCATGACGAGGCGGCGTGGGAGAAGATCGGCGAGAGCGACAAGGTCTCGGCGCGCGGCATCGAGGTCGGCCACATCTTCCATTTCGGCGATAAATATTCGAAGCCCATGGGCGCCAAGGTGACCGGGCCCGACGGCAAGGATCATTTCGTCTCCGGAGGCTCCTACGGCATCGGTCCGTCGCGGCTGGTCGCTGCGATCATCGAAGCCAGCCATGACGACAACGGCATCATCTGGCCGGAGGCGGTGGCGCCGTTCGACATCGGACTGATCAACATGAAGGCGGGCGACGCCGAGTGCGACCGCGTCTGCGACGAACTGCATGCCGCTTTCGTCGCCGGCGGCAAGGACGTGCTCTATGACGACACCGACCAGAGGCCCGGCGGCAAGTTCGCCACCGCCGACCTGATCGGCCTGCCCTGGCAAGTGATCGTCGGCCCGCGCGGTGTCGCCGCCGGCGAGATCGAGATCAAGAATCGCAAGACCGGCGAGCGCGAGACGCTGCCGATCGCAGACGTGAAAAAGCGCTTCGGTGTCGCCGCATGAGCGAGGCGGTGGCGGCAAGACCGGTCGGCGCCGGACCCTTTTCCATCTTCGAGCGCATGGTTGCCTGGCGCTATCTGCGTTCGCGGCGCAAGGAGACGGTGATCTCGGTGATCGCCTCGATCTCCTTCCTCGGCATCATGCTGGGCGTCGCCACGCTGATCGTGGTCATGGCGGTGATGAACGGTTTCAGGGCGGAGCTTTTGACGCGCATCCTCGGCGTCAACGGCCACCTGATCGTGCAGCCGCTCGATTCGCCGCTGGAGGACTATGCGCAGGTCGCCAGCCGCATCAACGGTGTAGCAGGCGTCAAATACGCCATCCCGCTGATCGATGGCCAGGTGCTTGCGCAAGGCAATGTCGGCGGCGGAACCGGAGCGCTGGTGCGCGGCATACGCGGCGAGGATCTGAGCAAGATCGCCATCGTTGCCAGCAACATCAAGCAGGGTTCGATCGCCGATTTCGACTCCGGCGAGGGCGTTGCCATCGGCAAGCGCATGGCCGAGAATCTCGGCCTGACGCTTGGCGATACCATCACCTTGATTTCGCCCGACGGCGACGTGACGCCGATCGGCACCACGCCGCGCATGAAGGGCTACAAGATCGCGGCGATCTTCGAAGTCGGCATGTCCGAATATGACACCTCCATCGTCTACATGCCGTTTTCCGAAGCGCAGCTCTATTTCAACATGGATGGGCGGGCGCAGACGATCGAGATCTATGTCGACAATCCAGACGATGTCGATGCGCTGAAACCGAAGGTGGAGGCGGCGGCGCAGCGGCCGATCGACATGGTCGACTGGCGCCAGCGCAACGAGACCTTCTTCTCCGCGCTGCAGGTCGAGCGCAACGTCATGTTTATGATCCTGACGCTGATCGTGCTGGTGGCGGCGCTGAACATCATCTCCGGCCTGATCATGCTGGTGAAGGACAAGGGCCACGACATCGCCATCCTGCGCACCATGGGGGCGTCGCGCGGCGCCATCCTGCGTATCTTCCTGATGACGGGCGCGGCGATCGGCGTGACCGGCACGCTTGCCGGTGTGCTGCTCGGCGTGCTGATCTGCACCAACATCGAATCCATCCGCCAGTTCTTCTCATGGATGACCGGCAAGGTGCTGTTCAATCCGGAGCTCTATTTCCTCAGCCAGTTGCCGGCGAAGATGGATCCGCGCGAGACCACCTATGTCGTCTTGATGGCGCTCGGTCTGTCCTTCCTGGCAACGGTGTTCCCGGCATGGCGCGCCGCGCGTCTCGATCCGGTCGAAGCCTTGAGGTACGAGTAGTGGCCGAGGTCATTATCGAGCTGAAGAGCGTCGAGCGGCACTATGTCCAGGGGCCGCGCAAGCTCACCATCCTGAACGGCGCCGATTTCTCGCTGAAGCGCGGCGAGATGGTGGCGCTGGTGGCGCCGTCGGGCACCGGCAAGTCGACCCTGCTGCACACTGCCGGCCTGTTGGAGCGTCCCGACGCCGGCGACGTCATCCTGGCCGGCCGTGCCTGCGGGCGGCTCTCCGACGACGAGCGCACGGCGATCCGCCGCAACGATGTCGGCTTCGTCTACCAGTTCCATCATCTGCTGCCGGAATTCTCGGCGCTGGAAAACATCATGATGCCGCAGCTCATCAAGGGGCTCAGCCGCAAGGACGCGGCCGAGCGCGCGGCGCAGCTGCTCGATTACATGCAGATCGGCAAACGCGCGTCGCATCGGCCGTCCGAACTCTCCGGCGGTGAGCAGCAGCGTGTCGCCATCGCACGCGCCGTGGCCAATGCGCCGCTGGTGCTGCTGGCCGACGAGCCGACCGGCAATCTCGACCCGGTCACCGCGTCTTATGTGTTCGAGGCGCTGGCGGCACTGGTCAAGCAATCGGGCCTCGCAGCGCTGATCGCCACCCACAATCACGAACTGGCATCGCGCATGGACCGGCGCGTCACCCTGGCCGACGGCAAAGTGGTGCCGCTTTAGTCTCCGATGTCGTCATCCTAGGGCGGAGCTCCGCAGAGCGGAGCGTAGACCCTAGGATCCTGTGTGTTGTTCCCATGCTATGTCTGAAGTGGGAAGGAGACCGAGGGGATCCTGGTCGTCCTTTCGAGGACAGGCCGTGGCATGGCTCGGTCCCTTCCCACCGGTGAACCATCAACCTGAA
>NZ_RZRT01000110.1:0-8456 GCF_003998295.1 Mesorhizobium sp. M7A.F.Ca.US.011.01.1.1
CCTTCCAACGGGAACGCCTGACGTCTCACGCGGTCGAGCTGGCCAGTCGCGTTATGGATCGCGAGCCAAGCATCCGGAAATCCGGCACTTGAGCAAACCAGGCTGTGAAACTCGTTATCGAGCGCGAAGAACTCATCGACATCCTTACGCTTGGCAGCCCCCTTCTGCTTGAACAATGCCAGCTCAAAATCCTTCTCAAATTCAGGCTTGAAGTTCCGAGCAGCAAGCCGCGTCAGTCGAACCTCGACCGTATCCCGCACCAGTTGTCCCTGAAGGACCTCCTTCAGAACGATCTTGTTGACGAAAGTGCCATCGCTCGGCGCGATCTTGACGAGACTCTCTTTTGCAAGCTGAAGAATTGCCTCGCGCAGCGGAGTCCGCGAGATGCCTAACTGAGCGCAGATGTCCTTCTCGACGACCGCGCTGTCCGGCGGCATTTTGAGCGAGATGATCGCTCCACGGATCAATTCGTACACCTGCGCGGATTTCGAAACCCGACCATCCAACTGATCCGGGGTGAACAGCGGAGCTAGTTGATCCACGGCAGCCTCTTCGATAATGTTTTCGTAGCCGTCATCGGCCATCCGCCTCCCAACAATATACCAATACACCGGAACATTCCAGATTCAAAACTGGGATGGGCTTCGGATTTCCCTCTTGCCAGACTCCTATTTATATACCAATATACTGGCATACCCACCAGCGAGAGGACTGAACGAATGCCCGGCGCGACCCCTTCAGCGGTCCATCCCGCGCCTGAGGCGCGCTCGGAACTCCTCACCGCCCAAGAAGCGGTGGAAATCATGGAAAGCTGCTATGGGCTGAACGTCGAGGCGCAGCGTCTGTCGGGCGAGAAAGACAGCAACTTCCACGTCACGGATGAGGACGGGAACGAATTTCTCCTCAAGATCGTCAACCCTGGGGAAGACCCTGCGGTGACCAACATGCACACAGCATCTCTCCAGCACATTGAGAGAGTGGACCCAGGCATGCCTATCCAGCGAGTGGTGCCAAACCTCGTGGGCCGCCCGGAATTCATCCTCGACTATCGGCCTGGCGATTCTCGTACCGTTCGGCTGGTAACATTTACCAAAGGGGTGCTGCAGAGAAAGACCCCTCAGACCCCAGATCAACGCCACAACATCGGAGTTATGCTGGCCAGGCTTCAGGAAGCACTGGTGGACTTTCACCATCCGGCTGAAAATCACTATTCGACATGGGACCTAAAGAACATTCTTTCCCTGAACGAGATGTTCGACGACATCAAGGATGGGATGCGGCGGACCGAACTTCTACGTTGGGTCGATCTTTTTAGAGCCGAAGTGCTGCCGAGGGTGACGCATCTACGTGCGCAGGTCGTCCATAACGACTTGAACAGCGATAACGTGATCGTCGATACAGTCGATACAGACAAGGTCGCTGGCATTATCGACTTCGGCGATATGGTTCGCACCCCCGTCGTCTTCGACGTGGCGGTAGCCGCAGCCTATCAACTTACCGAATCCGAGACCCCCCTGGACGACGCTTGCGACTTTCTAAGGGGCTTCCATAGCCGACGGCCGCTGCTGCCAGCCGAAATCGACATACTTTTCACGCCAATCGTAGCGCGGATGGTGACGCGCATCGCCATAACGGAATGGCGAGCCGGGCGCTTTCCGGAGAACCGGAAATACATCCTACGCAACACGCCGCTAGCGTGGCGCCAATTTCACCGTCTCGCACAAATCCCTCACGCGCAGGCAACCGATCAGGTCGCCCGCGCTCTGTCGCTATAGGAGCAAGCCAAATGTCGTCGTCCGCCGCCGCCGCATATATGATCAACGGGTTTGATCCGAGCACTGCCGATCGCCTATCCAAGGAAGAGCAGTCCCTGATTGCCCGTCGGCGGGATCTCCTCGGGCCTTCATACAAACTCTTCTATGAGCATCCTGTTCACGTGGTCCGCGGCGAGGGTGTCTGGCTCTACGATTCCCAGGACAACGCCTATCTGGATGTCTACAACAACGTGCCCTCGGTAGGGCACTGCCATCCGCGCGTGGTTGAAGCGATCTGCAAACAGTCGGCGATCCTCAACACGCACACCCGCTACCTTCACGAATCGATCCTCAAATACTCCGCCGATCTGCTGGAAACCTATCCGGAAGAAATAGCCAACGTAATGTACACCTGCACGGGAAGCGAGGCCGTGGACCTGGCGCTACGCATCTCGCGTTACTATACGGGCGGCACGGGGATTGTGGTAACCGCCAATGCCTATCACGGCCTGACGACTGCCGTTGCCGAAATCTCCCCATCGATGGGGCCGAACGTTCCGCTCGGCCAGCACGTCTACGTGGTCGATGCTCCCGACGAGTATCGTGAAGGCGGTGACATCGGCGAGATCTTCGCCGAACGGGTGGCAGCCGCCATCAAGCAGATGCAGCGCCATGGCATCAAATTCTCCGCCTTCATCGCCGATGGCATCTTTTCCCCCGACGGCATCCTAACTGACCCGCCCGGCTTCCTCAAAAGGACACTCGAGGTCGTTCACGCGGCAGGCGGCCTGTATATCGCCGACGAGGTCCAGCCTGGGTTCGGCCGCACCGGAACGCATTGGTGGGGCTTCCAGCGTCACGGCATCGTCCCAGACCTGGTGGTGATGGGGAAACCAATGGGCAACGGCATGCCGATCGCAGGCGTTGCGGCGAAGCCGGAAGTTCTCGAGCGCTTCGGCACCGACATCCGCTACTTCAATACGTTTGGCGCCAACACCGTCTCCATCGCGGCCGCGCAGGCTGTCCTTGATGTCATCAAGGACGAGAAACTCATGGAGAACGCCGTCCGTGTGGGGACTTACATGATCGACGGCATGAAGGAACTCCAGCAGAAGTACGAGGTTATCGGTGCTGTGCGCGGTGCCGGCCTCTTCTTGGGCATGGAATTCGTAGCCGACCAAGAAACCAAGGCACCGAACGGAAAGCTCTCATTGGCCGTCGTCAACGCGCTCCGCGAAAAGCGCATGCTGATCAGCGCGTCCAGTTCCCACGGTCATGTCCTGAAAATCCGACCGCCGCTGCCATTCACGGTGGCAAACGCAGACACCTTTTTGTGTGGACTGGACGAAGTCTTGTCCGATCTCTCGTAAGCAATCGCTCGCGCACGAACAGACGACGGAAAAAGCCGCGCAAACCGTAACGTCTCAACGGGGAATAAAATGAAACTCTCGCTTATGCTCACCGCAGGCGCACTTGCGCTGACCTTCCTGTCGTCTGCCAATGCTGAAGACCTTACCAGCATCAAGATCGCCACCGAAGGTGTCTATCCTCCTTTCAACTATGTTGACGTCGGGAAACTTACTGGTTTCGACGTCGACATCGCGAACGCACTCTGCGAGAAGGCAAAGCTGAAGTGCGAAGTCGTCACTCAGGAATGGGATGGCATGATCCCCGGCCTGGTCGCGCACAAATACGACGCGATCGTCGCTTCGATGAACATCACCGACGAACGAAAGAAGAAGATCGACTTCACGGCGAAATACTACGATACGCCTGCCAAGTTCATGGCACCGAAAGAGGCCAAGGTCACCGACATCTCGCCAGCCGCGCTGAAGGGCAAGGCGATCGGCGTGCAGGGGTCCACGACCCAGCAGAATTTCCTGGAAGCCAAGTACAAGGATTCGACGATCAAGACCTACTCGACCGTCGACGATGCAAGCGCCGATCTCGCGGCCGGCCGCATCGACCTCGTGCTTTCCGACAAGGTTCTCCTGGATGCCTGGCTGAAGAAATCCTCTGACGGCTCTTGCTGCGAACTGGTGGGAGGCGACCTTCGCGACCCGCTTTTCGGCGCCGGAAAGGGCGTTGGAGTCCGCAAGGACGATCCGGAGCTGCGGGACAAGCTTGATGCCGCTCTGAAGGAAATTCTCTCCGACGGCACCTACAAGACCATCAACGCCAAGTATTTCCCGTTCTCAATTTACTGAGGCGCTCAATCCATATGCCCGGCCAGGCATGGCCGGGCATATGGTATCCAGGAGATAACGGTGGAACTCGTTGGTCTGCTTTCATTCGGTCCTGAGGGTTGGGGACAGCAATTGCTGGACGGACTCTGGCTGACTATCCGGCTGGCCGTTGCGACCCTTCCGTTTGGCTTACTTCTTGGGCTGGGCCTAGCTCTGCTGATCAACGGCCAGAACAGATGGCTCCGCGGGGCTGCCACGCTTTTCGTAACAACCTTCCGCGCGTTGCCAGAACTGCTTACCCTTTTCATCATCTACTACGGAGGCGGCGCGCTCCTCCAGGCGACCTCCGAACGGATTTTCGGCCAGCCATTTGGTGAGGTAAGCGGATTCGTAGCCGGAATGGTCGCGCTAGGAATCGTCTTTGCTTCCTTTGCCTCAGAGACCTTTGTCGGGGCTCTGCGTGCCGTCCCGCATGGACAATACGAAGCGGCGGCGGCGCTAGGCCTGTCGAGATGGCAGACGTTCCTTACCGTCATTGGACCGCAACTTTGGCGGCTTGCTCTTCCTGGTCTAGGCAATCTCTGGTTCGTGCTGCTCAAGGATACATCGCTGGTGTCTATCATTTCGCTCGCGGACCTCATGCGCCAGACCAACCTGGCTGTCGCAAACACAAAGCAGCCGCTGTTCTTCTACGCGGTGGCCTGTCTCATCTACCTTGTCATCTCGATGATTTCTTCCGGGGTCGTTAGCCTCCTCGAGGCTCGATCCAATCGCTGGATAGTCAGGGGGCGAGGATGAATATCGAACTTCTCGCCACCTACGGCCCCAAGATTCTGTGGGGCCTCGTCGTCACGCTGGAGCTCGTTTTCACGTCGGCCTTGATCGGCGCGGCATTGGCCCTTCCGCTGGCCGTAGCGCGCAATGGATCGTTCGCGCCGCTCAGGCTGTTTGCGAAAGCCTACATTACGTTTTTCCGAGGCACGCCGCTGCTGGGGCAGATATTCCTGATCTACTTCGGGGCCGGGCAGATGCGCGCAGAGCTCACGAGCGTTGATCTTTGGTGGTTTTTCCGCGATGCCTATTTCTGCGCTCTGTTCGCATTCACATTGAACACGGTGGCCTATCAGGGCGAAATTCTCCGCGGAGCCCTGAGCGCCCTTCCACAAGGCCAATCAGAGGCGGCGAACGCGCTTGGTTTGAGACGCTCGACGACATTCTTCCAGATCCTGCTGCCCCAGGCGATGATCATAGCGCTTCGGCCGCTCGGAAATGAGCTGATCCTGTCCCTTAAAGCTTCAGCCCTGGCCAGCGTCGTCACTGTGCCCGAACTGATGCAAGCGACCAAACTCGCGTTCTCGCGATCGTTCGATTTCCAGGTCTATGTCTGGGCCGCCGTCCTCTACCTCATAATGGTCGAGGGGATCCGGAGGGTGTGGGGGGTCCTGGAACGTTATCTGACACGCCATCTCCGCCGCAGGCCCGCACCGAAGCGTCTGCCCGCAATCGCGCCAGCGACCTGACCGAGGAGCTTCCGATGGTTGCCGACAATACCAATGGTTCCGCAGTCGAGTTCGACAATGTTTCTAAATGTTACGGGACTCATCAGGTGCTTACCGACATCAGCTTTCTCGTCCGGGAGGGTGAGCGGATCGTCATTGCCGGACCGTCAGGCTCCGGAAAATCCACGATGATCCGTTGCATAAATCACCTCGAGCAGCATCAGACCGGCCGCATCCTGGTTGAAGGGGTGGAGCTGACGCACGAGCGCAAGCAGATCGAGGCGGTCCGCAGAGAGGTTGGAATGGTGTTCCAGCACTTCAACCTCTTTCCTCACAAGACTATCCTCGAGAACTGCACGCTGGCCTTGAGGTCCGTTCGGGGGATGTCGCGGGCCGAGGCCAATGATGTCGCCATGGCGTTTCTTGAAAAGGTCCGCATCCCCGAGCAGGCGCACAAGTTTCCAGGCGAGCTCTCCGGAGGCCAGCAACAGCGCGTGGCGATCGCGCGTTCGTTGGCAATGAAGCCTCGGATAATGGTGTTCGACGAACCATCCTCCGCCCTAGACCCGGAAATGATCCGGGAAGTTCTCGACGTGATGGTGGCCCTGGCTGAAAGCGGCATGACCATGCTCTGCGTGACGCACGAAATGGGCTTTGCCCGTCAGGTCGCCGACCGCGTGATCTTCATGGCGGATGGCAAGATCGTTGAGACGGCACCACCCGAGGAGTTTTTCAAAAGGCCCCGCGAGGCGCGCAGCCGAGCGTTCCTGCAGCAGCTCCTGCACTAACGTCAGTTCATCTCCAAAATGGAATAGGCAGCGCCGATGGCTGAAAAGAAAACGCTCGTCCTGACAGGGGCCGCCGGCAACATGGGGCGCGACCTCCGGCCCTTGCTGCGGGAAGGCTATTTGCTGCGCACGACCGCGCGACAGTCCCTGGAACCCGCCGGCGACGAGACGTTCCTCCTTGGGGACCTTACCGATCCTAATTTTTGCTCCGAGCTCGTGGCGGGCGCGGATGGCGTTCTTCATCTCGCCGGCGCCGTCGGCCCGGCGCTCTCCTTCGAGCAGACGCTGGATGCGAACTACCGCGTTGTGCTGAACCTGCTGGAAGCTTGCCATCGGGCCGACGTGGAACGTTTCATCTTTGCTTCCAGCCACCACGCGGTCGGGCTTCACAGCGCGGACGAGAGACTGGATCATACTGCGCCGGCCGCTCCCGACGGCTACTACGGACTGTCCAAAATCTTCGGCGAGGCTGCCTGCGCGATGTATGCCTACCGCTACGGCCTCCGCGTCCTGAACGTTCGCATCGGGAATGCCGATCCAAAGATCGTCGACGGCCGACGCGAACGTATCTGGCTGTCGGCTGAAGACATGGTCCAGCTTGTCGATCTCGGCATGACCCACCCAACTCTGGGCTGCGAGACAGTTTACGGGGTGTCGAGCTGCCCATCGCCTATCTTTGACAATGTTCGCGCGGAGGCCCTTGGCTACCATCCGGCAGGACAGGCCGCAGTCAATCACGCGCAGGATTTCCGACCGTTGGAGGAGCTTCCGCCCGCAGACACGGCATCCGTCGGCGGGTATTTCGCCACCCTCACTCTCCCCCCGCCTAAGGGATTTGACGCATGAAGATAACATCCGCCGAGGTGATCCTCGTCGAAATCCCGTTTGCCTTGCGCGGAACAGGGGTCGGGATCATGCCCACCGCCTGGAAGACGCTGGAATTTGCTCTTGTCCGGCTTGAGGATGAGCTTGGCAATGTCGGCTGGGGCGAAGGGTTCGGGTACTCGCTGATCGATGCGACCAAGTCCGTCGTCGATCGGCTCATATTGCCGACGCTCGTAGGCTCCGAAATCGACGATATTCCGTCGTGGAACGCCAGGACGCAACGACAGCTCCACATGTTCGGACGCTACGGCATCACGATCTTCGCGATCTCAGGGGTCGATATCGCGCTGTGGGATCTCGCCGCCAAGCGGGAAGGCAAACCGCTCTATAAGCTGCTTGCAGGCCATCGCGAGGTTCGGACGCGTATCCCCTTCTACGCGAGCCTCGTGCGCTACGCGGAGTGTGATCTAGTGGTCGATGCCTCGAAGGAGGTCCTGGACGCAGGCTTTCACCGGATCAAACTGCACGAGATAACTTTGCCCGCGATCACGGCCTGCCGGAAAACCGTCGGGCCCCACACGGACATCTGCGTGGATGTCAACTGTGCCTGGTCCACGGATTTCGTCGAGAAGAACCTGGGGGAGCTGAGAGCCCTCTCTCTGACCTGGCTTGAAGAGCCCATCTATCCGCCTGAGGACTTCGCTGCCCTCGCATCGCTTCGCGGCAAGGGCCTCAACATCGCCGCCGGCGAAAACTGGTGCACTAGCTTTCAGATCGATCAGGCGTTGAAGGCTGGGGCGGTGGACTACCTCCAACCGAGCATGACCAAGGTCGGCGGCATATCGGAGTATCTGCGGATCGTCGACCTTGCGGACAGGGCTGGCACCACCTTGATGCCCCACTCACCGTATTTCGGTCCAGGGTTCTACGCATCTCTCCAAGTGGCAGCCGCCAGGCCGAGCATCACAGCGCTCGAATACAACTTCGTCCAGCCAGACGCTTGGTTGGCGGATGTCGAGGGCATCCGCGACGGCGAAATGATCAAGGTGTCTGAAAAGCCGGGCATCGGCTTCGAGCCCGATCTGGACGTGCTTAAGAAATATGGTCGTGTCTTAGGAAGGAGAAATCTATGAAACCCAACAATCTTCACGCGTTGTGGAGCGATGGTCGGTGCGTCCTGAATGGATGGCTATCGATCGCCAACGCCTTCTCGGCGGAGATCATGGCCGAGCAGGGTTATGACAGCATCACAATCGATCTTCAGCACGGTATCGTCGACTACCAGGCCGCCGTTTCCATGCTTCAGGCAATGAGGGCGAGCGGCGTGGTGCCGTTGGTTCGAGTGCCATGGCTTGATCCCGCTCACATCATGAAGGCTATTGATGCCGGCGCATACGGCGTGAT
>NZ_RZRT01000111.1:0-8451 GCF_003998295.1 Mesorhizobium sp. M7A.F.Ca.US.011.01.1.1
ATACCGCGCGATCAACTTGTGACCACAGGTTCGGCCAATCCCGAAACGACGACAAAGCGCACTGACATTGCTGCCATCCTGCACCGCAAGACGCACAAACTCCAACTTCCCATCCATCACGCTGGTGTTCCCAAATGGCATCGCGAACCTCCCGGCGCAAAGCACGCCAAACTGTTCGCGATGTCCTCGCACACCTGTTCGCGATGTCTCCGGTCCAAACAGGGGGGAGATTGGCTATCACCTAGGCTTTCGCCAATCGTCACCGTCGCAGATGCGAGGTCGCGGACAACTCCTCCCCAACGCCAAAAACGAAAAACGCCGCGGAGCAAGCCGCGGCGTTCGATGAAATCAGTGGTCAAGCTCAGCTCGATGGCTGCGGTTCCATGCCGCCTTCGGGCTCCGGCCCCTTCTTGCGGCGGCCACCGGACTTCGGCACGGCCGAGCCACGGCTCGGCGGCGTATCGTCGCCGAGGTCGCGCGCCGGCTTATGGCCGGCGATCAACTGCTTGATCTCCTCGCCCGACAGCGTCTCGTATTCCAACAGGCCTTGCGCCAGCGCGATCCATTCCTTCTTCTTCTTGGTCAGGATGGACTTCGCCGACGAATAGGCCTCGTCGATCAGGCGACGCACTTCGGCGTCGATGATCTGCGCCGTTTCTTCCGACACGTTCTGCGTGCGTGCCACCGAATGGCCGAGGAACACTTCTTCCTGGTTGTCGCCATAGGCGACATGGCCGAGCTTGTCGGAAAAGCCCCAGCGTGTGACCATGGCGCGCGCCAGCTTGGTCGCCTGCTCGATATCCGAAGAGGCACCCGAGGTGATGTTTTCCTTGCCGAACTTGAACTCCTCGGCGACACGGCCGCCCATCATGATGGCGAGCCGCGAGATCATGTATTTGTAGCTCATCGAATAACGGTCGCCTTCGGGCAACTGCATGACCATGCCGAGCGCGCGACCGCGTGGGATGATCGTGGCCTTGTGCAGCGGATCGGCCGATGGCACGTTCAGCGCGAGAATGGCGTGGCCTGCCTCGTGATAGGCGGTCAGCTCCTTCTCGGCCTGCGTCATGGCCGACGAGCGGCGCTCGGCGCCCATCATGATCTTGTCCTTGGCGTCCTCGAATTCGGCCATGGTGACGAGGCGCTTGTTGCGCCGTGCCGCCATCAGCGCGGATTCGTTGACAAGGTTCATCAGGTCGGCGCCGGAAAAGCCCGGCGTACCGCGCGCGATCACCTTGAGATCGACATTGGGCGCCAGCGGCACGTTGCGCACATGCACCTTGAGGATCTTCTCGCGGCCGACGATGTCGGGGTTCGGCACCACGACCTGGCGGTCGAAGCGGCCTGGCCTGAGCAGTGCCGGATCGAGCACGTCGGGCCGGTTGGTGGCAGCGATCAGGATGATGCTTTCGTTGGATTCGAAGCCGTCCATCTCGACCAGCAGCTGGTTCAGCGTCTGCTCGCGTTCGTCGTTGCCGCCGCCGAGGCCGGCGCCGCGATGACGGCCGACAGCGTCGATTTCGTCGATGAAGATGATGCAGGGCGCGTTCTTCTTGGCCTGGTCGAACATGTCGCGGACGCGGCTTGCACCGACGCCGACGAACATCTCGACGAAGTCGGAACCGGAAATGGTGAAGAACGGCACATTGGCTTCGCCGGCAACCGAGCGCGCAAGCAGCGTCTTGCCGGTTCCCGGAGGGCCGACGAGCAGCACGCCGCGCGGAATCTTGCCGCCGAGCCGCTGGAATTTCTGCGGATCGCGCAGGAACTCGACGATCTCTTCCAGATCTTCCTTGGCTTCGTCGACGCCGGCAACGTCCTGGAAGGTGACGCGGCCATGCGCTTCGGTGAGCAGCTTGGCCTTCGACTTGCCGAAGCCCATGGCGCGACCGGAGCCGGACTGCATCTGGCGCATGAAGAATATCCAGACGCCGAGGATGAGGATCATCGGCAGCCACGAGATCAAATAGCCGAACAGCGAATTGGAACCGTCCGTTTCAGGCCGCGCATTGATGGTGACGTTCTTGTCCTGCAGCCGCGAGACCAGCGAAGGATCGCCGGGCGAATAGGTCTGGAAGCCGCTGGCATTGTCGGTGTAGGTGCCGCTGATACGGGCGCCCGCGATGGTCACCGTCTTGACCCGGCCCGCCGCGACATCCTGCAGGAACTGCGAATAGGGCACATCGCTGGAAGCCCCTCGCGTCTGCGGCGTCTGGAACAGATTGAACAGGGCTATGAGCAGGACCGCTATGATCGCCCAGAGCGCGAGGTTGCGATAGTTCGGATTCATCAATTGTCCCGTTGGCGTCCGCGGGGCGGACACGCGTCATGAGAGGAAACTTGCGCCTAACATAGGGAGAGCGTCCCCCCTTGCCAAGCAGAACAGCACGTCTGGGTTAAGCTTTCGCGCAACCATCAGCCGGCACTGTGGCCGCTGAAAGGCAAGGGCGGCACCGGGGCCGCGCCAATCAGCCCGGCGACGGCCCGCGCCGGCGCCAGATCGAAGGACGGCAGGAAGCGGGCAAAGGGCGCAACGACCGGCCGCACTTCAACCGCCATTGGCGCCCGGCTATCCCCCGACAAATCAAGGCATTCACCGCCCTGCCACAACGCCGGCTCGGCGGCGAGCGCGGCGCGCATGAGGTTCGGCGGGGTTTTTCCATCGCCCTTCGCCAGCCGCTTCGCCGCTGCTGCGCCGAACGGGGCAATCAACAATGCGCTGCTGCTGTCGTTCAATGTGATGCGCCAGCGGCCATCCCAGACGGTGCCGTCCGTGATGGCAGCGGCGGAGGGCAAGCCGCGCGCCTCGCGGCGCAGGAAGATGCCGGAGCGCCGGGAATCCACAACCGTCCGCGACAATGTGGCGCAAAGAAATCCAGCCCTAAGCCGACCGAACAGAGTCTCGCTGCGGGCCTGATCCGGCAGGAAGGCAATCCCGCCGGTCGTGGCCAGCAGGATGCGCAACGCATAGACAGCCGCTCGCTCGTCACCTGTGTTCAGCAAAAGCGGATCAAGACGAATGAGCCCGCAGGACAGCCGGGTCGCGAAATCGCCGATCAAACTTGCGGCGGCGAGGCCGAGTTGACTGCGCGCGCGGCCCTCATGCGCGGCCAACGCCAGTGCATCGCCGATGCGCTGTGCACCGTTGCCGTCGGCAAGGGCTGCCCGCATGCGCGGCCGCTCGAAAGCCTCGTCGGCATTGGTCGGGTCGTCGGCCCAGCCGACATTCTCACGCCGCAGGACATCTCGCAGCGCCGCGCGCCGCAACCCGAGAAGTGGCCGAACGATCCACTCGCGCCAGTCATACAGGGTGGCCGGCGCCATGCCGGCAAGTCCCCTGCCTGCCATTTCGGCATGGCCTTGGCCCTCGTCCCGCGCCAATCCTTCTGCGCGCGCTTGCCGCATCAGCACCGTCTCCGCCTGGTCATCGGCGGTATGGCCGGTGAGGATCATGCCGACGCCTTCGGCTTGTGCCGCTTCGGACAGCAGCCGGTAGCGCGCCTCGCGAGCGGCGGCGGGCAGGCCGGTCGATGGCTTGCGGCCCGACCATGTCAGGATGCGGTGTGAAATTCCGAGTCTGGCGCACAGCTTCGCCACTGCTTGCGCTTCCGCAGCCGAACCGGACCGCAAACCGTGGTCGATCGTCACCGCCAGCAGCTTGGTTGCCGGCGCCGTACGGTCGAGATGGTTCTTGAGAAGAAGGAGCAGGGCGGTCGAGTCGCTGCCGCCGGACACGGCCGCAACAGCGCCGCTGGTAAAATCGATATGCGAAAAAGGGTTAGTCGAAAGGTCCGGCTCGGTGTCGAGCATAATGCATGTCGCCCAAAAGTGATCCCGGTTTCAGGACAACGACATGTATGACAAGGATCAGCAGGCAGCCAGAGCCTTCTCCTGCTTGACGCGTTCCTTGAGCGCGCTGGAAATATCGGGGTAGCGCTTGCCGACCTCGCTGAAAGTGGCGCAGGCAACGTCGTGCTGCTTGAGGCCGACCAGCGACACGCCGAGCTTCAGCAACATGTCGGGAGCTTTCTTGGCCTTGGGATAGTCCTTGCTGGCGGCAAGGAACGTCTCGGCCGCATCGCGGTATTTCTGCTGGCCGAGCAATGACTCGCCCAGCCAGTAATGCGCGTCCGCTGCCTTCGCATCCCTTGGGAAGCGGGCGATGTGGTCGCGAAAACCCTGCTCGGCGGTGCCGTAGTCGCCCGAGAGGATGAACTGGTATGAGTTGCGGTAAAGCTCCTCCGGGTTGTTGGTGGCGGGCAACGCCGCGACCACCGTGTCGGATTTGCCGGCCTTGGGCGCCGCCCCGGCGACTGGCGCGGTGTCCTGCGCCGGCGCGGTCGATTGTGTGTTGCCGCCGGCATCGATGACATTGCCATTCTTGTCGACGGTGATGGTGCCGAAATTCTTTTCCGGCGCTCCCGTACCGGGAATAACCTTGCCGGGGTCGCCATCGGGAGATTCGACGATGACGTCCTCGACCGTCTTGCCGCCTGCCGACTGGTCGTTGGCGGGCGCGGCGCCGGCATCGGCCGGCGCCCGTATTGCCGGGGCCGCCGCCACGTCGTTGTCGGTGCCGGTGGTGGCGTCCGATTTCTTCTGCGCCGGCGGCTGCCCGCCTTGCGTGCCGCCACCTTCCAGCTGCTGGAAGCGGAATTCATTATCTTCCTGCTGCTTGCGGATCTGCTCCTGCATCTGCAGGACCTGGAAATTGAGTTCCTCGATCTTGCCGTTCATCTGCCGCAGCTGCTCTTCCAGGCTGGTGACAGCGGCAGGATCGGACTGAACCAGCTGAACCTGGTCCGGTTCCTTCTTTTGACCAAAAAAGCCCGGCAATTCGATACTGGGAAGATGGAAGGTAAAGCCGCTGTCGGTTGATTGCCCTGTGCCGCTCGCCCCGGTGCCGCTAGCCAAGGCGGTGACGCCTGATAGGAGCAGCAGCGCAAGCGTGCCGCTCAGAACCGATCTCAAATGCATGTGCCTCTCGCAGTGATTTCGTTAGCTTGTTCGCGCCTTCCAATCAGAATGGGACCAGCCAAGCGCCCTCGGCTCATAGCAGGAGCCGAGACTTCGGCCAAATTTTGTTTCGAGCATCCGGATATGAAAAAGGCGGCCCCAGGGCCGCCTTTCGCGCAGGTATGTTGCATTTTTACCGCTAGACGGCCGCGCGTTCTTTGACGCGCCGGTCGGCTGCGTGATGCCTCAGGAGCCAGCACCGCTGAGCGTGGTGACCGCGCGGCGATTCTGCGACCAGCAGGAGATGTCGTCGCAAACCGCGACCGGACGTTCCTTGCCGTAGGAAATGGTCTTGAGACGGCTGGCCGAGACGCCCTTGGCGACAAGGAAGTCACGGGTGGCGGCGGCGCGGCGGGCGCCGAGCGCCAGATTGTATTCGCGCGTTCCGCGTTCGTCGGCATGGCCTTCGACGACGATGGCATACTGCTTGTACTGATTCAGCCACTGCGCCTGGCGCGAGAGCGTCGTCTGCGCGTCGGCACGGATCGAGGTCGAGTCCGTATCGAAGAAGATGCGGTCGCCAATGTTGACGGTGAAGTCCTGCGCCGATCCGGGTGTTGCGGCGCCAGCGCCGTTGAGGCCAAGATCGGCCGCGTTGTTCGGCGTCTTCTTCGAGGCGCAACCTGCGATGGCGAGCATCGCCACCAGCGCGATCATGACCGGGTTTCTGGTAAGTGCTGCGATACGGCCCATGCCGCCTCTCCTTCGTATTTCGAGTGATCTAATTTGAGTGATTTCGTTGATCACCCAGTAACCACGTTTGGGTTAACCGGCATTCAAGAAACACGGTTAAATTTTGGTTTAAGCTGCCCGTCCGCAGCCGTTTAGCTATGAGCCACAGTTGGCGCGGACCCTAGGCGGAAATGCGGCCAAAACGCGACAAAGAGATGGAAAAGAGGAATTGAAGAGTTGGGGAATTGAGGAACTGAAGAGAGAACTCACTTCAGCTTTTCTCGCAAATTGATCAGCATGCCGTAGATTTGGGCGTAGGATCGCAGCCAATCGTCGTGTTATGCCTGGCCGATGTATCCAAGGTCGAACGCATAGGAAATCCACGTCTCCACTTCGCTGCATGACCCCATTGCCATCGAAATGAACCGCGCGAATTCGGGTTTGGAGTGAGTCTGCTTGGCAATCCCTCAGCCAAATTGGCGCAGATTCCCTTGCTGGAGCGACGCAACTGACCAGCCAGTGCGTATTGCTCCATTTTCGGAAAAGCTAGCGTAGCTTTATGCACATCAAGAGAAATCACATAGGCGCGCTTATAAACCTCTAGATCCTTCGCGCGCTTAATATAGTTCCCCGGTTTCTCCATCTCTTCAATTCTTCATTTCTCCATTCGTCTCTTACTCCAGCAGCGGCGACCAGGCCGGGTCCGAAGCGAAGTTCGCCGTCGGGATCGATTGCTCGTTGCGTCCGGTAAGATCGACCGAAACCAGTTTGGGGCCACCGGCGGAATCGCGGAAGAACATCAGCACGCGGCCATTCGGCGCCCAGGTCGGTCCCTCCTGCTGGAAGCCGGAGGACAGGATGCGCTCGCCCGAACCGTCGGTCTTCATGACGCCGATCTGGAATTCGCCGCCGGTCTGCTTGGTGAAGGCGATCAGGTCGCCGCGCGGCGACCAGACCGGTGTCGAATAGACGCCGTCGCCAAAGGAAATGCGGGTCTGGCCCGAGCCGTCGGCGCCCATCACGTAGATCTGCGCGCGGCCGCCACGGTCGGAGGTGAACACCACCTTGCTGCCGTCGGGCGAATAGGACGGCGAGGTGTCGATGGCGGTCGAATTGGTCAGCCGCGTCGTCGAACGGCTGCGCAGATCCATAGCGAAGATGTTGGAATTGCCGTCGTCGCGCAGCAGGCTCATGATCACCTTCTGGCCGTCGGGCGAAAAGCGCGGCGCAAAGGTCATGCCGGGGAAATTGCCGACCAGTTCGCGCTGCCCCGTTTCGATCTGCAGCAGGTAGACCCGCGGCTGGCCGCTTTCATAGGACATGTAGGTGATTTCCTGCCGGTTCGGCGAGAAACGCGGCGTCAGCACGATCGACCTGCCGTCCGAGAGATAGCGCACATTGGCGCCGTCCTGGTCCATGATCGCAAGGCGCTTCTTGCGCGCATTCTTGGCGCCCGATTCGTCGATGAAGACGACGCGGGTGTCGAAATAGCCTTTTTCGCCGGTCAGCCGCTCATAGATGGCGTCGGCGATGATGTGTGCGACCCGCCGCTGATTGGCGTCGTTGGCGAAGAACTGCTCGCCGGCCATCTGCTGGCCGGCAAAGGTATCCCACAACCGGTACTGGGCGCGGATGCGGCCGTCGGCTTCCTTGCTGACGCTGCCGGTGACCAGCGCCTGTGCGTTGATCACCTTCCAGTCGTCGAAGCGCGGGGCTGCATCGGGGTTGGTGATCTTCTCGATAAAGGCGCTCTTGTCGATCGGAGCGAACAGACCCGAACGCTTCAAATCGGCGGTGACGATCTGCGAAATCTGCGCCCCAAGCGCGTCGCCGCCCTGGAAATCCGTGATGGCGATCGGCAGCGGCTCGACATTGCCCTTGTTGACGTTGAGCTCGACGAGCGCCAGCGCCGGCAACGTGCCTGCCGCGGTCATGCCCATCGCCATTGCTGCGACCATCAGGAGCGGCTTGAGGATTGATTTCATGTCTTCTCGCTTCTCGTACTGATTTTCGGATACGCGGGCCGCCTTAGAGGCCCAGCATCTCCCTTGGATCGAAGGTGACGCGGACGTCGGCCCAGATGTCCTGCTTGCCGGCGGGAACTTGCAGGCCGGTGACATCGCATTTTTGCACCGCACGAACGGCACTTTCGTCGAACTGGCGATTTCCGCTCGACTTTTCGACCGCCGGGCGCCCGTCCAGCTTGCCGGAACCATCCAGGTTGAACCGCACCACGACGACGAAGTTCTCGGAACCTTCCAGGCCCGCGGGAAGGGTCCAGCAGCCGCCAAGCTGGCTTTCCAGGGCGCCCATTTCGGACCTGGAAAGCTTCTGGCCCTGATCCTTGTCGCCGCCGAGCGATGCCTGCTGGGTCGAGCGCTTGGCGCCGCCGCCGGATGGCTTCTGCTTGTCGAGCAGCGCGGAGATCTCGTCGGCGTTGAATTGCTTGTCATCGGACTTCGGCTTCGACGACGCTTCCTTGACCGGCTTGTCGGCGTTCTTGCGGTCCGGCGCCTTGGCGCTTTCGGCCTGCGCCGGCTGCGGCTTCGGCCGTGCCTCCGGCGCGGGCGCCGAGTCGGGCAGCTGCGTCGCCTCGGCGGGGGGCTCCTGCGCTATGGCTTCGGCGACGGCGTCGGGCTTGACCTCGGGCGTCGGATCGATGGCGGCGGTCTTGTCCTGCGGCGGCGGGGTTGGCGCCGGCTTGGCCGGGGCCGGCCTGGGGTCGGGCTGCTTGAACGGCTCGGGGCTGGACTCCTCAATGGG
>NZ_RZRT01000112.1:0-8322 GCF_003998295.1 Mesorhizobium sp. M7A.F.Ca.US.011.01.1.1
GCCCATCCCTCCCTTGTATAGATTGATGTTCGTCGGTCACGTGTGAGGCGAAATGCGTTGCGTTTCCAAAACGCGATGCGGATGCCTGGTGCCTCGCCACAAGACCCTGGCGGTTGTCATGCTGCCTTCCGGCAGATCGTCTGCCTTGATGCCGTACCCTTGCCGCTCGCATCCGGCCGCTGACAAGCTCTGGTCAGATCGGAGCCATCGTGGCGGCGATGCTATCCCTGGCCAAGGGCTGTCTCTGACACCATCCGTGATGCTGCCTTAACCACCAGGGCAGAATGCCAGTCATAAGGGAGGGTGATCGCAATCTCGTGACCGGCTCGATACTCGCGCCCACCGGATTGTGATGCGTGCAGGCCTGCTTGTGATCCGGCTTGTTTCAAAATTTTTGTAAGATGGCCGCGGTCCACACCCCCCGTGGAAACAAGAGGAGAGGGTCCCACCCTTGTCCTCCTCCAAGGCCCGCTCCGGTTCACCGTGGCGGGCTTTTGCTTGGCGCCAATAGATTACTCCATGTCAGGTACGTCGCCGCTGACGAAGAGCGTGTTCGGCGGGCCGTATTCGCCCAGCGTCGGATCGGCCTCGCGGCTCCAGGCGATGACGCCGGCATGCTTTGCCGCCAGAGCCCTGGCGGTGCGTATGGCGCGGTCTTCGCTCTGCTGGTCGGCGGGTCCAAAGGCTGGGAACAGCTCGCCATCCTCACCGCGATCGAACGCGACCACGACGATCAGCCTGGGATTTTTCTGGCCACTGGAATCGGACATCTTGCACCTTTGTCGCGGAACCTATCACATTGCGCGGGGTTGAAGGCCGCGAATCGATGAATGCCGACTTTGGGGAGTGGCATCGTGCAAGATCAGCGTTTCGATGAGCCGGTCAGGATTGCGCTCGGCCGATCGCGAAACTCGATCTTCAACGTGGAGCGGGTCGCTCAGGCTGCCGACATCCTGCTGAACCGCTGGCCGGTTGCAACCGGGCAAAAGCATATGGTTGCCCGTAAGGTCTGTCTGGCCGTGCTCGAGGGAAAGAAAGAAGTCTCGGCGGCAAGGGCGGCGTTCATCAACGCCGCTATCGAGGCGGACATTCTCGTTGAGCCGCGTGAGGTGTCGATCCCGTAGCCTGCCCGGTGAAATTGAATCAAGGATCGGCTCTATCCTCTTGATTGATCTCGGTCTTTCACACCGGCTTTTCCGGGCCATGGCAACCGGCCAGTTCGGCGCGCTCTGCGGACAATCCGAAATTCGGGGTTCATTGGGCCTGTTTCCGGCATCTGTTGACACGGCATTTCTATCCAGATATTGAACAAGACTATACAGGTTCAGTGAACAGGTACCCATATGAAGCGGCGCGCGGTTCAACTGTCTCCCGGTACGGGCAAACCCGAGCAGATCGCCACCGTTCTCGAACATGAAATCCGCTCCGGTGTTCTCGGCTTCGGCGACCGCCTGCAAAGCGAGAATGAACTTGTCCAGCGCTTCTCCGTCAGTCGCAATACGGTCCGCAAGGGCCTCGAAGAACTGTCCAGCCGCGGGCTGATCACGACCAGGGTTGGTATTGGCTCGTTCGTCACCTTCGACGGCAAGCCGGTGGATGACTCCATCGGTTGGTCGCGCGCGCTGGCCGATGCCGGCGCCAATGCCGAGACGCGGACGCTGCGGCTGGAGGTCATCGAAGACCCCGATCTGGCTGCGCTGCTTGGTATCGAAAGCCCGTTCTTCATTGCCGTTGACCGGGTGCGCACCAACGCCAGCGACGGCCATGCGATCTCCATCGAGCGCAGCCGGCTGCCATTGTCCTCCGAGCTTGAGGACGTACCGTTGCGCGGACTGCGCGAGGGCTCGCTGCACGAGACGCTGCGCGCCGCCGGCCTCATTCCCGACCATGGCGAGGAATGGGTCGAGATCGAGATGCTCAATGCCGAGGATGCGGCCATCCTCGGTTGCTCACAAGGCACGCCCTTCCTGCGCGGCCGCCGGCTGACGCGTGCGGCTGACGATCGGCCGATCGAGTATGTCACCAGCCTGCTCAACCCGGCACATTTTGCGCTGCATATGAGGTTCTGAGCGATGTCGGATGCAACCAGCAAGGCCATCGATCGCGCCATGGGCGCGCTTGTCGGCGGAGCGCTGGGAGATGCGCTCGGCATGCCGACGCAGCTTTTGTCGCCGGTTCGCATTGCCGAACTCCACGGCCATGTCGAGGATTTCATCGAGCCTTTCGCCGATCATCCGGTGTCGAAGGGACTGGCCGCCGGAACCATCACCGACGATACCGAGCAGGCGCTGCTGCTCGGCCGCATCCTGGTCGAATCCGGCGACCGTTTCGACCACGCGCGCTGGGTCAATGCGCTGCTCGACTGGGAGCGCGAGGTCAAGGCGCGCGGCAGCTATGATCTTTTGGGGCCGTCGACCAAGCGGGCCATCGATGCCATCAACAATGGCGTGCCGGCCGAGGAAGCGGGACGCAGCGGCGACACCAATGGCGCGGCCATGCGCATCGGGCCTGTCGGCATCATGATGCCGCTCGAACCATTGGAGGCGTTCGTCGCCAAGGTGGCGGAGACCTGCCGGGCGACGCACAACACCTCGATCGCAATCGCTTCCGCTGCTGCCGTTGCCGCTGCCGTCAGCCGCGGCATCGCCGGCGGTGGCTGGCGCGATGCTTCCGCCAGCGCCGTCGCGGCGGCGAGGCGAGGGGCGACGCTTGGTCATTGGGTCACCGGCGGCGACATCGCCGCGCGTATCGTCTGGGCACAGGACATCGTGCGCGGCAAGGCGATCAGGGATGCCATCCGGCTGATCACCGATCTGGTCGGCACCGGTGTCGCCAGTCAGGAATCCGTTCCGGCGGCCTTCGCCGTGCTGGAAGTCGCGAGTGGCGACCCTTGGCAAGCAGCCATCATCAGCGCCAATCTTGGTGGCGACACCGATACGATCGGCGCCATCGCCGCCGGCATGGCCGGCGCCTGCAGCGGTTTTTCCCGATTGCCTCAACAGCATATCGCCCGGCTTGTCGGCCTCGACATGTCAGAGGTTCGCGCGCTTGCCGCCGACCTCGTGGCAGCAAGGGTGGCGAAAATCGGTTCCGGCAAGGACGCGGCGGAATGAGCGGCCGTCTCGTCCATGTCGGCAGTGCCGTGGTCGACTATGTCTACCGCATCGACGCCCTGCCGGCGCCCGGCATGGAAAAGACGGCGTCGAGCTTCGCCCAGATCGCCGGCGGCGGCTTCAACATGATGGTCGCGGCCAGCCGCACCGGCATGCAGGTGGTGTTCGGCGGCCAACTCGGCAGCGGACCCAATGGCGATTTCCTGCGTGCCGCTTTCGCCGCCGAGGGCATCGCGACGCTGACGCCGCCATCGCCATTGACGGACAGCGGCAACTGCGTCGCCATGATTTCGAGCGACGCCGAACGCACCTTCGTGTCGTGGCCAGGGGCGGAGAGCGTGCTCAGCCGCGACCTGATGGCGCCGGTCGCGGTGGCGCCGGGAGACTGGGTGTTCACCTCCGGCTACACGCTAAGCTATCCCAAGAGCCGCGATGCGCTCACCGATTGGATCGAGGCACTTCCGGCAGATATTCCCTTCGTCTTCGATCCGACGCCGGTCATCTCGGACATTCCGCGTCCCATCCTGTCGCGGGTGCTTGCCCGCACCACATGGCTGAGCTGCAACACGACGGAAGCCGCCGAGATTGCCGGCCCAGGCGATGTCGAGGGACTCGCGGCACGACTTCTCGCCGACCACTGCCCCAAGGCTGCTGGCGTGATCATTCGCGCTGGCGCGAAGGGTTGCCATATCAGGCTGGCCGACGGCACAGCGCAGACCATTGCCGGCTTCAACGTCAGCGCCATCGACACCAATGGCGCCGGCGACACCCATATCGGCGGTTTCGTCAGCGCGCTGGCGCACGGCATCCCGCCCTTCGAAGCAGCGCGCTATGCCAATGCTGCGGCGGCCATTTCGGTCACCCGCCATGGCGGCTCGTCGGCGCCGAGCGATCACGAAATCCAGACATTCCTGAGCCATGCCGCCGACCCATCGGCAGCAGGCCGGACACAGAAGGCCAATGCATAACAGCTGGAAAGCCTGACAAGCCCGGGAACCGGGCAAACCCACAGAGAGGAACCAACCATGCGCATGCCTGACTTGACTGCTCTGCTGACGGCGACCGCCGTCTTTACCTCCGCACTCGCGTTCGCCGCCAAGGCCGACGAAGTGCATGTGCTCAACTGGAAGGGCTACGGCGCCGACGAGCCGTGGGCCGTCGAGGCTTTCGAAAAGGCGACCGGCAACAAGGTCGTCAACGATTTCTTCAATTCCGAACAGGAAATGCTGACCAAGATCCGGACCAATCCCGGCCTCTACGACGTCGTCATGATCAACGCCGCCTTCAACGACCAGGCGATGGACGGCAAGCTGATCCAGCCGATCGACGTCTCCAAGTTGCCGAACTACGCCGATATCAGCAAGGACAAGGCGGGATCGCCGATGCTCGTCCATGACGGCAAGGTCTACGGCGTGCCGTGGGTATGGGGCCTCACCGCACTCGCCATCAACGACAAATCCTTCGACAAGCCGCCGACGAGCATCGCCGAGATGTGGGATGCCGCCCACAAGGGCCGCGTCGTCATTCGCGACGATGCCGTTGAAGCGGTGCAGTTCGGCGCCATCGCCACTGGCCAGAACATCAACGACATCAAGGATATGGATGCGGTCAAGACGAAGCTGACCTCGCTGATGCCGCAGATCAAGACCTTCTGGAGCTCGGAAAACGACTGGAACCAGATGGTTGCCTCCAACCAGATCGACATCGGCACCTACTGGAGCGGCTCGGCCGATCGCGCCAAGACGCATTTCAAGCTGCCGGTCTCGCTGGTCGTGCCGCAGGAAGGCGCCGTTGCCTGGCTCGACGCGTTTTCCATTCCGGTCGGCGCCAAGAACGTAGCCGGCGCCGAGGCCTTCATCAACTACATGATCGACCCGAAATTCTACGTCGAATGGGTCACCAAGGTCGGTGCTCCCGTCTCCGCCAACACCAAGGCGGTGGAAGCGCTGCCCGAGGATGCCTTCAACCGCAAGGTCATGGGTGATCCCGAAGTGGCCAAACGCATCCAGTTCCAGGCGCCGATCACCGACGCCCAGCGCGAAGCCTATCTGGCGCTCTGGCAGCAGCTTAAGGTCGACGTGAAGTAAGATCACAGCCAGGCCAGCCGGCGGTTCGCGTCGGCTGGTTCTTCCAATACTGGGAGGAGGGTACCATGGCAGCTGCGACAGCGTCGCGAAGCGGGCTGAGATCGGCATTGCCGCTGCTGGCGCCAGCCTATCTCTGGCTGACGGTGGCGATCTTCCTGCCGCTATCCGCTATGGTCTTCTTCTCGTTCATGACCGAGCTGCCGCTGTCGGGAAAGCCGTGGGCGTTCACGCTTGGCAACTATGCCGCCTTCTTTTCGCAGAGCCTCTATCTGACGCTGCTGCTGGCCTCGCTGCGCCTTGGCCTCGAAGTGACGCTGTGGTGCGTCGTCATCGGCTATCCCGCGGCCTATGTGCTCGCCAAGGTGCTGAAGGGGCGCAGCCGCGAGGCGATCTTCCTGCTCGTCATCCTGCCGTTCTGGTCGAATGGGCTGGTGCGCATCTTCTCCTGGGCGATGGTTTTGCGCGAAGGTGGCATCCTTGACACCGCGCTTAATGCCGTGCTGCCGTTCAAGATCAACATCGACCTGATGTATTCCTATCCGGCCGTCATCATCGGGCTGGTGCATTCCTATGTGCCGTACATGGTGCTGACCTGTTATCTGACGCTGCAGGCGATCGACGACTCGTTGATCGAGGCCGGGCGCTCGCTTGGCGCATCGCGGCTGCAGGTGCTGAAGCGGGTGATCATCCCGCTGTCGATGCCCGGATTGGTGGCGGGTGCGGCGCTGATCTTCGTGCCGGTCGTCGGTTCGTTCATGGAGCCGCGCATCCTGGGCGGCCGTACCGGCACCTTCTACGGCACGGTCATCGAGGACCAGTTCGTCGCCGTGTTCAACTGGCCGCTCGGTGCGGCGCTCTCCTTCATCCTGCTGGCGGTGGTGCTGGTCATTCTGGCGGTGGCCTCGCCAATGCTGCGGAGGGCCGCGTGATGGCGACGACCCGCATCCTCGAATGGCTCGGCCGGTTCTACATCGGCCTGCTGCTCGCCTTTCTCTATCTGCCGATCATCATCATGGCGCTGATGTCGTTCAACGTCTCGCCCTTCTACCAACTGCCGTTCGAATGGACGACCGAGTGGTACGCCTCGCTGTGGCAGAACGACCAATTGATCTCGGCCACCTGGAACAGCGTCGAGATCGCGGTCATCACCACCGTCATCTGCGTCGTGCTCGGCTCTGCGGCGTCACTGGCGCTCTTTCGCTATGAATTTCCAGGCAAGAAATTCCTGCAGGCGCTGCTGTTTCCGCCGATCGCCATACCGTGGCTGATCACCGGCACGGCGATGCTGATCTTTTTCTTCGGCGTTGGCATCGGCCGTGGCCTGCATGCCATCCTGCTCGGCCATGTCGCACTGGCGCTGCCCTATGTCATCGTCGTCGTCTCGGCCCGGCTGCAGACCTTCGCGCCGGAGCTGGAAGAGGCGGCGCGCTCGCTCGGCGCCAACCAGTGGCAGGTGACGAGGCGCGTTACGCTGCCCTGGATCATGCCCGGCGTCATAGCCGGCGGGCTGTTTGCGTTTGCCGTTTCGTTCGATCAGTTCGTGGTGTCCTATTTCCTGGCGACGCCGGGCCAGACGACGCTGCCGGTCGAAATCTACGCCGCGATCCGCAAGGGTTTTACGCCCGAGATCAACGCGGTCTCGACCATCATCATTGTCGTGTCTATGGCGCTGATGCTGCTGACGGCGCGGTTCTTCAAATTCGGCGGAGAGAAATAATGGCCGGCGTGCAGGTATCCGATGTCTCGCGCAGCTTTGGCGCACACAAGGCGCTGGACAACGTCTCCATCGACTTCGCCGATGGCGGCTTCTACGCGCTGCTCGGGCCGTCGGGCAGCGGCAAGACCACGCTGCTGCGGCAGATCGCCGGGTTCGATTTTCCCGATTCCGGCCGCATCACCATCGGCGGTGAAAGCGTTGAGCGGGTGCCGGTCGAAAAGCGGCGCATCGGCATGGTGTTTCAGAACTATGCGCTGTTTCCCAATATGAGCGTCGCCGACAATGTCGCCTTCGGCCTGTCGGTGCGCGGCGAGGCCAGGGCGATCATCGCTACCGAGGTGCAGCGCGCGCTCGATCTGGTGCAACTCGGCAAGCTCGGCGGCCGCCGACCACATCAACTCTCCGGCGGGCAGCGCCAGCGTGTGGCTCTCGCCCGCGCCATCGTCACCAAGCCGCGCGTGCTGCTGCTCGACGAGCCATTGGGTGCGCTCGACAAGGCGCTGCGTGTCGACATGCAGATCGAGCTCAAGCGCATCCAGCGCGAGATCGGCATCACCACCATCTTCGTCACCCATGATCAGGAAGAAGCGCTGACGATGAGCGACCGCATCGGCATATTGCGCGACGGCAGGCTGGTGCAGGAAGGCCCGCCGGAGGAGATCTACGACCGGCCGAAGAGCGAATTCGCCGCCACCTTCCTCGGCGACGCCAACATTTTTCGCGGCGATACGACGGGCAATGGTATCCGGCTGCCGGACGGCACGGCGATTGCCGCCGGCGCGGGTGCCAAGCTTGCCGCCGGCGCCAAGGCGAGCTGCGCCGTGCGCCCCGAACGCATCCGCATCGCCACGGATGCCGGAGCGCCGGATGGCACCGCCAACATGCTCAAGGGGCAGGTTTCCAAGCGCATCTTCGCCGGCAACAACAGCACGTACTTTGTCGAGCACGCTGGTCAGACGTTGAAGGTCATCGTGCAGAACACCGGTGCCGAAAGACTGGCCGAGGGTCAGGAGGTAATGCTCAGTTGGTCGCCGAAAAGCACCGTGCTGATTGCGGCAAACTAGTCGACGCGGTTCGATAGCAGGGACTGTTGGCGTTCCTTCGCACCCCCCTCTGTCCTGCCGGACATCTCCCCCGCAAGGGGGGAGATTGGCGGTTTGAGCGTCACTGCCCTTTCTGCAACGTCGAAAATTTGCGAAAGCAGGTATGACGGCTAATCTCCCCCCTTGCGGGGGAGATGCCCGGCAGGGCAGAGGGGGGTGCTGTCCCTCCATCGGGCTAGAGCGATTCCTATTTTGAGAGAATCGTAGGATTCCCAAAGCCGGATGTTTGTGATTCAAGATGCTGGCTGGATTGGAGGCCAGCATCTGATGACGCGAGCGCTTTCAAATGATCTTCGTGAGCG
>NZ_RZRT01000113.1:0-7847 GCF_003998295.1 Mesorhizobium sp. M7A.F.Ca.US.011.01.1.1
TCAGAAACGCACCGTCGAGGACACGTGGCGCCACATCGGCCACCTCGTCGAAACCATCGAGGCAGCCGAATGCAAGAACTACTTCGAAAACGCAGGCTACGCTTCCGTCAAAATATGAAACGCTCTAAGGCGCCTATTCCGGCGCGGTTTTATTTCCACGTGGGAGATTGGCGAAAGCCGACGCGACGTCCGATCTCCCCCCAAGTGGGGAGATGTCCGGCAGGACAGAGGGGGGCACTGGCCCTCCAACCGTTGCTTTAAATTCAACCCACTTGCCTACGCCGCTTCGAGTGCCGCCCTCACCGCTGCAATCGCATCATCGGCCTTGGAAGCGTCGGGGCCACCGGCCTGGGCCATGTCGGGCCGCCCGCCGCCGCCCTGCCCGCCCAATGCGGCGGAGGCCACGCGGACAAGGTCGACGGCGCTGAAGCGGCCGATGAGGTCGTCGGTGACGGCCACCACGACGCTTGCCTTGTTGTCTTCGCCGGCGCCGACGAAGACGACGACGCCGGAGCCGAGCGAGCTCTTGCCGGCATCGGCCAGCGGCTTCAAATCCTTCGGCGAGACACCGGAGACCGTCTTGCCGAGGAAGCCGACACCGGCGACCGTCTCATTGGCGGCTGGAGCATCGGCTGACGATCCCCCACCCAGCGCCAGCTTCTTGCGCGCCTCGGTCAATTCCTTCTCGAGCTTCTTGCGCTCTTCGAGCAGCGTCTCGACGCGCGCCGGCACATCGGCCGGCGAAATCTTGAGCACGGCCGCCGTCGCCTTCAAACGCCGGTCCTGCTCGTCGAGATGTTTGCGCGCGGCTTCGCCGGTCAGCGCCTCGATGCGGCGCACGCCGGCCGCGACCGCGCTGTCCGATACGACACGCACCAAGCCGATGTCGCCGGTCGCCCTGACATGCGTGCCGCCGCAGAGTTCGACCGAATAGGGCCGGTTGGCCTTGGCGCCGTGCACCCCGGTGCCCATGGACACGACGCGCACTTCGTCACCATACTTCTCGCCAAACAGCGCCATGGCGCCTTCGGCAATGGCATCGTCGACCGACATCAGGCGCGTGGACACCGGGCCGTTCTGCACGACGATCTCGTTGGCCATGCGCTCGACCTCTTCGAGGTCCTCTGATGAAATGGGTTTGTTGTGCGAGATGTCGAAGCGCAGGCGCTCGGGCGCCACCAGCGAGCCCTTCTGCGCGACATGGCTGCCCAGCACCTCGCGCAGAGCCTCGTGGATCAGATGCGTCGCGGAATGGTTGGCGCGCAGCCTCGAGCGTCTTGCATGGTCGACCTTCAGCTCGACGGCGGCACCGGTCTTAACCGTGCCGCTGGCAACCTTGCCGACATGCACGAACAGCCCGTCGGCCTTCTTCTGCGTATCCGAAACCTCGATCGAGAACCCCTCGCCGGAGATGACACCGGTGTCGCCCATCTGGCCGCCGGACTCGGCATAGAACGGCGTCTGGTTGACGACGATCGCCACCGCGTCGCCCTTGCCGGCGCTGTCGACGGTCTTGCCGTCCCTGACCAGCGCCTGGATGATGCCTTCGGCAGCTTCAGTCTCATATCCGAGGAACTCGGTGGCGCCGGCCTTCTCGCGCACGGAGAACCAGATGGTCTCGGTGGCCGCGTCGCCGGAGCCGGCCCAGTGCTTGCGCGCCTCGGCCTTCTGCTGCTCCATCGCATTGGTGAAGCCGGCAAGATCGACAGAGATGCTGCGCTGGCGCAGCGCGTCCTGCGTCAGATCGAGTGGGAAGCCATAGGTGTCGTAGAGCTTGAAGGCCGTCTCGCCATCCAGCATGTCGCCGGCATGAAGAGTTTCGGTCGCCTCCGAAAGCAGGCCGAGGCCGCGCACCAGCGTCTTGCGAAACCTGGTCTCCTCGAGCTTCAGCGTCTCGGTGATCAACTGTTCGCCGCGCAGCAGTTCCGGATAGGCCTGACCCATTTCGCGCACCAGCGCCGGCACCAGCTTCCACATCAGCGGTTCGTTGGCACCGAGCAACTGCGCATGACGCATGGCGCGGCGCATGATGCGGCGCAGGACATAGCCCCGGCCTTCGTTCGACGGCAGCACGCCATCGGCGACCAGGAACGAGGACGAGCGCAGATGATCGGCAATGACCCGGTAGGAGGCGACTGTCTCCTTGTCGGGCCCATGCCCGATCGCCGACGATGCGGCGTCGATCAGATGACGGAACAGATCGGTCTCGAAGACGCTTTCCACCCCTTGCAGGATGGACGCCATGCGCTCCAGGCCCATGCCGGTGTCGATCGAGGGGCGCGGCAGGTCGATGCGCTCTTCTTTCGTCACCTGTTCATACTGCATGAAGACCAGGTTCCAGAATTCCAGGAAACGGTCGCCATCTTCCTCCGGGCTGCCGGGAGGGCCGCCCCAGATGTGCTCGCCGCGGTCGATGAAGATCTCCGAACACGGACCGCACGGGCCGGTATCGCCCATCGCCCAGAAATTGTCCGATGTCGCGATGCGAATGATGCGGTCGTCGGAAAACCCGGCGATCTTCTTCCAGAAACCGGCCGCCTCGTCGTCCGTGTGATAGACGGTGACCAGCAGCTTGTCCTTGTTCAGCCCGAACTCCCTGGTGATCAGGTTCCAGGCAAGCTCGATGGCGCGCTCCTTGAAATAGTCGCCGAAGGAGAAATTGCCGAGCATCTCGAAGAAGGTCAGATGGCGTGCCGTGTAGCCGACATTGTCGAGATCGTTGTGCTTGCCGCCGGCGCGCACGCTCTTCTGGGCGGTCGACGCGCGCGAATAGGGCCGCTTCTCCAAACCGGTGAAGACATTCTTGAACTGCACCATGCCGGCGTTGGTGAACATCAGTGTCGGATCGTTGCGCGGCACCAGCGGGCTCGACGCGACGATCTCGTGACCCTCCTTGCGGAAGTAGTCGAGAAATGTCGACCGGATCTCGTTCACGCCACTCATGAATGCTGCCTTTTCGGAAGAGCCGCCGGCAAACCGGCGGAAATGGGCTCTGCGTTTTTAGAAGATTAGGACTTGGCCTTTTAGCCGCCGCGCCTCACCCTGTCCAGAAACACGGAATTGGTCCAATCCACGGCCTTTGCCGGCCATTCGAACCGGCCTGTTTTCGCCGCCAAAACGCAAAACCGCCGGCACTGGGCCGGCGGTTTCGAAACGCAATAACGCGGAACTCAATTACATAAGCCTGAGATAATAGAACGCGATTATGGCCGAACTCCGGCCGGCATCGCGCACGAAGCTGTTACATGGCGCCGGATTCTTCCTCGAAACCGTCGTCTTCGCCGCGCTCAGGGCCGCCATTCTCGAGGAATTTCTCGGCGATCAGCCCAGCATTCTGCCTGATCGACAACTCGATCTCGCGTGCCGTGTCGGGATTGTCACGCAGGAACAGCTTGGCATTTTCGCGGCCCTGGCCGAGACGCTGCGAGTTATAGGAAAACCAGGCGCCAGACTTCTCGACAATACCGGCCTTGACCCCGAGATCGACCAGTTCGCCGGTCTTGGACACGCCTTCACCAAACATGATGTCGAATTCGACCACCTTGAAGGGCGGCGCCAGCTTGTTCTTGACCACCTTGACGCGGGTCTGGTTGCCGACAACCTCGTCGCGGTCCTTGATCGAGCCGATGCGGCGGATGTCAAGACGCACCGAAGCGTAGAATTTCAGCGCGTTGCCGCCCGTCGTGGTCTCGGGCGAACCGAACATGACGCCGATCTTCATGCGGATCTGGTTGATGAAGATGACCATGGTGTTGGAGCGCGAAATCGAAGCGGTCAGCTTGCGCAGCGCCTGGCTCATCAAGCGGGCCTGCAGGCCGGGTAGCGAATCGCCCATCTCGCCTTCGATTTCGGCGCGTGGCGTCAGCGCCGCGACCGAATCGACCACCAGCACGTCGATGGCGCCGGAGCGCACCAGCGTGTCGCAGATTTCCAGCGCCTGCTCCCCGGTGTCGGGCTGCGAGATCAGAAGGTTTTCGAGATCGACGCCGAGCTTGCGGGCATAGACCGGGTCAAGCGCGTGCTCGGCATCGACGAAGGCGCAGATGCCGCCCTTCTTCTGGGCTTCGGCCACGGTGTGCAGCGCCAACGTCGTCTTGCCCGAGCTTTCCGGCCCGTAGATCTCGATGATGCGGCCGCGCGGCAGGCCACCGACGCCAAGCGCGATGTCGAGGCCAAGCGAGCCGGTCGGCACCGTTTCGATCTCGACGACCTGATCGTTGGCGCCGAGCCGCATGATCGAGCCCTTGCCGAAAGCCCGCTCGATCTGCGACAGCGCCGCATCCAGAGCCTTTGATTTGTCCACTGCCTTGTCCTCTACCAGCCGCAAAGAATTTTGAGCCATGATACATCACCCCTTGGTCGTCAATGAAGGCCGGACAATCCGTAATCCCTGCCTATTTGTACCTTTTTTGTTCTCATTTGGCAAGAGGGGTCAAATATCTGAAAAACAAACAATATCCGGATTTGTTCTTTTTTTGTCCAAGGATTCGATCAGGGATGCACCACACGTTGGGCCAGACGGCTCGGTTGTTTCGATCTGCCGAATCGCCGCCTTGCATGCGAAGCTCCGTCGCATAGCCTAGCGCTTGTGCGGCTGGAATAACAAAGGTCATATCGCCGGCATGCTGAAATCCGCGAAAATACTGGCCGTAGGCGGCGCCCATATCGACCGGCGCGGCCAGGTGTCCGGCGCTTACGTGCCGGCTGCCTCCAATCCCGGCACGATGCGCGAGGATGTCGGCGGCGGCGTCTTCAACGCTTTGCGCAGTGCGGTGCGGCGCGGCGTCTCCGCGTCGCTCATATCGGTTCGCGGCGGCGATGCCGCTGCCGACACCGTTTCGCGAGCCATTGCCGAGGCAGGCATTGCCGACCTGTCAGCGGTCTTCCTCGACCGCACGACGCCGAGCTACACGGCGCTGATCGACAGTGAGGGCGAGCTGATCGTCGGCTTTGCCGACATGGCGCTCTATGACCTGGCGTTTCCCAAGCAGATCAGGCGCTCCAAGGTGCGGGAGGTGATCGCTGCCGCCGACGCGATCCTGTGCGACGCCAACCTGCCCTCTTCGGCGCTGGAACGGCTGGTCGCGCTCGCCGCGGGCAAGCCGGTTTTCGCCATTGCCATTTCGCCTGCCAAGGTAACGCGGCTGATACCGGTGCTGAAGGAGCTCTCGCTGGTCTTCATGAACCGGCGCGAGGCCATGGTGCTGGCCGGCGTCGCCGCGACTGCCACGGAGCGCGAGGTCGTCGACGGGTTGCGATGCAGCGGCCTCGTCAGCGGCGTGGTGACGGCGGGCAGCGAGCCCATGCTGGGCTTCGATGAAGCCAGCGCCTTCTCGATCCTGCCGCCGCCGCCAAGAAAGGTCGCTGACGTCACCGGGGCCGGCGATGCCCTGGCGGGCGCAACGGTCGCTGCTTTGCTGCGCGGACTGCCCCTGCGGTCAGCACTGCGCGAAGGCATTGCCGGGGCGACGCTTGCCATCGAAAGCGCCAACGCCGTTCCGGAGTTCACCGCGGCGAGCTTCGCGGAAGCGTTGGCTCTTGTGCCGGATGCCAGGGAAGTGGCATGAGACCGGCAAATTCATAGTGCCGCGATGTTGCCTGATGTCCCGACGGACGCGCGGCATTCCGGATTGGAGACCCTGATGACCCCTGAGACCGCCGGCCCCTTCATCGATATCCACGCGCCGGTGGCGCAGGCCCTGGCTGCCGGGCGGCCGGTGGTGGCGCTGGAAAGCACCATCATCACCCATGGCATGCCCTACCCCGACAATGGCGCCATGGCGGCCGATGTCGAAAAGATCATCACCGACGGCGGCGCCGTGCCGGCGACGATCGCCGTGGTTGGCGGCCGCATAAAGATCGGGCTTTCGGACGGCGAGCGCGAATCGCTGGCGATGACGGGCGACGCCATGAAACTGTCGCGCGCCGATCTCGGTTTTGCGGTGGCGCAAGGGCGCACCGGCGGCACCACGGTCGCCGCCACCATGATCGCGGCGCATATGGTCGGCATAAAAGTGTTCGCCACCGGCGGCATTGGCGGTGTGCACAAGGGTGCCGAAAAGAGCTTCGACATTTCCGCCGATCTCGACGAGCTGGCGCGCACCCCGGTCATCGTCGTCTCGGCCGGCGCCAAGGCCATCCTCGACATCGAAAAGACGCTGGAGGTGCTGGAGACGCGCGGCGTGCCGGTGATCGGCCTTGGCTGCGAGACGATGCCGGCCTTCTGGTCCAGGCATTCGCCATTCCGCGCGCCGCTGACCTTGCACGAGCCGGAAGAGATCGCGCATTTCTACCAGACGAGGGCAGCGCTGGGGCTCGCCGGCGGCATGCTGATTGCCAATCCGGTGCCGGAAAACCATGAAATCCCGGCTGAGGAGATGGCGGGCTATATCGACGCCGCGCAAAAGGCCGCAGAAGCGCTCAACGTGGCCGGCAAGGCGGTGACACCCTTCCTGCTGTCGAAAATCCTCGAACTGACCGGCGGCAGGAGCCTGAAGACCAACATCGCGCTGGTGGAAAACAATGCCAGGCTGGCGGCGAGGATTGCGAAGGCGCTGTAGGCCAACGTCGGCGGGACAGCACCCCCCTCTGTCCTGCCGGCCATCTCCCCCGCAAGGGGGGAGATCGGATGTCATCAAACCCTCCGCCAATCTTCAACATTGAAAAAAGCAGGCAGACGCTGAAACTGCCCATCTCCCTCCTTGCGGGGGAGATGGCCGGCAGGCCAGAGGGGGGTGCTGGCCCGCCGACGTTCCCAAATATTGCGCGTCACTTCCCCGCCCTTCGTCCCGCCTCATACGCCCGCCGTGCCCAGATCGTCATCTCGTCGGGATCATCGAAAGCGCTGTCTGGAACGCTCCAGTAGGGCATGGCGACCAGCTTGCCGTGGCGCGAACCGGTATAGGTCCATTGCGTGCAGCCGGCGGCCTCGAACTCGGGCGCGCTTTGCTCGTCGCCCTTCAGCATCAACTCACCGCGCAGCACGATGGCGACGATGACACCGTCGAAATAGATGCCCTTGCCGCCGAACAGTTTTCGGATGCTGACAGGGCCGAGGCCCTCGAACAGTTCGGCGATGCGTTCATTGTCCATGCCGCGATCATGTCACCGGCGTTTGGCCTTGTCATCGCCGCAACCAAAATCATGCTGACAGGTTGTGTGAGGTCGATCGGAGTTTCCCGCCATGCCCGTCCTGCTCAAAGGGTCCTGCCGCTGCAATGCCGTGCGTTTCGAGGTGGAGAGCCACACGCCGGCGCCATTCATGCTGTGCTACTGCTCGATCTGCCGCAAGCAGCAGGGCGGCGGCGGGTTTGCCATCAATCTCGGTGCGGACAACGAAACACTGAACATCAGGGGCAAGCGCAGCCTCGGCGTCTTTCGGGCGGAGATCGAGGACGACGAGCATCCGCATTGCGAAATCTCGACCGGCGAGCGCAATTTCTGCAAGAAATGCGGGGCGGCCCTTTGGCTCTACGATCCGACCTGGCCGGAACTGGTGCATCCCTTCGCCTCGGCGATCGACAGCGATTTACCCATTCCGTCAAGCAAGGTGCACCTGATGCTGAAATACAAGGCGAACTGGGTGGAGCCGGAGGTTGGCAAGCATGACAAGGTCTTCGACGTCTATCCCGAGGAATCGATCGCCGACTGGCACAAGCGGACGGGCATGTGGGTGGATTAGCGTCCTTCACCCCGTTTACGGCGGGGCGATTGCATATGGGTTTTTACGAAGAGGACCCCACCCTAACCCTCCCCACAAGCGGGAGGGAACGCTGCCGCGCGCCATCCTTTTGGCGTCGAAACCTCGGGGATTTGCGGAATCAGCGCCTACCAAGTCTCCCTCCCCC
>NZ_RZRT01000114.1:0-7102 GCF_003998295.1 Mesorhizobium sp. M7A.F.Ca.US.011.01.1.1
TGGGTGGTCTGCTCTTTCACGAAGGCGCGACGGTCCATCCAGCGCTGTTGGCCGACGCTTTGCGCACCGAGGCCATCAGGGTCGGCGTCGAAATTTACGAAGACACTCCGGTTACGTCGATCGACGGCCAAGGCCCGCACATCGTTTCATCTAAAAACGGATCGGCCGTCGCCCGTGATGTGGTGCTGGCCAACTACACCGGGGTCATGTCGATACCCTCGGTGTTCGCCGCGACGACGATTTTCTCGAGCTTCCCGGTCATGTCGAAGCCCAATGATCTCGCTCTTGACCGCATAAATTATCGCGAGGCCCGGGGTATCGCGGACCTGAGGATGTTCACCCACTATTTCAGGCGGACCAGAGATGGGCGCATCCTGATGGGTTCGGGGTCCGGGCCCATCGCATATGGCAAAAGCCACAGCGATCAAGCACTCCGTAATGATCCAAGGAGCGCGGAGCGAGCGGCCGTTGGGCTGGCGCGCTTTTTCCCCGAGGTCGCTAAGTCTGGAATTGAAGGGTCATGGGGCTGGCCGATCGAAGTTGCGTCGGATCGTCTTCCTTACTTCGGCACCGTGAGCGGCACGCGTATCCATTATGGGTCCGGCTACTCAGGACATGGAGTGAACGCGACCTGCATTGCCGGAGAGTGCCTGACCTCGCGCGTGCTGAACCGCAAGGATCAGTGGTTGCACTCGCCCTTCTGCCATCGTGATCCGCTCAGGTTCCCGCCCGAACCTTTCCGCTTCATGGGCGGGAGATTGATCAGGAACGCGATCGTGACCTGCGAGGACTTCGAAGACGCGCGTAAGCAGCCTCCGGTCATCGCCCGGTCGATCGCCAATATTCCAAAGCTTCTTCGCATGCGCATCGGAATGCGCTGAGCGCAATAACGGAGAAAATGATGACTATCTCTCGCTTCCTACCCAACGGAAGACGGCTAAGCCATGTCCTCGTCCACAACGGCATCGCCTACATCACCGGGCAGACCCCGGCCGATCGCTCCCAGGGCATCGAGGGCCAGACCAAGGAAGTGTTGGCCCGCCTCGACGAACTCCTTGCCACGGCTGGCACCGACAAGTCCAAAATCCTGTTCGCCCAGATTTGGCTCAAGCATGCGGTCCAAGACTTCGCTGCTATGAATGCCGCTTGGGACGAGTGGATTCCGGCCGACGCCCTTCCCGCTCGGGCTACCGTTGAAGCCAACATGGTGGCACCAGAAATCTTGATTGAGATCGCTGTTCAGGCGTCGGTCGAGGGCTGAGCGGACTGCCCTCGATTCAAACTTCGCCATGACGCTCTCGAGAACCCGACATGGTCGTTCAACCGCAAGATGGAGATAGACATGGATCGACCACTCAAAGGGAAGACGGCTCTGATAACGGGGGCGTCTTCCGGAATCGGAATGGCAACAGCGCGCCTTCTTTCCGAACGAGGTGCAAGAGTCGCGCTGATGTCGCGTCGCGAGGAGGAATTGTCACGCCTCGCGGGCGAGATAGGAAACGACACCATCATTAGGGGTGTCGATGTCTCCGACCCCAAGGCGGTTGCCGTTTCAACGGAATCGATCTGGGAAGAAATGAACGGCGTCGATTACCTGGTTCACGCAGCCGGGATCGTTACCCCCTCCTCCCTGGAACAACTTGGGCCCGAACTTTGGGAACGAACGATTTCGGTCAATCTCTCCGGCGCGTTCTATGTGATGCGGGAATGCGGGCTGCGGATGCGTGAGCGGGGCCATGGCAGCATCGTGGCCATTGGATCGGACCTCTCGGTCAACGGCCTGGAGCTCTACGCCCATTATTGCGCTTCGAAGGCCGGGCTCGCGGGGCTTGTCAAGGCTATGGCATTGGAACTCGCCCCGGTCGTGCGGGTGAACTGCGTCTGCCCTGGCCCCGTGGACACGCCGATGATGACTGCCGAGCTCGAGTGGTTTGGCGGTGTGGAAACGACCAAACCATCGGTGATAGCTGGTGTGCCGCTCAAGAGGTTCGCGGGCGCGGTCGAGATCGCCAAATTCGTAGCCTTCATCGCCGCTGAGGCCAGCTATGCGACGGGGAGCATCTTGAGCACAGACGGGGGCACGACAGCGAGGTGAAGAAGCTTTGAGTCCGACCCTGAGTTTCAGGGTCGAAGTTATCAATGTGGGCGGGGCCGAACTCTTTTCAGTCCACATTGCCGGAGTTCAGACAACGATTTTCAAAGGTCATGTCGAGAAACCCGATCAAAACGTCATTCCCCTCCTGCCGCACTCGCATTTCAGCTTGCCGCGAAAGTTCAATAAAAACTGGTTGCGGGCCAGCCGCAGAACAACTCGTTGGCCTTCGGGTTTGGCGGGCCGACCTACATCTCCTGGTGGGCGCTTCCATGTCTGCCCTTTTTTCCGGGAAAGACGGGAACCTGTTGAAGGTGTCCCTGAACATTGCCGCGTCTTTCCGCTCCCTGAAGCAGAACACCAGATAGCGACAGACGTTGGAAAGAATGGGAAGCAGATTGGGCAATTCAGTGCGCAGGCCTGAATGCGGCAGCGCCAGCTTCTGCCGGGCGATCGCCTTCAGACGTGGCGCCAGGTCGAACCCGAGCAGGCGGCAAAAAGCGAAGCCGACGGCGCTCTGGCCATGGCTGTCGACATATTGGCGCTGGATCTCCATGTCGGTGCAGTGTCGCAGCACGCCCTTGATCATCGCGGCGACCTCCGAAGACGAACAGCGCTTAAGCTGCGAGAAGATGCAGGTCGAACCCTTTTCGACATGCCAGTAGATCGTAAGCGCGAATTTCCCAGCACCTTTTGCTGTTGAGTGCTCTGATGCATGCAGGTGTCCACCGAAATAGGTGGACACCAAGTGATGGAAGAAGATGAGCAGAAACTGCGGGTGAGGCTTGTCGGTCGGGACGGGCGACGCCGATACGACCCGGCATCGAAGGAGCGTCTTGTCTCGGCCTGCCTTGAGCCTGGCGTGTCGGTATCGAGGCTCGCGCTCGAACATGGGGTCAATGCGAACCTTCTTCGGAAGTGGATAAAGAAGCGCGCGGAGACCCAGTCCCTCCCGCCGTCCCCGCCACCTGCGTTCATCCCGGTTCAGATTGAAAGCACTTCCGATCGGGCCTTGCTGCGACAGAGCACCATGGCTGCGGTGGATTTGCCGGGGACTTGCGATGGGGTGCGTTGGTCGGCCTCGAAAAGGACAGCGCCTTTTTCCTCTCCAGCCAAGGTGAGCGCGTCGCTGCCGAACGGCGTGAAGTTGACGCTGGAATGCGGTGATGTGGATGCATTGACGGCGACCATCGGAGCACTGGGTCATGTTCAGACTGGGCGCTGACCTGAAAGTCTACCTGCACCGCGAGCCGATCGACTTCCGGGCCGGCATCAACAGCCTTGCGGTTCTGGTCCAAGAGACGATGGCGCTCGATCCGTTTGCTCCGGCGGTTTTTGCGTTCTGCAATCGCCGTCGCGACCGGATGAAGCTCCTGTTCTTCGATCGGTCGGGCTTTGTGCTGGTCCTGAAGCGGCTGACCGAGGACAGGTTCAGGTGGCCGCGCCGGGAGGCAGCGGTGGTCACGCTTACGACCGAGCAATTGCACTGGATCCTCGACGGCATCGATATCGATGCGATGGTCCGCCATCCGGCGCGGCAATATCAGGTTGCGGGTTGAGGGCTCTCGAATTGAGCGGTTGACGCGACGGCATGCTTTCGATTCAAGAATCTGATGAATCGACCCGGCGAACCGACTGGTTGAAGAGTTGATGGCGCGCATTGCTGCGCTGCAGGGGCAGAACCGTCAACTCGCCGAACGCGTCGTCAAACTCGAGGAAGAGCTGGCGCTTGCACGACTGCATCGTTTTGCGCCGAAGAGCGAAAAGCACATTGACCGCCTCTTCAATGAAGCCGAACAGGCCGCGGATGAGGATGACGCCGACAGCGAAGATGGCGGCGTCGTTGTCCTGCCGGACACGGGCTTGCCGGCGACCGAAGGGGCGACGGGAAAGAAGCGCGGCCGCAAGGCCTTGCCGGAAAACCTGCCGCGGCGAGCGTGTCGAGTATGACCTTCCCGACGACCAGAAGGCTTGTCCTTGCTGCCGTCACCAGATGCATTGCATGGGCGAGGCCGTTACCGAGCAACTTCATATCGAGGTGAAGGCGAAGGTTCTGCAGAATGTGCGGTTCAAATATGCTTGCCGCCATTGTGAGCGTACCGGCATCAACACGCCGGTCGTGACCGCGCCGATGCCCGCGCAACCCTTGCCGGGCAGCATCGCCACGGCTTCGACGCTGGCCTTCGCGCTCGTTCACAAATACGTCGACGGCACACCGCTCTACCGCCTGGCGCAGGCCTTCGAGCGCGCGGGCGTTCCTGTCAGCCGTGGCGCTCTGGGCCACTGGGTGATCGGCTCGAGCGAAAAGCATCTCTCCCGCATCTATGACGCCCTGAAGCTGCGGCTCAGATCGCAGCCCCTCATCCATGGCGACGAGACGACTGTTCAGGTGCTGAAGGAAAAGGATCGAGAGGCCGCCAGCACCTCGTACATGTGGGCATACCGGAGCGGCCAGGACAGTGACGAGCCTATCGTGCTGCTCGATTATCAACCGGGTCGCGGCCAGATACACCCGCAGACCTTCTTGGGCGATTACCGCGGCATAGTCATGAGTGATGGCTATTCCGCTTGGCGCACGCTGGAAGGGGCAACGCATCTTGGCTGCATGGCCCATTCGAGGCGGCGCTTCGTCGATGCCCTAAAGGCGAGGAAGAAAGGCGGCGGCCCGCCGGAACAGGCGCTCCGGTTCTTCGAACAGCTTTATCGGGTTGAAAGTCAGGCGCGGAACGAAATCCCCGATGACGGCGAAACGCGAGATGACTGCATTCGCCGCTTCCGCCAGCAACATAGTGTCCCCATCCTCCATGCTCTCAAGGCATGGCTCGACGACATCGCCCCAAAAGTCTTGCCGGACAGCAAGCTCGGCGACGCCGTCTCCTACACCCTGAACCAATGGGGATATCTGACTCGTTACACCGAGGACGGCAGCATGCCGATCGACAACAATCTTCTCGAACGCGATATCAGAATCTTTGCCACTGGCCGGAAAAGTTGGCTGTTCAGCGATACCGTCGACGGAGCCAGGGCCAGCGCCGTCATCTACAGCCTGATGTTGACCTGCCGCGCCTGTGGCGTCGAGCCGTTAGCGTGGCTGCGCCGCGTCCTCACTGAACTACCTCAGCGCCCCGAGAACGCAGCCATCGACGACCTGCTGCCCTTCAACTTCCTCAAAGCCGCCGCAGCCTGACCCGACGCGTCCGTCTGAAAGCGATCAACTGTTGCAAGGGCCGTCGACGTGCGGGGAAATGAGCGCTTACAGTAGATCATCACGCCGCGATCGCCATAGCGGACATGTCATTCCGTCATCAGGTTGCCATCCCAAGCGCCGAACTTCTTGGAATCTGACGCGCAGGCCGTGCCGGCTTCGCCCCAGATGGCGGTGTTGCGGATCGCCAGCGTTGCATTGGCAACGCGCCCGCAAGCCGCCTCGAGCGCGCCCCGATGGACGAAGCGCCGGCCGACGTGAAGCAGTTCCTCTAGCTGACATCCGGGCATCCGGCCGCCACGCGCTTCAGGCCGACATTCGTGCCCAGCCATAGAGACAAAGGATCAGGCGCCGGTCGAGCGCACCGCGCGAAAGCGCCACACGGGAAGCCGACGTTTTAAAGGCGTCCAGAAAGCCGGTGTCGAGCGCCGTCTCCTTCAACACATCAAGCAGTTCCGTCATCGGCCAACGCCGGCCGATCTGGCCTTGACCGATCGTAGACCTTGCGGTTCCGGCAGCGGCTGGAACGCCGTAATCGAGATGCGGTTCTCGCCGCGCCAGAGGATGCGTACCTTATCGTTGCGGGGGAGTTCGGCATCAGTAGCCGCAATTCCCGCTCAAGCTCGGCCTGGATCTTACGCGTGAAAGCTCGCGCATCCGACGTCAGGTTCAGCGCGTGGTAGTAGGCCGCCCGTCGGCTCTCGAAATCCTTGGGCAGATCGTCGTCCGGATTGCGATAGCGGTCCGCCCCGACCACCCAGATTTCCTTGGCCCGGATGCGGTCGCGCAACTGACTGAGGACGCACAGTTCATAGCTGATCCGGTTGATGCGTCCGTCCTTGCCGATGATCGCGCCGCGCCATTTCGGCGGAATGACGCCTTCGATCGGTACGCCGTCCCGCGGCACCACGCGGCATCCGGTTTCGACGGCCCTCCTGATCCAGCCCAACGCCCCAAGCACGGGCCGATGCACGCCATTGTTCGAACGAAATTCCAGAACCGAAAGAAGTTTCGGCAGGATTCTTCGATAGTCACTGGCATAGGACCCACGCATAACCTGGTAGATGCGCCGTTCGAGCGTGCCCTTCGCCCGATGCTCCTTGATGATCGCCGCAAGCTTTTCCTTGCCCGTACCGGAAAGATCACATCGCAGACCCGGCCACCCGGCGCCTCGATCGCGGCACCCAAGACGATCATAGACGCGGCCGACAACAACGGAAATGACAGTGATAGTCAGTCCGCCGGGCAGCACGAAGAGACCGGTCTGCAGACAATACCCACAAATTGGGGTTCCGAGATTTTCCGAAAAAATTCGGCTTAATCTCTTGTTGAGGCGCAACACATGCTTAGCAGGCGCTGAGCACACCTGATTGTCGGCGGGTAGAGATTTGTGTATACGCGGTTAAATTATGTTGGCTTTTGCACAGAATCTCCTTGTCCCGAAATCTTCGCATAAGTATTCGACTTGGCTGGAATTCCACTCGGATTTGGCGCGTATACGCCAAGTATGCGGGCGTATTCCGGAGCTGAGTAGCGGCCAAGCGCCCCTGCGGGAACACACACCGTGTCGCCCGCATTTGCCTCGACTGTCACACCATCTGCTTCAACAAAGAGCTTGCCTTCAATGACATAGGCAAATTCATCATGAACATGTTCGTCGGTTACAGATTCACCCGTAAGTTCCCATTCCATTAGGATAGGAGCGGTCCACGCCCCTTTGGGCGATCGATTCATAAATCTGCAGTTCGGATTCGTGGCTGAATAGGGGCCCTTGCTGAACTTCTGAGGCGCGAGAGACATTTCGT
>NZ_RZRT01000115.1:0-6904 GCF_003998295.1 Mesorhizobium sp. M7A.F.Ca.US.011.01.1.1
CAGCCACCAGCCAAGCGGCTCGGCATCGGGATCCGCGGCATGGACGTGGGAGATAATCGTCGCGGCCGCATACGGCGCCGGTTTTTTGGCCCCGTCCCGCGCCAGATCGACGACCAGATCGACGCGTGGCGAGCTGTCTTCCTTCTTCGGCAAAGAGGTCTCGCGCGATCTGATCGGCATGCTGCGCGCGCAGGATCTGATCGCCTCGGGGCCGCGCAGTCCGCAGCCCGGCGCGCCTTACACCTATGTGACGACCAAGAATTTTCTGTCGCAGTTCGGGCTCGACACGCTGCGCCAGTTGCCGGATTTCGAGGCGCTCGAGGACGCCGGGTTGCTGTCGAAGGAGAAGCTGCTGGCCGGCGGTATTCCAGCCGGGCTGGCTAACGGGGATGGCGAGGACGATCTCGTTGGGGACCGTGAGGCCAAGGGCAGCTTTAAGGGAGCGGATGGGGAGGTGACGGGCGGATTGGTTAGATAGCGGACCTTCTCTAGTGGATTGACCGGGACAAAAGAGTCCTCTTTGGGATTCCGCTGAGCTTTCTGGCGTGCGAGTCTGGGAAGATGCGTGATGGCATCAGTTTCATCCTCTCTGCCGCGGACCGTCAACGATTGCGCGCCATTACATCCGCCCCGCGGAGCCTGCAGAAGCACGTCTGGCGGGCGCGCATCGTGCTTCTGAGCGGCGATGGTCTGGGCACTTCGGGGATCATGGCCGAGACCGGCAAGTCCAAGACCTGCGTCTGGCGATGGCAGGAACGCTTCATGCACGCAGGTGTCGACGGTCTCTGCTTCGCGACAAATCCCGTCCGCCCGGCAAAGCGCCGCTCCCGCCCACGCGTGTCGCGGAGATTGTCCGGCTGACGCAGGAACCGCCTCCACACGAGGCGACCCACTGGACGGTGCGCGCCATGGCGAAGATGGCCGGCGTTGCCGCCTCGACGGTGCAGGCGATCTGGAAGGCGCACGGCTTCAGTCCGCATCGCTGGCGCAGCTTCAAGCTGTCGAACGACCCGGCCTTTGCCGAAAAGCTCACCGAGATCGTCGGCCTCTATGTCGATCCGCCGGCTCATGCGGTAGTGCAGTCCGTCGATGAGAAGTCGCAGATTCAGGCGCTCGACCGCACCCAGCCCGGCCTGCCGATGAAGAAGGGCCGCGCCGGCACTATGACCCATGACTACAAGCGTCACGGCACGACCACGTTGTTCGCCGCTCTCAATGCGCTGGACGGAACGATCATCGGGCAGAACATGCAGCGCCATCGCCTCAGGAGTTCATCCGTTTCCTCAAACGGATCGAGCGCGCGGTGCCGGCCGGCAAGGCGATCCATGTGGTCCTCGACAACTATGCGGCTCACGAGAAGGACAAGGTCGAGGAATGGCTCGCCCGCCGTCCACGTTGGACCTTCCACTTTACGCCGACATCATGCTCATCCGGATGTGCTCGGATGCAGGCAGGCGCTGCGTAGATATGGTCTGGGAAGACTTGGTGCCCGGCAAAGTGCTCTCCCGCCGGGCGTTCGACAACGCGATCGTCGTCTCGATGGCAATGGGCTGTTCGACAAATGCTGTGATCCATCTCGTTGCAATGGCCCGGCGGGCCGGGCACGACGTGACACTCGATGATTTCGACAGGGCAAGCCGCATTGTCCCGGTCATCGCCAATGTTCGACCCAGCGGCGACACATACCTGATGGAGGATTTCTATTACGCCGGCGGGCTGCCAGCCCTAATGAACCGTCTGGCCAGCCAGCTTTCCCTTTCCGAGATGACCGTCAACGGACAAACAGTGGGAGACAATATCGCCGATGCCGAGGTCTACAACGATGACGTGATCAGGTCGCTCGACAATCCGATTTACCCCGAAGGAGCGCTGGCTGTCTTAAAGGGAAATCTTGCCGAGAATGGCGCCGTCATCAAGCCGAGCGCGTGCAGTCCGCGCTATCTGCGCCATACCGGGCCCGCGCTTGTTTTCGACGACTTCCCCTCGATGAAAGCGGTGATCGACCGTGACGACTTGGATGTCACCGCCGATCACCTGCTGATCCTGCGCAACGTCGGCCCGCAAGGTGGGCCAGGGATGCCTGAATGGGGAATGCTGCCGATACCGAAGAAGCTGGTGAAGCAAGGCGTGCGCGATATGGTCCGGATATCGGACGCACGAATGAGCGGAACCACCTACGGTGCCTGCATTCTTCACGTCTCGCCAGAAGCCTGGGTAGGTGGAACTCTCGCCCTCGTAAAAACTGGCGATCTGGTATCGATCGAAGTTCCAAATCGCGAAATCAGGCTGGAGGTTGGGCCAGAGGAACTCGCAGATCGACGGGCGGCGCTAAGGCCGCCGGCACCGCGATTCACGCGTGGCTATGGTGCGATGTTCTCTAAGCACATTCAGCAAGCCGATAAGGGATGCGACTTCGACTTTCTGGAAACCAGCTATGGTGGACCCACAGACGACCCCGCGATCTTTTAGAAATGCCAGCATGCCCGATCAGGCACTCGGCTATCGAATGTCGTCCATGGACACGGCATCTGCATCGAACAGGTGCGGGAAGCTCGCTTTCAGGACGTTGATCGTCGGGAAGATACTGTCGACCTGAGCTTGAAACGCCTTCTCTGCTCCATCCTCGTCGCGATCCCTGATCCGGGCATAGATTTCTTGGTGCTCTTCCAGCACCGGGTCAAACGCGTTCTCAGTCGGAAATGCGTGTCGGCGGATTCTATCCAGCTGCCCTGTAGCCATATGAATTGTCTTCCAGGCATCAGAAAATCCGGCACACTCGCAAATGAGGCGGTGGAATTGGTTGTCGAGCGCAAAGAAAGCGCACTTCCAGAGTGTCCCGAACCATATGGCCCTGCAACACCTGACGAAGAACGATGCGGTTCACGACCGTCCCGCCGCTAGGTCTGATCACGACGAGATTTTGCGTAGCTAGGTTTAGAATTGCCTCGCGAAGCGGCGTTCTTGAAATGCCCAACTCGGCGCAAATCTCTTTTTCCGCCAGAACTGCCTCAGGAGGCAGCCGCATCGATATGATCGCCTCACGGATGATCTCGTAGACTTGATGGGTTTTCGGCAAGCTGTCCGTGAGAGGCTTTCTCGCCAGGAATTTATTGAAGGAGTCCATGACCTAGTATTCCGCTTGAAGAACCCACATCTGCCAGGTCCGAGCCGCGAAGCCGAACCTATCCGGTTTTTCAAAACGACCCTACATGCTGACGTGCTAGGTCGATTGCCCGCGAGTTTTTATGGCATCGACATACATGGCTACGAAGATGACCGCCCCCGTCACAAGTTGATAAATGTATGGATCGGCTCCGACCTGGTTGAGGCCATTCGAGATTACCTGGAATGCAAGAGCTCCGAGCAATATGCCTGGAAGGATCTTGCCTCGTCCGCCAGATAGGCTGATGCCTCCGACAACGGCAACGGCGATGGCGTTGAATTCGAGCCCGCGGCCAAGAAACCCCGTGATCGAACCGACCTGAACAAAGCTCGCGGAAGCGGCGATGCCCGCAAACAGCCCCGACAAAGTGAAGACAAGGAAGGTGATGAGTCGGGTGTTGATGCCGATCCTCTGCGACGTTTCCTCGCTGTTTCCCAGCGCTGTGACGTGTCTGCCAAACACCGTGTGAAGATGAATGTAGTGAATGGCAATCAAGAGCAAAGCCAGAAGCAACGTATCAACGAACATGGGGCCTAAGGTTGAGTTGCCTAGATTTTGAATGCTGGGTGGTAGGGGTATGACGCGCGCTTCCGTCAACATCAACCCGATGCCGCGGAACGTGATCATCGTGCCGAGGGTCGTGATCAGCGAATTGATGCCTAAGACTGACACGATAAACCCGTTCAGTGCTCCCAGGAGCGACGCTGTCACCAGGATGATCGCGAAACCTAGGACAGGGCCTACCAGTCCGCTATCCATCAGGAGACCGCCGATCGAGCCTGCCAGGAAGGCTATCGAGCCGATAGAGATATCGATCCTGCCGCTCATGATCACAAAGGCAATTCCTGTTGCCGCGGCAGTTACGGGCACCATGGCATGCAGCATAGCGAACGCATTGCCGACGGTTGCGAAGTTCGGCGCTGCGATCGAGAAGCCAACGATCACTACCAGCAAGATGGCTCCAAACCCTATGACTGGGAGCCGCAGCGTTACCTTCGGAGAGTTCGTCGACACGGCGGTCATTGGACGGTCTCCTGCGTTTGAGAAAATGTCGGTCGAGCGGAAATCGATTCCATCAGCTCGTCCTTGGTGGCGCTGCCTGGCAGCTCTTGCGTTATCCGGCCGCGGTTGATGACGACGTAGCGGTCGGCGACGCGCATGATTTCTTCGAGTTCCGAGGAAATGAAGAGGATGGCGGCGCCGTCTCTCGCAAGTTCGACGCTTAGCTTAAGGATTTCGTCCTTCGCTCCCGTGTCGAGGCCCCGGGTCGGTTCGTCAAGAATAAACAGCTCCGGCTTGAGCGGAAGCCAGCGCGCGAAGACGACTTTCTGTTGGTTCCCGCCTGAGAGCGTGCCAACGATCTGCAGCGGCGAGTTTGTCTTGATACCCAGGCGCTTGATGAGCATGTTCGCTAGAGCCGTCTCTGTGCCTCGGTCGACAAGACCAAACTTCGACTTCATCTTCTTCAGTTGGGGGAGTGAAATGTTCTCCGCGACGGTGAATGGAAGGATCAAGCCTTCGCCCCTTCGGTCTTCGGTCACCAGGCCAGTGATCTTCCGGAGTTCGTCGGGCGCAATTGGATTTGAGTTGCCTTCGGTGAACAACTCGACGTCGCCATGATCGATTCGATCGAGCCCCATGAGCGCTCGCACGAGCTCGCTTCGACCGGAGCCGAGGAGACCCCAAAGGCCCACAATCTCGCCTGGCCGGAGCGATAGGTTGATGTCTTCGAGAACGCGTTCGCGTGACAGGTTGCGCACCGTCAGCTTGGCAGGCTTGGTCGTAACATAAGGTTCTCTCAACCGCTCTGTCGCGGCGATCTCGCCGAGCATTTCGTGCAGGACGGCCGACGGCGTCGTGTCCTCGATCTTGGTGGCCGAGACGGTGTGCCCATTCCTCATCACCGTGACCGCATCGCAGATGGTGAAGACCTCCTCGAGGAAGTGGGTAATATAGACGACAGCGGTGCCCATCGCCTTCAGCTTGCCCACAACGCCGAACAAGCGCACCCGCTCGGGGCGTGAAAGAGAGGAGGTGGGTTCGTCCAGGATGACAATCCGGGGATTGGACTTCAAGGCTCGCGCCATCTCCAGCATCTGGCGGTCCCCGGTGCTGAGGTTCTCGACTAGTGTGTCTGGAGACACGCTGCAGCCCACGCGCTCAAGTAGATCCCGACATTGGGCTCGCATGCTTTCCCGATCGATTCTTCCGAAGCGTGTCGGAAAGTGATCGATGAACACGTTCTCCGCTGCAGTCATCGTCGGCAGCATCGTCAATTCCTGGTGGACGAACGCGATGCCGTGGCTTGCCGCGTCGCGTGCGTGCCGTAACACGACCGATTTGCCGTCTATTTCTATCGTCCCGTGATCCAGGGGAATGATGCCGCCCAGGACGTTCATCATTGTGCTCTTGCCGGCACCGTTGGCACCCATGAGCGCGTGTACTTCGCCTGGCATGACCGAAAGATTTCCCTCCGCGATGGCGACGGCGGATCCGAATGACTTTCGAATGCCAGTCATGGACAGGCGCGCGACCTCGCTCATGCTTTCCTCCTCAATGCCTGATCGAGATAGACGAAGATGATGATCAGTATCCCCTTCACGATGAGGCTGGCGAAATACGAAGCGCCGAGCTGATTCATCGAATTGCTGATCAACGTCACGAATAGCGCCCCTATGACAGCATGAACGGGACTGCCGATACCGCCGTAAATGCTCACCCTGCCGATCACGCAGGCGCTAATGATATCAAGGAGAAGGCTGTCGTTGCCGATATTGGCTGACGCAGACCCTAACCTGGCAACCAGGAACACCCCGGTAATGGCGGCAAAACATCCGGACAGGACGTAGGTGGACAGGATGATGCGCTTCACGTCCATGCGGGCGATAAGGGCCGCTCGCGGGTTAAGGCCCACAGCCTTTATCTGACGACCGAAGGCGCCTCTCCCGACGACGGCGGTGGCGACGATCGTGATAGCCGCCGTGATCCACACGAGCATCGGCAGGTTAAGAAGTCGAAACCGGATGACATCGTCGAAGATGAGAGGATATCCCGATACGCTTTGCGATCCGGTGATCCAGACGCTTGCGCCTCCTACGACCGTCATCGTCGCCAGGGTTACGACGAAAGGCGCCATGCCGAAGTAGGCGACCGCGGTGCCATTGAATGCGCCGAGTGCGGCCCCAACGACCAACATAACGATCGGCCCGATGAGTGCTATCTGCGTTGTCTGCATAGCAATCACGCCGATGATGGCGCTGAACGCAAGAACTGCGGGCAGGGATAGATCGATGCCGCCTCCGATCAGGACGAACGACATTCCGATCGCCAGCAGCGCCAGCACTGACGTCTGGACCAGAACATTGACTAGGTTGTTGACTCGGAAGAAGGCCGGAGCATTCAGATACATGAAGCCGAGCAGGACGATTGCCGCGACCGTGATCAGCCCGAAGATGATCGTGTTCTCTCTTCGCCTAGCGACTGCTTGCATCCCAACTCTCCTGCGTGGAAACCGTGTTCTGGGTCCTTGCCCGGGTGCCAAATGACGGGCCAAATCTGTCGGCGATGGAGCAGGGCCACCCTTTCGCTCCCGCGCCATCGCCGCCGCGATCAACCTCGCTTGAGGTTCGCCTTGGGGAAGCTGACGCCTATCGTGTAGTTCATCTTGCCCCACATCGAGAGCGCATAGACGTTGGCGCGCACGTCGGGGTTTACCGCGAGATTGTAGATCGCATCCCGCAC
>NZ_RZRT01000116.1:0-6879 GCF_003998295.1 Mesorhizobium sp. M7A.F.Ca.US.011.01.1.1
GTCCTGGCCGGCGTGGCCGCGAGCGAGCAGGTCTATCTGCTAAGGGATCATGCGAGCGACCTCTATGCCTTGGATCGCATCGAAGAGACGCATCCGCAGCTCGAGGGTGATCGGATCGCCCGCCGAGAATTGTCGGCACGCAAATCGTTGATCGCCGAAATAGTACGCAGCGACTTGCTGAAGGCGTTCTCTGAGGCCCGCTGGTGGGCATTCGGTGACAGTGCAAGAGAGGCTTCCGGCAAGAAACTCGATGGCCGGGAACTGACCGTCTTGGCGTCAGCGCTTGCGACGGTTGCTTTCAGCAGGGCCCCCGTCATCCAATCGGAGTTGCTCTACCGGGATAAGCCCTCGACTGCCGCCATGGCGGGCCTGAGGACCTTGATGCATGCCATGGTTTCGAAGTCGGACGTGGCAGACTTGGGGATCGAGAACTTCCCGGTCGAGCGCGGGCTCTATCTGACGATCGTTCAGCCGTTGGGCCTTCATCGGCAGGACGATAAGGGCGTGTGGCGCTTCGCCGATCCTGCGGATGACGAAGCGGGCAAGACACTGAAGCCTGCCTGGACAGTGCTGGGCGAGAAGCGGGTGAACCTGGCCGAACTCTTCGACACCTGGGCCGCGCGGCCCTATGGCATCAAGCGCGGCGTCATGCCCGTGCTGGCATTGTCCTATCTGCTGGCGCACAGAAACGCGGTGGCGGTCTATGTCGACGGCGCCTTCCAGCCAGCCATAGACGATATCGTGGCCGACCGCATTCTGCAGGATCCGGCAGCTATCGAATTCCGCCGGATTTCGCGCTCCAAGCGTGATGACGCGTTCGTCCAGCAGCTCGCCGCGCTTCTTTCGACTGAAACAAGCCCCGTTGAAGCGAAGGCCCTCCCGGTCGCATCGGCGCTCTATCAGCGTTTTCATGCTCTTCCGCTGTGGGCACAGCGCACTCAGATGCTGGCCGAAAATGTTCGTAAGGTTAGGGACATTGTGCTGAAGGCCAGCGACCCTGAAGCGCTGCTGTTCTCTGACCTTGCGTCCGCCCTTGAAGGAGAGCCCGATCCCGGGGTCAGTGTGGTGGCGGCTCTGAACAAGGCTGAGTACGCCTATCCGAAAATGCTGGAGACCCTCCGCAAGAGCCTGGCCGAGCATTTGGGAGTCGACCCGACGACATTTGAGGGTATTGGGCCGCGTTCTTCTACCGCCTCGGGCGTGTCGGCTGAACTGCGCGTCGATGCCTTCATCATGCGTGCCGGCGCTTTCGAGGGAAGCAACGGCGACATTGAAGGATTGGCGAGCCTGCTCGTTCACAAGCCGCCGCGCAACTGGTCCGACCGCGAGCAAGAACAGGCCATGTTCGAAATGGCCAAACTCTGCCTGCGCTTTCGCGAAGCAGAGACATTCGCCGCAGTTCGTGACCGCTCGCCAACCTCCCAGGCTATTTCAGTCATGGTCGGGTTGGATCCGAAGGCAAAACCGCTCTTTCACGCTTTCCAAGTGTCAGAGCAGGAGCTTGCGGCTGCAGACATGGCGGCAGACGACTTGATGGCACAGCTTCGCCAGAGGGGCATGAGGCCGGCCGTGGAGCTTGCCGCTCTCGCACGCGTCGTAGAACGCCTTTCCGAAGGCAAGGGATTGGAGCCAGCATGACCAGTGCGGTGCGTGAGCGTCATATCCTCGGGATATCGGGGGGTCGCGATAGCGCGGCACTTGCCGTCCATATGCGGCAGACCCGGCCGGAGCTCGATCTCGAATACTTCTTCACCGACACCGGCAAGGAGCTGGAAGAGGTGTATTCGTTCCTCGACAAGCTTGAGGGGTTCCTGGGCAAACCGATCACCCGGCTTAATCCGGACCGGGATTTCGACTTCTGGCTTAAGGAATACAATCACTTCCTGCCCTCCCCCAAAACTCGGTGGTGCACGCGGCAGCTCAAGCTCCGACCGCTCGAGCAATGGCTGCGTGAGGACCTCGATGCCGGGGTGGTCGTGCATTCCTACGTGGCCATTCGGGCTGATGAACCAAGTCGGGAAGGCTATCAGGCGACCCATGGCAACATGCAGGTGCATTTCCCTCTTCGAGAGGACGGCATTAGTCGGGCAGGCGTGATCGAAACACTCGAAAGCGCCGGCCTGGGCGAGCCCGAGTACTATCGGTGGCGGACTCGTTCGGGCTGCACGTTCTGTTTCTTCCAGCAGAAAATCGAGTGGGTGCGCTTGATGAGGGAGCACCCGGACGCGTTTGACGAGGCCAAGGGATATGAGAAGACCGCCCGCGATCACGGCTCACCCTTCACGTGGAGCCAGGGAGAGGGGCTAGACGAGCTCAGCGCGCCGGCGCGTGTTGACGAGATCGAGCGCGAGTTCGAGCAGCGCCGCGCGCGACTCTTGGCTCGGCGCCGCGTGAACCCGCTCGCCGGCAATGTTGTGCCTACAATCGATGACGTTTACGGAATTGACGAGGCCGCGGCAGGATGTGTGATCTGCCACAAGTGACAGGGTGAGGTGTCGCGTCGTGGCGACCCGCGCATTGCGACTGCCAAAGAGCTGTCCACGGCAAAGTCATCGGCATTGGGCCGGAAGTCAGGGGGAGTTTCTTGACACCTTCGCTTGATGCTGGGCTGCTGGGGATTTAGAGCAGTCAGTTCTGTCTGGATATTGCCGACCGAGGGGGCCACTTGTTCAAAATATCTGCCCGCACAGTCTTGGAGCTGGGCGCCGAGCTAATTAGCTCGGATATCATTGCCTTCTACGAACTCATCAAGAATGCCATCGACGCCCATTCTCGAAAAGGGGTGGAGCTGGCATTCAATGTCCCGCTTCGGCGCAACTCCTATCTTAAGATTCGTGCCCGTGCTCTCGAGGCGAGCAGCGCCGAGGCGCTCAGTGACCTTTGCAGCGATCTCGAGAGTCGCCTCGACCCTACCGCCACCGACGCTCGCGCATCATTCGCGCCAGCTCTGGCGAGCAAGTCCATCGAAGACTTCATTGCCAACCTCGATGACGGTTACGCCGCAGCCAACACCATAACCGTCTCCGATACAGGGGACGGCATGTCGATGGTCGAACTGAAACGCTACTACCTGACCATCGGAACCCCTTCGCGCAAACACGAGGTCGACAGCTCGATCGCCACTGGCCGGGCGACGACGCCCTATTTGGGTGAGAAGGGCATCGGGCGTCTTTCCGCCATGCGGCTAGGCGAGCGCCTGAGAGTTGAGACTGCGAAGTCCGACGATCGGACCGTCAACGTTTTAGACATCAACTGGAAAGCCTTCGCTGATCTTGATGCCATGATTGAGGACGTGAAGTTCGAACCTCGTTCTGGCGGCGCGAAGCCGGATGGGGCTTGGAGCGGCACACGTCTGACCATTGGTGACCTCCGGGAGGACTGGACCGAGGCGCGCCTGCTACAATTCGCTCGGTACGACTTCGCCCGACTTACTGATCCCTTCCTTGACCCTAAAAAACGACCCCGCATTGTCCTTTCCTGGAACGGAACGCGCATCCCTATCGACTTTATGGACAAGACGCTTCTGGAAGCCGCCCACGCTTCCTTTACGGGCAGATATGAGGTCAAGGAGGGGAAGCCCGAGCTGTTTGTCCGAATGGACGCGGTCAACCTTGGTTACCCCCATCCGCGGGAGTCGGACGTCTTGACACTCACGGAGCCCGATCTCGAGGGTCTCCTCACCGGAACCTCGGGAGAAATTCCATCGACTGCGCTTGTCTCCGTTGGACCCTTCTACTTCGAAGGTTACTGGTACAATCGGCGCCACTTCACCGCGATCGACGGCATCGGTACGCGCAATGACGTTCGCGACCTGCAGAAGACTTGGAGCGGAATTCTGCTCTTTCGCGATGGCTTCCGCGTTTTTCCCTATGGCGATGAGGAGGATGACTGGCTCGGCCTAGACAGGCGCGCGCTCGGCCGCACCGGATATGTCCTGAACAAAAACCAGTTTGTCGGACACGTTCAGATCACGCGGGCAGGCAACCCTCACCTGCTCGATCAAACCAATCGCGAAGGTCTCCGGGTCAACCCCGAACAAGCTGCCTTCGTTCAAGTCCTGGGCCATGTCATCAAGGACCTACTGTGGGGCTTCTTTAAGGACGTGGACAGGCGACATAAGCTCACTCCAGTTGAACTCGGCGACATGAAATCGCAAATCGACGAGCTGAAATCGCGCGCCTCTGCCGCGGTTGCCCGAGTTCGGAGGCTGGTTCCCAAGGACGAACAAGATGTCGTCGATGACCTTCAGCATGCACTCGTCGAGTTCCAAGATCTCACCGCACGAGCTCAGAAACGCATCGAAGAAGTCGAAGCGGATGGCAAGCAAATGATTCAAATGGCCGGCGTGGGACTGATGGTCGAGGTCGTGGCTCATGAGCTCGCGCGCGCAACCGAGGGCGCATTGCAAGCTCTGGAGGCTCTAAAAGGCCGAGACCTGCCATCCGAGCTCAAGGCGCGCCTCGACACCTTGCGCTCCGAAATGAAAAGTGTGTCCAAGCGGCTGCGCGTACTTGATCAGCTCAGCGTTTCAGGTCGTCAGCGCTCCGAAACATTCGATCTCGCAGAGCTCTTCGACGACATTCAAGAGGGCCACGCGGCGCAATTCGCGCGCCACGGCGTGGTGCTCAAGATCAACAAGCCCAAAAATCCCATTCGGGTGCGACTTGTAAAGGGCATGGTGATTCAGATCATTGAGAACCTGCTTTCCAACTCTCTCTATTGGATACAGATGCGGCAAAACCGGGAGCCGCGGCTCGTTCCCACCATAACCGTCACCATCGAAAGCAATCCGCCCACTATCACGTTCGAGGACAATGGTAGCGGCATAGCACACGATCACATCGAAAAGATCTTCCGACCTTTTTGGTCGCTGAAGGAAAAGTCGAAGCGACGCGGTCTAGGGCTCTATATTGCGAAAGAGAACGCCGAACATCTCGGCGGCACCTTGTCGATATCAGACAAGCAGGATTCGCAGACACGTCGGCATAACGAGTTTGTTCTTGAGCTACCAGAAGCGGCGTTCGTCCCATGACACTTAATGCGCTTCTTAAGGACAAGGGCATCCAGACGGCGGTCATCATCGATGACGCCTATGACGAGGTGCCCAAGGCAAGCGACATCGATGCGGACGCATGGTCGACATTCTTTGCTGATGCCGGCGCGTACGAAAACGTTTTGGTGGAGCTCTTCCCGGACTACGAGAACATCGACGGGTCCGAGCTAATCCATAATGATGCTTTCGTGACGGCCGTATGGAAGGGGAAGGAGGGGCTGGCGGGCCTCGCGAGTGAACTCTTCACGGATTACGAAAACAACAAAAAGGCCGACACCAAATTTCTCGCTGACCTCGAAGTCGCACTGGGTACTTTTGGAATTACCCCGATCCGCATGGGACGGGCCGTTGTCGAGGCGGCCAAAACTGCCGATATCATCTTCGCCGATCTCTTTCTCGGAAACCTCCAAGAGCCCGATGACATTGCGCAGTCAATCACGCTGGTGAAGGAGCTGATGGCAGCACGTCAAGCCTCGCCGCCGCCGGTGGTGCTCATGTCACGCAGCCACCTATTGAACGACAAGCGAGCCGACTTCCGGGACCAGGCGAAGCTGCTTGGGGCCCTGTTTAGGTTTTATCGCAAGGATGATTTGCTTAAGGCGGACAATCTTCCACGTACGCTAGAGCGCTTAGCGACGCACCTCGTTGATGCGGTAAAGATCGCAACTTTCCTATCGAACTACGAAGGGAGCCTCAAAGAGGCGGCGGCCCGTTTCTTCAAGACCGTAAGACGGCTCGATCTCTCTGACTATGGTGAGATCAGTCAGTTGCTTTTGAACTTCGAAGGGCAGCCGCTAGGCAGCTATCTTGTCGACGTGTTTGATAGCGCCCTCCAGTTTGAGATCGAGGCGGATGGGCCCACGATCGAGGCGGCCCGCGCGCTCGAGGAGGTCGATCTCAGTCTCTATCCCGCTCCCCATATTGCCGGAACCAGTGACCTCCAGCATCTCGTTCATCAGACCGTCTGGCAGCATCGCGCACGTCTTGGTGTGGCCACCAACAAACTCGAACCCTCGATTGCTTTTGGCGATGTTTTCCTGCGCCGAGACTATCCCGCACCCAGCCAGGACAAAGACCTTCGCGACGCATTCATCGTGATGACGCCGGCATGCGATCTCGTGCGCGAAGAGGGTACGAAACGAATTCTGTTGCTCGCCGGCGACGTCACTCCGTTGACACACACGTCGTGGGACTACGGCAATTCGCTGACAACGCCTCTGGGCCGTTTAGAGGACGGCAGCGCCATTCGACTGGAATGGGATGCAAAAGACTTGCGATCCGAGAATCGCGCAACAATTGGAAAACTGCTTGTGGCTGACGGACCCTATTTCCTGTTTCAGCGAATGCGGGAAAACTACGCGCTCGACCTGCAACAATCGCTGCTAACGCGCCTTGGTCGGGTGGGATTGCCCGCCAAGATGCCGGCGACGTTTCCTGTGACAGTCACCGTCTCGTATTTCGACGACACAAAGACCCTGCAAACCCTCAACCTGCCGACGCTCGCTCAAGATGGAGCGGTCTGCTACCTCGGACGTGACGAGGATAATGCCGAGAATGCCCGCCTCGTCATGACTGAAGCCGCTATCGACGAACTGATGGCCACGGTCGCGGCAATTCCTGACGATAAAGTCATTCCGAAGGGCAAGGATCCGCTCAAAGCCCTCAAAACAACCGACACTTTAGCCCGGCTTCTGCAACGGGGCCTGCCGCTTGGCAAACTGGCTGGCGGATATGGCGAGATCCGCTCCCACGAGAAACCTGCGGACGGCACAAAGCCTGCGCTTTTGGGTTTCATCACCAGAAACCCAGAGGCAAAGCAAAACACC
>NZ_RZRT01000117.1:0-6813 GCF_003998295.1 Mesorhizobium sp. M7A.F.Ca.US.011.01.1.1
GCTTGCGCCGACCTCGCTGGCTTACAGCCAGGAATGCGCAAAGGAACCGGTAACCGTCGGCTTCTTGCCCAAGCTGGATACCGATCCCTACTTCAAGGTGGCTTTCGGCGGCGCCGAAGAAGCGGCGAAGGAGATTGGCGGTACCGCCACCCAGGTCGCCCCGTCACAGGCGACCGCCGAGGCACAGATCGAATTCATCAACAGCCTCGTGTCGCAGAAGGTCGGGGTCATCGCGATTGCCGGCAACGACGCCAATGCCGTTGCGCCTGCACTGAAGCGCGCCGTTCAGCAGGGCGTGCGGGTGATCTCGTATGATTCCGACGTGGCGGCCGATGCCCGCGCGGTATTCGTGAACCAGGTGAAGGGCGACAGTCTGGCCGAAATGATGCTGGAAAGCGCATTCAACCTCAGCGGCGGCGAAGGCGAATTCGCGATCCTGTCGTCGACGCCGACGGCGACCAACCAGAACGCCTGGATCGACTTCATGAAGGCGAAAATGGCGGCAGAGCCGAAATACGCCAAGATGAAGCTGGTGCAGGTCGCCTATGGCGAGGAAAGCGAACAGGTCAACCAGCAACAGGCGTTGGCGCTGGTGCAGGCGTTTCCGGATCTCAAGGTGATCATCGTGCCGGCAGGCATTGGCCTTCCGGCGGCCGCGCGTGCACTCGAGGAAGCCGGCATGATCGGCAAGGTCAAGCTGACCGGCCTGGCGCCGGCCACTTTGATCTCGAAATACATCAAGGACGGCGCCGCGCAGGATATCTGGTGGAATGTCACCGATCTCGGCTATCTTACCTATCAGACGGCCCAGGCGCTGGCGCAGTGCAAGATCACCGGCAAGGAAGGTGAGAAGTTCACGGCAGGCCGGCTCGGCGAATACACGATTGGGGCGGGCGGCGAACTGATCCTTGGCCCGGCAAAGATCGTGACGCCTGAAAACCTGGCCGAGTTCAAGTTCTAAGCCTTCCAAGGCTTTGCGGGCGCCGGTTCGAGCCGGCGGCCGCCTTTCAATCTTCAGTCGGAAACTACGAGGCGACGATGAAACTCTTGTTGGCAGGCGAGACCTTCGCGGCGACGACTTCGGTCGCTGCCGGCGGCGACGTGCTGACAAGCGCTGCGTGGGTCAACGGTGCGACAGCCTTCAATGCCGCGCTTGCCGAGGAAGGCATTGCGGTCACGCAGATCGGCGGCGATCGCTGTGCCGCCGAGTTTCCCTTCGACCTCGATGCGCTCGCTGAGTACCAGGCGGTGGTGATCTCCGATGTCGGCGCGCTGACCTTGCTGGTCACGCCGGAGGCCCGTGCCGGCCGCGTTGGCGTCAACCGCCTCGAGGTGCTGAAAGCCTATGTCGAAGCTGGCGGCGGGCTGATGCTGGCCGGCGGCTATATGGGATTTCAGGGCATGTTCGGGACAGCGCGGTTCTACGACACTCCGGTCGAGGATGTGTTGCCTGTGCGCTGCCTGCCGTTTTGCGACGGCATGGAGGTGCCGCAGGGCCTGCAGGCATCCATCCTGCGGCCGTCACATCCGATCTTTGCCGGTGTCGAGGGCCCATTGCCGCCGATCCTCGGCATGAACAAGCTGGATTTCAGGAGCGATGGCTCGTCCCAGCTTCTTGCAGCCTGCCACCATCGCGGCGCGGACTGGCCGCTGCTTGCCATTCGCAACCATGGAAGCGGCCGGACAGTCGCCTGGGCAACCGACATCGGTCCGCATTGGCTCTCGCAGGATTTTCTCCGGTGGCCACTCTACGGTAGGCTGATGGCGAACATGATCCGATGGCTCGCCGGCCACGAATAAAAGCCGGATACCGGATTTTACTTCATATTTGGCCGCGGCCACGCCCGCGGTGATGTAGGGCAAGGTCCGGTCGAACGCATAGCCCGCCCGCAGCCGCGCCAAACCCGACCACTTGAGTTCGCTCTTGAGCAAAGCGCTGAGCCATCGCGCCCCGTGCCGAGAGGTCAGTCCAGTCGCATTGCTGTAGGCGATGTCAGCCTCGGCACCGAGCACGAAGCTGTTCTCCATCTGGTAATTGGCAGGCGCCTGGCCAAGGGACCAACCTTGCGGCAGGAATCCCCGAAGACGTTGCGCCGTCCAGCGATGCGGAACGACAATGATCCGAAGGGCATGTAGCCGGACAGAGGCGCCGCGCGGGCTTGCGCGGCGCCATCCGCTCAGTTGATGCCAGAGGGCTTCTGTTGCTGACGCCGGTGGTTGGCGGCTCCGCACAATTGCGACGTCGTCAATCCTGGCGGCACTTTTTCCGTGGGACCAAATCCGTACTTCGCCATGATGGTGGCGATCGTGCCTTTCGACATGACCTTCGCCAGACCCTGATTGTAGAGGTCGCGCAGATCGCCATCGTCCTTCCTGAACGCGACCGCGATGTAGCTGATCGACTTTTCGTCCGTCGTGAACGGGCTGGCGCGCTCCAGATCGGGGCTCCTGTTGCCGGCAAGCAGCCCGATCACCGTCGGGGACGAGAACACCGCGGCGTCGATGCGGCCGGCGCGCAGTGCCGCGATGTTGGTCTCGATGTCCGGGAACTGCAGGATGCGGTCCTCCGGAACGCCCTCGGTGATGGCGTTCTTGATGACATTGCTGCCGCGGCCGCCCCCCATGATCGCGTCGGCTTTCTTGGCAAGATCCGCATAGCTATGGAGCGCCTTGGGGTTCCCGGCGAGCACGATAGCCGCGTCGTCCGACCTCAGGTCGGGAGCGCCGAATGCGACCTGCTGGCATCGCTCCGGCGTTATCGACAGCCCAGATGCGACGGCATCGAAACGCCCGGCCATCAGGCCCGGGATCAAGGCGCCGAACTCGGTGACCTCGAAGTCGACCTGCTTGACGCCGAGATCGGCGAAGGCAGCTCTGAGGAGATCCGGGTGCCACCCGAGCAACTCGCCGGTTCCCTCCTTCTTGTAGCCCCATGGCGACCGGTTATGGATGCCGATGACGATGCGTCCTTCCTTCAAGACGCGTTCTTTTGTGGTCTCCGCCGCGGCCGGCAATAGAGATCCAACAAGCGCGGCATAGGCGATGCAGGCCAGGCCAATGGCGGCCGATCGGGCTCGAAATTTCATCGGTTCAGTCCTCCCGTGAGATTGAGTTAGTGCGCGCAGGCGTTCCGCCTCAGCCGCGCGACGCTACGTTTGAAAGCGGCAATTCGTCAATATAGATATACAAAATATATACAAAATATTGCGAACGCAGCAAGGAGAGGCTCTCGCTCGTGGCGACGAGGGGAATACGTTTGTTTGTGAGTTGCATTGGGTTGACGCAGATGCCTCAACCTCACTCAGTTGCCGCCGCGATGGTTCTAGACAACCGGTCGATTAGACGGGCAAGACTTCCGAGCGCTTGACTTGGCCCAGCGCGAAGCTGCTTTCGATCGAGGCGATGTTGTCCAGCCGCGTCAGCTTGTCCTTGATGAACCGCTCATAGGCCTCGAGGTCGCGCACCACGATGCGCATCAGGTAATCCCGCTGGCCGGTCATCAGATAGCAGTCGACCACCTCCGGCCAGCGCAGCACCGCCTGGGAGAAGCGGTCGAGATCGCCCTCGCGTTGCCGTTCAAGCTTGATCGATGCGAAAGCGCTGATCGGTAAGCCGAGCTTCTTCTGGTCGAGGACCACGGTGTAACCTTTGATGACGCCGGCGCTCTCCAGGAGCCTGACGCGCCGGGCGCAAGGTGAAGGGGAAAGACCGACGGCTTCAGCGAGGTCGTTCGTCGTCGCTTTTGCGTTCTTCTGAAGCGCGGCGATGATTTTCATATCGATTGCATCGAGCGTCGGATTTGGCACGTTTCCCTCGTCTGGACATCGTTATTGGCTGGATCAGCCAATATCATCGATCTGCTCGGGTAAGAATAGCCACTTTTGAGAGACCGTGGCCGCTATCGTTAAGCCGCGATATCACGGGAGCCGACGATGACGATCCTTTCGGAGCTTGAACGCAAGGTTCTTTGGCTGGCTGTCTGGATGATCCATCATGCCAATCATGTTCGCGGGTCGCAGGACGGCCTCAAGGTCGGCGGCCATCAAGCGTCGTCGGCGTCGGCCTCGACCTTGATGACGGCGCTCTACTTCCAGATCCTCAGGCCCGAAGACCGTATTGCCGTCAAGCCGCATGCCAGCCCGGTTTTTCACGCCATCCAATATCTGTTCGGCAAGCAGACGCTCGAGCAGCTGCAGAATTTCCGCGGTTATCGCGGCGCGCAGTCCTACCCGTCTCGAACCAAGGATATCGACGATGTCGATTTCTCGACCGGGTCGGTTGGACTGGGCGTGGCGCAAACCCTGTTCTCCTCCCTGGTCCAAGATTATGTCAGGGCAAAAGGCTGGAACGCGGACCAGCCGGAAGGTCGGATGGTCGCCCTTCTCGGCGACGCTGAAATGGACGAAGGCAATATCTTCGAGGCCCTTCTCGAAGGCTGGAAACACGGCCTGCGCAACACTTGGTGGGTCGTCGACTACAACAGGCAGAGCCTTGATGCGGTGGTGCGCGAAGGCCTGTGGCAGCGGTTCGAGTCCATCTTTCGCAACTTCGGCTGGGATGTGGTGATCCTCAAACATGGGACATTGCAACAGGCGGCCTTCGCGGAAGAGGGCGGCGAAAAGCTGCGGTCCTGGATCGACGCATGCCCCAATCAGCTCTATTCCGCGTTGACCTTCCAGGGCGGCGCCGCATGGCGCAGGCGCCTTCTGGACGACCTCGGTGATCAGGGACCGGTCACCCGCCTGATCGAGAAGCGCAGCGACGAAGACCTTGCCGCCTTGATGGCGAATCTCGGCGGCCATGATCTGGCGAGCATCATCGATGCCTTCGAGAAGGCGCGCGGTCATGATCGTCCGACCTGCTTCATCGCCTATACCATCAAAGGTTTCGGCCTGCCGCTGGCCGGCCATAAGGACAATCACGCTGGATTGATGACGCCGGCGCAAGTCGACGCGCTGCGGCAAGGCATGGGTGTCCGCGCGGGGCGTGAATGGGACATGTTCGAGGGCCTTGCATATGATGAGGCCGCGATCCGGTCCTATCTGGCGTCGTCGCCATTCGCGCAGGCAGCTACCCGCCGCCATCAAGCCCCAGCCATAACCGTGCCGGCGCGGATTGCTTTCAGCGCCCAGGCGTCCATGTCGACACAGCAGGGCTTTGGCCTTTTGATGCACGACATCGCCAAGTCAGACAGCGATTTTGCAAAGCGTGTCGTCACCACGTCTCCGGACGTCACCGTCTCGACCAATCTTGGCGCCTGGGTAAACAGGCGGGGTCTGTTTGCGCGCCGCGACCAGGCGGACATTTTTCGTGAAGAACGCATTCCCTCTACCTTCAACTGGACGTTTTCGCCGTCGGGACAGCATTTCGAACTCGGCATCTCGGAGATGAACCTCTTCACGATGCTGTCGGCGCTGGGTTTGTCGCATTCGCTTCATGGCGAGCGCCTGCTTCCGGTTGGAACGCTCTACGACCCGTTTATCGAGCGTGGCCTCGATGCGCTCAACTATGCTTGCTATCAGGACGCTCGCTTTATCCTGGCGGCGACGCCTTCTGGCGTCACGCTGGCGCCCGAGGGCGGAGCGCATCAGTCGATCGCCACGCCGCTGATCGGCATGGCGCAGGACGGCCTGGCGACATTCGAGCCGGCCTATGTCGACGAGCTGGCCGTCATCCTGCGTTGGGCATTCGACTACATGCAGCGCTCCGGCGAGACCGAGCCCGATGACCATACCTGGCTGCGCGATCAGACGGGAGGTTCGGTCTACCTCAGGCTCTCGACGCGGCTGATCGAGCAGCCGACACGCCAGACCGGGGACACCCCGGCGCGCGACATCGTCGATGGCGCCTACTGGTTGCGCAAACCCGGGCCGAATGCCGCTGTGGTCATCGCCTATTCGGGAGCTGTCGCGCCGGAGGCGGTCCAGGCATTGGGGCTGATGGCCGGTGACCGGCGCGATGTCGGGCTTCTTGCCGTGACCTCGGCCGACCGGCTGAACGCCGGCTGGTCGGCCGCGGCGCGGGCGCGGCAATATGGCCATCCGCGCGCCACCAGTCATGTCGAGCGCCTGTTGGCCGATCTCCCGGCCTCATGTGCCATCGTGACGGTGCTGGACGGGCATCCCGCAACGCTCGCCTGGCTGGGGTCGGTTCATGGCCATCGCACGCGCGCGCTCGGCGTCGAGCATTTCGGCCAGACCGGTACGATCGCGGATCTCTATCGGCATTACGGGATCGATGCGCAAGGTATCATGGCCGCGGTGCAGTCGGTGTCGGCCGGCCGGCCGCTGAGGCACCTTGGCTCCGCCGCCTGACGATCCGCCAGCATCGCCTCGCGGCCGGCTCGTTCGATAGGGGCTGTCAATACCGGAATTCCTTAAGGGCGGCTGCCAATCGTCGGCGCCATCTTCCCGCGTGGCTGGAAAGCGTGGGGAGATGAAAATGGCTGGGGCCGGCGAGCATATGAGCCGTGAAACGATGAAGTCGTCGGTGGGGACGGCGGCGGCGATCGGGCATCACGGCGAACTCATCCAGGGCGTCTTCAAGGACGATGGCGGGCGCCTTCATCGCGGGCTCGTGACGCTGCCGATTGCCGGCTTGAGATCGGAGGCGAGCTTTGCCAGGAGCGACAACGATGCGGTCGTTGTCAACCCCGATCACAAGGTCAAGGCGTCGGCAGCTGCGCGGCTCACGCTCGATTTCTTGAACGTCACCGGCGGCGGCGAGCTGACACTTCAAAGCGCAATTCCCGTGGGGCACGGCTACGGCTCATCGACGGCTGACGTTGTCGCTTCCATTCGTGCTGTCGCCGCA